>NC_010530.1:843546-1175319 GCF_000069785.1 Cupriavidus taiwanensis LMG 19424 | reverse complement strand
TCGACCTGCACGAAGCCGCGCGCCGGCTGATGCCCGCCGGCGCGGTCTACCACTGCATGGAAGACGCCGACGTCGACCGCATCCTGAGCCATCCGGCCACGGTGGTCGGCTCGGACGGCCTGCCCAATGACCCGCTGCCGCATCCGCGCCTGTGGGGCGCGTTCCCGCGCGTGCTCGGCCACTACGCGCGCGACCGCGAACTGTTCCCGCTGACCGTGGCCGTCAACAAGATGACCGGCATGTCGGCCGAGCGTTTCGGCCTGCACCAGCGCGGCTTCGTGCGCGAAGGCTACTGGGCCGACCTGGTGCTGTTCGACGCCGCCACCATCCGCGACGCCGCCAGCTTTACCGATCCGATGCAACCGGCCGAGGGCATCGCCTCGGTCTGGGTCAACGGCGAGCTGTCATGGCAGCAACGCCAGAGCACCGGCGTGCGCGCCGGCCGTTTCCTGCCCCGCGGTGCGGACTGACGCGCACGCACCGCCGCTTCCCTCACCTGTCTAACCCATTTCCAGGAGTACTCATGGACATCAAACGATTCGGCGTCGAAGGCGGCACCGGTACCGGCGGCCAGCATATGCCTTTTGCCCGTGCGGTCGCGGCCGATGGCTGGCTCTACGTCTCGGGCCAGGTGCCGATGGTCAACGGCGAGGTCATCGACGGCGGCATCGTGCCCCAGACCCACCAGGCCATCAAGAACGTGCTGGCCATCCTGGCCGAGGCCGGCTACGGCCCCGAGCACGTGGTGCGCTGCGGCGTGTGGCTGGACGATACGCGCGACTTCGCCTCGTTCAACAAGATCTTCAAGGAATACTTCGGCGCCAACCCGCCCGCGCGCGCCTGCGTGCAGTCGAGCATGGTGGTCGATTGCAAGGTCGAGGTCGACTGCATCGCGTACAAGAAGCCGGCGGCCTGAGACTGCTGCCGGCTTGATTCACTGCTTCTCCACTGTTTGCGCCCCTCTCCCGCACGCGGGAGAGGGGCCGGGGAGAGGGCCGGCATCACCACAAGGTGAGCCGCAAAGGCGCTTGCCGCGCCCTCTACCCCACCACCTCTCCCCACCGGGAGGGAAACAAGAAAGCCAAAACTCTGCTGCCGCACACAAGCGGCTCTTTTTCCACGCAAGGAGACAATATGGGTGCCGTCACCGGAACCACGCTCTTGGTGTATGCGCTGATCGCCGTGATCGCCCTGGTGGTCCTGATCGCGCGCTACAAGCTCAACCCGTTCATTACCCTGGTCGTCGTCTCGGTGCTGCTCGGCTTTGCCGTGGGCATGCCGATGAGCGAGATCGTCAAGTCCTTTGAAGCCGGTGTCGGCGGCACGCTTGGCCACATCGCGCTGGTGGTGGGCCTGGGCACCATGCTCGGCAAGATGATGGCCGAGTCCGGCGGCGCCGAGCGCATCGCCAATACGCTGATCGATTTCTTTGGGGCGAAGAACGTGCATTGGGCCATGGCCACGATCGCGTTCATCGTCGGCCTGCCGGTATTCTTCGAAGTGGGCTTCGTGCTGCTGGTGCCGATCGCCTTCAACGTCGCCAAGCGCACCGGCACGTCGATGGTGCTGGTCGGCATTCCGATGGTGGCCGGCCTGTCGGTGGTGCACGGCCTGATCCCGCCGCACCCGGCCGCGCTGCTGGCGGTGACCGCATACGGCGCCGATATCGGCAAGACCATCATGTATGCGCTGATTGTCGGCATCCCCACCGCGGCGCTGGCGGGACCGTTGTTCGCCCGGCTGATGGACCGCTACGTCAAGCTGCCCGAATACAACCCGCTCGCCGAGCAGTTCACCGAAGAGGATGAGCGCGTCAAGGAATCGCACGAGCTGCCGGGCTTCGGCATCACGGTGTTCACCATCCTGCTGCCGGTAGTGCTGATGCTGATCGGCAGCTGGGCCGACCTGTTCACCACGCCCAAGACCTTCGCCAACGACTTCCTGAAGCTGATCGGCAACTCGGTGATGGCACTGCTGATCGCCGCGCTGGTGAGCTTCTACACCTTCGGCAAGGCGCGAGGCTTTAATCGCGAGACCATCCTCAAGTTCACCAACGAGTGCGTGGCGCCCACCGCCATCATCACGCTGGTGGTCGGCGCCGGCGGCGGCTTCGGCCGCATCCTGCGGGACTCGGGCATCTCCACCGCCATCGTCGACGTCGCCACCGGCGCCAATGTCTCGGTGCTGGTGCTGGGCTGGCTGGTTGCGGTGATGATCCGCATCGCCACGGGCTCGGCGACAGTCGCCATGACCACCGCAGCGGGCATCGTCGCGCCGATTGCCGCCAGCGTGCCCGGCACCCGCCCGGAACTGCTGGTGCTGACCACCGGCGCCGGCTCGCTGATCCTGTCGCACGTGAACGACGGCGGCTTCTGGCTGGTCAAGGAGTACTTCAACATGACCGTGGCCCAGACCTTCAAGACCTGGTCGGTCTGCGAAACCATCATCTCGGTGGTGGCGTTGCTGCTTACACTGGGCCTGGCCACGCTGGTCTGACGACGGAACGTGACCGGGGGCGACGCCGCGGCGGCTCCGGCACCAGGCCTGCCCGGCCCGGAATGCGACATCTCTCATCGACGCCCTGGTACCGGCAACCAATACTGCAAGCGTGTCGGCAGCATCCGGTCCGCGAGCGATTGCGGCCTTGCCCTGATTCCGCTTTTGATGCATATTGTCATCAAACCTGATTCAAGGAGCCTGCGATGCGCACGACAGTCACGATCGATGACGCTCTGTATGAACAAGCACTGGAGATGGCGGACCCCGGCATGGACAAGGCAGACCTGTTTCGCGAGGCAATCAAGACATTCGTTCGGGTGCAGGCCGCCAAGCGCCTCGCGGCCCTCGGCGGCGCAGCGCCCGGCATGCAAGACGTACCGCGCCGCAATCCCGAACCCGACGTCAAATGAACGTGCTCGTCGACACCTCGGTGTGGGTGGGCCATTTCCGGCAGCGCAATGACGCCCTGATCCGCCTGATGGAGGCAGACCAGGTGCTGACCCATCCCCTGGTCGTGGCCGAACTGGCCTGCGGCACGCCACCGGCGCCGCGGGCGCAGACGCTCGGCGACATCGGGTTGCTGCAGGCCGCCAGGCAGGCAACGCTGGGAGAAGTCATCTCGCTGCTGGAGCGCGAGCAACTGTATGGGCTGGGCTGCGGCCTGGTGGATGTCACCTTGCTGGCTTCGACCCTGATCACCCCCGGTGCCCGCCTCTGGACGCTGGACCAGCGCCTGAGCGCCTTGTCCGTCCGGTTTGGCGTGGGGTACCGTCCTCGCCTGCACTAGGGATTGCGCCGCGCACGCAACGGTTTACACGGCCGGGCTCAACGCCTAAGGTCAACCAGTCAGTGACTCGCCGGGAACCCCCCATGTCGATCGACCGTCGCTCATTCCTCGGCCTGGCCGCCGGACTGGCCGCCACCGGGATCGGTCCAGCGCCGCCGGCCCATGCCGCCACCGTTGCCGCGCCCCTGCGCCGCACCATTCCCGGCACCACTGAAGCCCTGCCCGTGATCGGCATGGGCACCGCCGACACCTTCGACGTCGGCTCCAGCCCCGACGAACGCAAGCCGCTGGCGGAGGTCATGGGGCTGTTGCTGCAGACCGAAGGCTCGGTGGTCGACACCGCGCCCAGCTACGGCAGTGCCGAAGCCGTGACCGGCGATCTGCTGCGCGCGGCCAATGCGCGCAACAGGGTTTTCCTTGCCACCAAGATCTCCGCCCCATCCGGCGCGCCGGCGCAGGCGCAATGGGAACGATCCCTGGCCGACCTGCACGTCGACAAGATCGACCTGCTGCAGATCCACAACCTGATCGACTGGCAGGGCAACCTGCGCTTTCTGCGTCAGCTCAAGGAGCAGGGCCGCATCCGCTACCTGGGCATCACCCATTACCGCGAAGACGCCCACGAGGCGCTGGAAAGGATCGTGCGCGCCGAGCGTGTGGATTTTGTCCAGGTCAACTACTCCGTGGGCGAGCGCAATGCCGAGCGCACGCTGCTACCGCTGTGCGAGGCGCGCGGCGTGGCGGTGCTGGTCAACCGGCCGTTCCAGGACGGGCGCCTGTTCCGCGTGGTCAAGGAGCGCCCGCTGCCGCCATGGGCCGGCGACATTGATTGCGGCTCATGGGCCCAGTTGTTCCTCAAGTTTGTCGTCAGCCATCCGGCCGTGACGGCGGCGATCCCGGCTACCTCCAAGGCGCGCAACATGGCCGACAATCTCGGCGCAGCGCTGGGCCGCATGCCCGACCCCGGCCAGCGCGAGCGCATCGCGGCGCTGCTGCGCTAGGCCGGCCCCGCCATGAACGAGCCCGCGCGCAACGCCCCTGCCGGCGGCCCGGCCCGACTGTGGCACGGCTTCGGCGTCCGCAGCGGCGAAGCCGGCGCCGTGATAGCCGGATTCCTGTTCTTCTTCTGCCTGTTCGCCAGCTATTTCATGCTGCGCCCGGTGCGCGAAACCATGGGCATTGCCGGCGGCGTGAAGAACCTGCAATGGCTGTTCACCGCCACCTTTGTCGTGATGCTGGCCGCGATCCCGCTCTACGGCGCGGTCTGCGCCTGGCTGCCGCGGCGCCGCTTCGTGCCGTGGGTATACGCCTTCTTCATTGCCAACCTGCTGGCCTTTGCGCTGGCCACGCGCACCTTGCCCGACAACGTCTGGCTGGCGCGCGTGTTCTACGTGTGGCTGTCCGTGTTCAACCTCTTCGTGGTGTCGGTGGCATGGAGCCTGATGGCCGATGTGTTCCGGCCCGAGCAGGCGCGCAGGCTGTTCGCGCTGCTGGCCGCTGGCGCCAGTGCGGGCGGACTGGCCGGCCCGGTGCTGGGCGGCTGGCTGGTGCCGCATATCGGCCTGACCGGCCTGATGCTGCTGTCGGCGGCATTGCTGGCAGCCACGCTGCCAGGCGTAGGCTGGCTGTTCGGCTGGCGCCGTCGTGCCGGCGCCGGCGTGGCGCCACCGGACCAGACCGTTGCCGCCACGGCGCCGGATCCCGCCAATCCGATCGGCGGCGGACTGCTCGCCGGGCTGTCGCTGCTGCTGCGCTCGCGCTATCTGCTCGGCATCGGCCTGTTCGTGATCCTGCTGGCCACGGCCAGCACGTTCCTCTACTTCGAGCAAGCCCGGCTCGTCGCCGAGGCCTTCCCCGAGCGCACCCGCCAGACCCAGGTGTTCAGCGCGCTCGATGCGGTGGTGCAGGCGCTGACCATCCTGGTGCAACTGTTCTTCACCGGCCGCATGGCGCGCCGCTACGGCGTCACCGTACTGCTGAGCGCGGTGCCGCTGGCCGTTGCCGCGGGCTTTCTCGTGCTGGCCCTGCTGCCTACCTTCGGCGTGCTGGCCGGGGTCATGATCCTGCGGCGCGTGGGGGAATATGCGCTACTGCGCCCTGGCCGGGAGATGCTGTTCACCGTGGTCGATGCCGAGACCAAGTACAAGGCCAAGAACGTCATCGACACGGCCGTTTACCGGGCGGGCGATGCGGTCAGCGCCTGGGTCAAGACCGGGATCGATGCCCTGGCGGGACACCCCGCCACGGTGGCGCTGGCGGGTGCCATGCTGGCGCTGCTGTGGGCCGGGCTGGGTTGGTGGCTGGGAAGGCGCCATGAAGGGCAGTTGGGGTCGACGGCTGGCGGGCTTGGCAGCGGCGCTGCGCATGCGGCTGAACTGTCTGCGCGCAGACGCTGACCGCTGATCGGCCAAGACTGGCCTCATGCCGCAGGAAGACCGTATAGTCATGTCCTCGGACCCGGCTGGCTTCGGTATCGTGCCAGCCTCTCGGCGCGCGATATCCAAGCCGCGTGAGACGCCCCCTTATTCCTGATCCCGGAGGACCTCCCCATGAAAACCAAAGCCGCCATCGCCTGGAAAGCCGGCGCCCCGCTGACCATCGAAGACGTTGACCTCGACGGCCCGCGCGCCGGCGAAGTGCTGGTGGAAGTGAAGGCCACCGGCATCTGCCACACCGACTACTACACGCTCTCCGGCGCCGATCCGGAAGGCATCTTCCCGGCGATCCTCGGCCATGAAGGCGCCGGCATCGTCACCGACGTCGGCCCCGGCGTAACCTCGCTCAGGCCCGGCGACCACGTCATTCCGCTGTACACGCCGGAATGCCGCCAGTGCAAGTTCTGCCTGTCGCGCAAGACCAACCTGTGCCAGGCCATCCGCGCCACCCAGGGCAAAGGCCTGATGCCGGACGGCACCTCGCGTTTTTCCATCGATGGCAAGCCCATCTTCCACTACATGGGCACCTCGACCTTCGCCAACCACATCGTGGTGCCGGAGATCGCGCTGGCGAAGATCCGCCCGGATGCGCCGTTCGACAAGGTCTGCTACATCGGCTGCGGCGTGACCACCGGCGTGGGCGCGGTGCTGTTCACCGCCAAGGTCGAGGCCGGCGCCAACGTGGTCGTGTTCGGCCTCGGCGGCATCGGCCTGAACGTGATCCAGGCTGCGAAGATGGTGGGCGCCGACAAGATCATCGGCGTCGACCTGAACCCGGCGCGCGAGGCGATGGCGCGCAAGTTCGGCATGACCCACTTCATCAACCCCAAGGATGTCGACAACGTGGTCGACCACATCATCCAGCTGACCGACGGCGGCGCCGACTACTCGTTCGAATGCATCGGCAACACGCAGGTCATGCGCCAGGCGCTGGAGTGCTGCCACAAGGGCTGGGGCAAGTCGATCATCATCGGCGTGGCCGAGGCCGGCGCGGAGATCTCGACGCGTCCGTTCCAGCTGGTGACGGGGCGCGAGTGGAAAGGCTCCGCCTTCGGCGGCGCGCGCGGCCGCACCGACGTGCCGAAAATCGTCGACTGGTACATGGAAGGCAAGCTCAATATCGACGACCTGATCACGCACACGCTGCCGCTCGAGCGCATCAACGAAGGCTTCGACCTGATGAAGCGCGGCGAGTCGATCCGTTCCGTGGTGCTGTACTGAGGGCGGCGCCGACATGGAACTGATCTCGCAACACGGCTGCCACGGCGGGGCGCAGCGTTTCTATCGCCATGACTCGGTGGCGGTCGGGCTGCCGATGCGTTTCTCGGTCTACCTGCCGCCGCAGGCGCAGGCCGGCGCACGGGTGCCGGTGCTGTTCTACCTGGCCGGCCTGACCTGCACCGAAGAGACCTTCATGATCAAGGCCGGCGCGCAGCGGTTTGCCGCCGAGCACGGCCTGATGCTGGTGGCTCCGGATACCAGCCCGCGCGGCGCGGGCCTGCCGGGCGAAGCGGATGCCTGGGACTTCGGCGTGGGCGCGGGGTTTTATCTCGATGCCACCGAAGCCCCGTGGCAGAAGCACTGGCGCATGGAGAGCTACGTCGCCGAAGAACTGTTCGAACTGGTGACCAGCGCGTTGCCGGGCGATGCCGGGCGGGTCGGCATCTTCGGGCATTCGATGGGCGGTCACGGTGCCCTGGTGCTGGCGCAGCGCCATCCGCAGCGCTTTCGCTCGGTGTCGGCATTCGCGCCGATCGCCGCGCCGTCGCGCTGCCCGTGGGGCGAGAAGGCCTTTACCGGGTACCTGGGCAGCGACCGCGCCGCCTGGGCACAGTATGACGCGAGCGAGCTGATGGCACGCCAGCCGGGTGCGCCGTTTCCGGCCGGCATCCTCGTCGACCAGGGGCTGGACGATCAATTCCTGCAAAGCCAGCTGCATCCGGACGCATTCGCCGCGGCCTGCCAGGCCGTGGGCCAGCCGCTGACGCTGCGCCGGCACAGCGGCTACGACCACGGCTACTACTTCATCACCAGCTTTATCGCCGACCACATCCGGCACCACGCCACGCAGCTGTAGCCGCGGACTCACCCTACCCGTCCGCCACGCGGCGGTAGGCCCCCGGGCGCGATCCGGTCCAGCGCCGAAAGGCCCGGTGGAACGCGCCGGGCTCGGCAAAGCCGAGTTCGGCCGCGATATCGGCGACCGGGCGACCGGAATGGCTGAGCGCCTCGATCGCGAGGTCGCGCCGCAGCGCATCCTTCAGGTCCTGGTAGCTCACGCCCTCCTCCATCAGACGGCGCCGCAATGACGATGCCGACAGGTTCAGGCTGACGGCCAGGTCTTCGAAGGTCGGCCATTGATCCGGACGCTGGTTGCGCAGCAGCCGGCGCACGCGCGCCCCCATGCTGCTGCGGTCCGAATACTTGACCACCACGTTGTGCGGCGCATCGCGCAGGAACGCCTTCAGGCTGCGCTCGTCCTGGCGCACCGGCTGGTCCAGCAGCGCCGCGTCGAACACCAGCGCCGTGGCCGGCTGCGCGAAGGCCAGCTGGCGCGAATACATGACGCGGTATTCCGCACTGTACGGTGGTTCGGCATAGCTGAACGCGGCCAGGCGCACCGGCACGCGCCGCCGCAGCAGCCAGCTCATCAGGCCATGCAGCATGATCAGCATGGTCTCCTGCGCAAACACGCCGGGCTGGCGCCCCAGGTGCGCGCTCGGCGCGGTCAGCACCAGCGCGGCCTCGTCACCATGGCGCTCCAGCCGCACTCCGATATCGTCGAGCAGCAGCCGGAAGTACCGCGTGATGCGCTCCAGCGCCTGCGCCAGCGTGCGGCTGCCCGCCACCGCATGGCACAGCATGGCAAAGCTGCCGCACTTCATGCTGCGCGAATCCTGGCCGAAGAACTCGTCATCCAGCGCCGCCGCCACGGCCAGCCACAGCTCGCTGTAGCTGGCGGCCGAGACCCGCGCCTGCGCCACGGTCAGCAGCGCGGGCGCGATGCCGGCGCTGCGCAGCACCGGATCGGGGTCGATGCCGCGCGCGCGCAGTCCCGCAATGGCGTGGTGGACGAAACAGATGGCGACACTGCCTTTTTCCATGGCGCTGGCGGGTGGCAAACGAGTTCACGAAGATTGGCGGATTTTGGCATAGGAGCCGACCTCGGGCGTTCCTACACTGCCCGCAGGTCAAACGCCGAGCGCGCATTCTGCCTGAGTTGCCGCGCGGCTCCAAACGTCCACCTCGATCTGCCATGCACAGCGACTACACCGAAGAGCAAACCATGATCCGCGACAGCGCGCGCGCCTTTGCCACCGAACGGCTGGCCGGCGGCGCCGCGCAATGGGACCGCGACGGCCGGCTGCCCGATGAAGTCGTCGCCGAAATGGGCGCGCTGGGGCTGCTCGGCATGATCGTGCCCGAGGAATGGGGCGGCACCTATACCGATTACGTCGCCTACGCGCTGGCCATCGAAGAAATCGCCGCCGGCTGCGCCGCCTGCGCCACCATGATGAGCGTGCACAACTCGGTCGGCTGCGGGCCGATCCTGCACTACGGCACCGATGCGCAGAAGGAACGCTACCTGGCGCGCCTGGCCAGCGGCGAGCTGATCGGCGCGTTTTGCCTGACTGAACCGCAGGCGGGGTCCGAGGCGCACAACCTGCGCACCCGCGCCCGCTTCACCGACAACGGCTGGGTGCTCAACGGCAGCAAGCAGTTCGTCACCAACGGCCAGCGCGCGGGGGTAGCGGTGGTGTTTGCCGCCACCGAACCAGAACGCGGCAAAAAGGGCATCTCCGCGTTCCTGGTGCCCACCGGCACGCCCGGCTTTATCGTCCATGCCCCCGAAAAGAAGCTGGGCATCCGCGCTTCCGACACCTGCGCCATCACGCTGGAAGACTGCGTGGTCCCGCACGACGCGCTGCTCGGCGAGCCCGGCGAGGGTCTGCGCATCGCGCTGTCCAACCTGGAAGGCGGACGCATCGGCATCGCCGCGCAGGCGATCGGCATCGCCCGCTCGGCATTCGAGGCCGCGTGCCGCTACGCGTCCGAGCGCATCCAGTTCGGCCGCGCCCTGCGCGAGCATCCTCCCATCGCCAACATGCTGGCCGACATGGCCACCGAACTGAATGCCGCACGGCTGCTGGTGCATCGCGCCGCGCGCATGCGCAGCGATGGCGTGCCGTGCCTGTCCGAGGCCTCGCAGGCCAAGCTGTATGCGTCCGAACTGGCCGAGCGCGTGTGCTCCAAGGCGCTGCAGATCCACGGCGGCTATGGCTACCTTGAAGACTACCCGGTCGAGCGCCATTACCGCGACGCCCGCATTACCCAGATCTACGAAGGCACCAGCGAGATCCAGCGCATGCTGATCGCGCGCAGCCTCTGAACCCTCTACTCCCCTCTTCCCCTGCAGAACAACATCCTCCGGAGACAACCATGACTGCCGTGCCCAACACCGCCACTTCCGTGCCGACCGTACCGCTGCTGATCAACGGCGAATGGGTGGACTCGTCCGCCACCGAATTCCGCAACGTGGTCAATCCCGCGACGCAGGAAGTGCTGGCGCGCGTGCCGCTCGCCACCGCCAGCGAAGTCGCGGCAGCCGTGGGCGCCGCGCACCGCGCCTTTGCCACGTGGCGCCACACCCCGATCGGCGCGCGGCTGCGCGTGATGCTGCGCTTCCAGGCGCTGATCCGCGAGCACAGCAAGCGTATCGCCGCAATCCTGACCGCCGAGCAGGGCAAGACCCTGGCCGATGCCGAAGGCGACATCTTCCGCGGGCTGGAGGTAGTCGAGCACGCCTGCTCCATCGGCACGCTGCAGCAAGGCGGCTTTGCCGAGAACGTCGCCGCCACCGTCGACACCTACACGCTGCAGCAGCCGATCGGCGTCTGCGCCGGCATCACCCCGTTCAACTTCCCGGCGATGATCCCGCTGTGGATGTTCCCGATGGCGATCGTCTGCGGCAATACCTTCGTGCTCAAGCCGTCCGAGCAGGATCCGCTGTCGACCATGGAGCTGGTCAAGCTGGCGCTGGAAGCCGGCGTGCCGCCGGGCGTGCTGAACGTCGTGCACGGCGCCAAGGACGTGGTCGACGCGCTGTGCACGCACCCGGACATCAAGGCGGTGTCGTTCGTGGGTTCGACCGCCGTCGGCACTCATGTCTACAACCTGGCCAACGCGCACGGCAAGCGCGTGCAGTCGATGATGGGCGCCAAGAACCACGCGGTGGTGCTGCCCGACGCGCACAAGGAGCAGACCCTGAATGCACTGGCGGGTGCCGGCTTCGGCGCGGCCGGCCAGCGCTGCATGGCCACTTCGGTGGTGGTGCTGGTGGGCGCGGCGCGCGACTGGGTGCCCGACCTGGTGGCGCGCGCAAAGACGCTCAAGGTCGGCGCCGGCGCCGAGCCGGGCACCGACGTCGGCCCGGTGGTTTCGGTCGCGGCAAAGGAACGCATCCTCGGCCTGATTGCCGCTGGCGAGCGCGAAGGCGCGACGCTGGTGCTGGACGGGCGCGGGGTGGAGGTCCCGGGATATCCGCGGGGGAACTTCATCGGCCCGACCATCTTCACCGACGTGAAGACCGACATGTCGATCTACACCGAAGAGATCTTCGGACCGGTGCTGGTGGTGATCGGCGTGGACACGCTGGACGACGCCATCGCGCTGGTCAACCGCAACCCGTTCGGCAACGGCACCGGCGTGTTCACGCAGAGCGGCGCCGCCGCGCGCAAGTTCCAGAGCGAGATCGATGTCGGCCAGGTGGGCATCAACATCCCCATCCCGGTACCGGTGCCCTACTTCAGCTTCACCGGCTCGCGCGGCTCCAAGCTGGGCGACCTGGGGCCGTATGGCAAGCAGGTGGTGCAGTTCTACACGCAGACCAAGACGGTGACGGCGCGGTGGTTTGACGACGCCACGGTCAATGATGGGGTGAATACCACCATCAGCCTGAAGTAATCGGGCGGTATTCAAAAACGACACGGAAGGAGACACCCCATGCATATCGCCTTCATCGGCCTGGGCAACATGGGCGCGCCCATGGCGCGCAACCTGCTCAAGGCCGGTCACACGCTGACCGTATTCGACCTGAACGCCGCTGCGGTGGCATCGCTGTGCAGCGAAGGCGCCGCCGCCGCCGATTCGGCCCGCAAGGCCGTGGCCGAAGCGGACTTCGTCATCACCATGCTGCCTGCGGCCGCGCATGTGCGCAGCGCCTACCTTGGCACGGATGGCGTGCTGGCCGGGGTGCGGCCCGGCGTGCCGCTGGTCGACTCCAGCACCATCGACCCCGCGACCGTGCGCGAACTGGCCGCCGCGGCCGAGGCCCATGGCAATGCGCTGGCCGACGCGCCGGTCTCCGGCGGCACCGTCGGCGCGCAGGCCGGCACGCTGACCTTCATGGTCGGCGCCTCCGAAGCGCTGTTCGCGCAGGTGCGGCCCGTGCTGGCCGGCATGGGCCGCAACCTGGTCCATTGCGGCGGCACCGGCACCGGCCAGGTCGCCAAGATCTGCAACAACCTGATCCTGGGCATCTCCATGATCGGCGTCTCCGAGGCGATGGCGCTGGGGGTAAAGCTGGGCATCGACGCCAACGTGCTGGCGGGCATCGTCAATACCTCCACCGGCCGCTGCTGGGCTTCCGATACCTGCAATCCGTGGCCCGGCGTGATCGAGACCGCGCCGGCCGGCCGCGGCTACAGCGGCGGCTTCGGCGCCGACCTGATGCTCAAGGACCTGGGCCTGGCCACGGACGCCGCGCGCAGCGTGAAGCAGCCCCTGTTCCTCGGCGCGCTGGCGCAACAGGTCTACCAGGCCGTGAGCCACGCCGGCGATGGCCAGCTCGACTTTTCCGGCGTGATCCGCCAGTACCTGTCCGCCGCCGACAAGGAGAGCCAGCAATGATCGAGTTCGCCCTGCACGGCCACGTCGCCACGCTGACGCTGAGCCGCCCGCCTGCCAACGCGTTCACCGCCGAAGGGCTGCAACAGTTGCGCGAGCTGGTGGCAAGGATCGATGCCAACCCTGAAGTCCGCGCCGTGGTCGTGACCGGAGCCGGCGAGAAATTTTTCAGCGCCGGCGCAGACCTGAACGGCTTTGCCGAAGGGGACCGCGCCCACGCGCGCGTGATGGCGCAGCAGTTCGGCAGCGCGTTCGAGGCCCTGCAGAACGCGCGGCCGGTGGTGATTGCCGCGATCAACGGCTATGCCATGGGCGGCGGGCTGGAATGCGCGCTGGCCTGCGATATCCGCATCGCCGAGGAACAGGCGCAGATGGCGCTGCCGGAAGCCGCCGTGGGCCTGCTGCCGTGCGGCTGCGGCACCCAGACGCTGCCCTGGCTGGTGGGTGAAGGCTGGGCCAAGCGCATGATCCTGACCAACGAGCGCGTCGACGCGGCCACCGCACTGCGCATCGGCCTGGTGGAAGAGGTGGTGCCGCGCGGCCAGGCCCTTGCCACGGCGCTGGCGATGGCGGAACGCGCCGGCAAGGTCAGCCCGCGTGCCGCCGCGCACAGCAAGCGGCTGGTGCACCTGGCGCGCCAGGGTGTGCCGCGCCAGGCCGCGCTGGCGCTGGAGCGCGAGCGCTTTGTCGACCTGTTCGACGATGCCGACCAGCGCGAAGGCGTCAACGCCTTCCTCGAGAAGCGCGCGCCGCAGTGGCGCAACGCCTAGGAGCACGCCATGCGCCTGACTGAAGAGACCAAGGTTGCCAACCTGGATGTTGGCGAGCCGGAGGTTATGTTCCAGGTGGTCAACGGCGTCGGCATCGCCACGCTGAACCGGCCGCGCCAGCTCAATGCCTTGTCGTACCCGATGATCGTCGCGCTGGATGCGCAGGTGGATGCCTGGGCCAGCGACAATGCCATCCGCGCGGTGGTGCTGCGCGGCGCGGGCCCGAAGGCCTTCTGTGCCGGCGGCGACATCCGCGCGCTGACCGACAGCTACCGCGACGGCACGCCGCTGCACCGGCGCTTCTTTATCGACGAATACGCGCTGGACTACCGCCTGCACCGCTATCCCAAGCCGCTGGTGGCGCTGATGGACGGCATCGTCATGGGCGGCGGCATGGGCCTGGCACAAGCCGCGCACCTGCGCCTGGTCACCGAACGCTCGCGCGTGGCCATGCCCGAGACCGGCATCGGCCTGGTGCCGGATGTCGGCGCCAGCCACTTCCTGTCGAAGCTGCCGGTGCCGCTGGCGCTCTACCTGGGCCTGACCGGCGTTAGCATCGGCGCGGCGGACGCCTTGCTGTGCGGACTGGCCGACGCGGCGGTAGACAGCGCCACGCTGGCCGGCCTGGAGCAAACCCTCGCCGGCATCGAATGGAGCCGTGACACACTGGCGGACCTGCGCCATGCGCTGGTGCGCAAACCCGTTGCCAGCGCCGCCGACGCGCCGCTGCTGCAGGTGCTGCCGGCACTGTTGCAGCATTTCCAGGCGCACGCCACGCTGCCGGAGATCATGGCCGGACTGGCTTGCCAGGACGACCCTGCCTACATCGCATGGGCCACCCGCACTATCGACGTCCTGCGCACCCGTTCGCCGCTGTCCGCATGCGCCACGCGCGAACTGCTGCTGCGCGGGCGCAGGATGGACCTGGCCGACTGCTTCCGCATGGAACTGGCGGTGGTGGTCAACGCCTTCGCGCAAGGCGATTTCGTCGAGGGCGTGCGCGCGCTGATCGTCGACAAGGACAACGCCCCCCGCTGGCGCGTCACCAGCTATGAAGCGGTCGACGACGCCGATGTAGAGGCGCTGTTCCGGCCGTGGTGGGCGCCGGGCGAGCAGCCGCTGCCCCTGCCCGCCGTTACGCCCGGCTAGCGGATGCACGGCCGTGAGCCTCGACGCACTGCTGGCGCGCAGCCCCTGGGCCGCGGCCCTGACGCCCGCGCAACGCGATCGCGTGCGCGCCGAGGTGCGCGAGCGCGCGGTGCCGCAAGGCGCCTATGTCATCCGCAAGGGCGACCGGGCCGACAGCTGGCTGGGCGTTGCCGAGGGCCTGGTCAAGGTGCATTGCGCCTCGCCCTCCGGCAAGCGCGCCACGCTTACCGGCGTGCCGGCCGGAGGCTGGCTTGGGGAAGGCTCGCTGCTGAAGCGCGAGACGCTGCGCTATGACGTGGTGGCGCTGCGCGATTCGCGCATCGCATGCATGCCCGGCGCCACCTTCCGCTGGCTGCAGGAAACCAGCCTGGCGTTCAACCGCTACCTGCTCGACCAGCTCAACGAACGGCTCGGCCTGTTCATCGCCACCGTCGAGCACGAGCGGCTGCACGGCATCGAGGGGCGCGTGGCGCGGGCCTTGGCGACGCTGTTCAATCCGGTGCTGTGCCCGGGCCTGGGTCCGGCGCTGCATCTGACGCAGGAGGAAGTCGGCCTGCTGGCCGGCATTTCGCGCCAGCGGGCCAATGCGGCGCTCAAGGTGCTGGAGGGCGAAGGCTTGCTGGCGGTCGAGCACGGCGCCGTGCATGTGCTCGACCTGGAGGCGCTGCGCCGCTACTGAAAGCAGCGCCGAATCACGGCTGTGCCGCCGAAGACGGCTTCACCAGGCCATCCGCGCGGAACATCGCCTTGATGCCGCGCACCGCCTGCCGGATGCGCGATTCATTTTCGATCAGCGCGAAGCGCACGTACTCGTCGCCATAATCGCCAAAGCCGATGCCGGGCGACACCGACACCTTGGCCTTGGCCAGCAATTGCTTCGAGAACTCCAGCGAGCCCAGCGCGCGGTAGGGTTCGGGAATCCGCGCCCAGATATACATCGAGGCCTTCGGGATTTCCACCGGCCAGCCGGCCTCGATCAGCCCGCGCGCCAGCACGTCGCGGCGCGACTGGTATTGCGCCGCGATCTCGCTCACGCATTGCTGGTCCCCTTCCAGCGCGGCGATGGCGGCGATCTGCAGCGGCGTGAAGGTGCCGTAGTCGTGATAGCTCTTGATGCGCGTCAGCGCCGCCACCAGGTCTGGGTTGCCGACCATGAAGCCCACACGCCAGCCCGCCATGTTGTAGCTCTTGGACAGCGTGAAAAACTCCACCGCGATGTCCTTGGCGCCCGGCACCTGCATGATCGACGGAGCCTTCCAGCCATCGAAGACAATGTCGGCGTAGGCCAGGTCGTGCACCACGAAGATATCGTGCTTGCGCGCCAGCGCGATCACCCGCTCGAAGAAGTCCAGCTCCACGCATTGCGCCGTCGGGTTGGACGGAAATCCCAGCACGATCATCTTGGGCTTGGGATAGCTGCCGCGGATGGCGCGCTCCAGCTCGGCAAAGAAGTCGATGCCGGGCACCAGCGGCACCGAGCGGATGTCAGCCCCGGCAATCACCGCGCCGTAGATGTGGATCGGATAGCTGGGATCGGGCACCAGCACGGTGTCGCCGCGATCCAGCGTGGCCAGCATCAGGTGCGCGAGGCCTTCCTTGGAGCCGATGGTGACGATGGCCTCGGTATCCGCATCGATGTCGACGTCATAGCGCTGGCGGTACCAGTGCGAGATCGCGCGGCGCAGCCGCGGAATGCCCTTGGACGCCGAATAACCGTGTGTATCGGGCCGCTGCGCCGCTTCGGTGAGCTTGGCCACGATATGCGCCGGCGTGGCGCCATCGGGATTGCCCATGCTCATGTCGATGATGTCCTCGCCACGGCGGCGGGCGGCCATCTTCAGCTCGGCGGTGATATTGAAAACGTACGGGGGAAGGCGATCGATGCGCGCAAAGCGGCGCTTGCCGGAGGAAGCGGCAGTCATGAGGGAGTCCTTTACGTAAGCGCCCGGAACCGTCCGAGCGACGTCGGCAGACTTTGTCTCGTCTGCCGGGGACTCATGTTAGCGGGGATGCGGCGATTGCACAACGGGCGTGTTCAGATTGCCTAGAGCCTGCCGCCCGGCAGACCGGTCGGCCGGTTCGCGGGCAGATGGCGCACGATGCAGTCCAGCGCGGAGGAATCGGAGCGCCCACCCAGCGCCGCACTGACCGAATCGCGGTACTGCTGCGCAGTGATGCGCTGGTAGTACAGGCGCGAGGTCTGGTCCAGCCAGTAGACGTAGTCGTCGTCGCCGCGGCTGCCGCTGGTGCGCAGCCACTCGCTGATATTGTTGGTCCCGACGATCATGTTCGGGCACGCGGTCTTCAGCGAATCGAGATAGGCATTGAAGTCGGTGGCCTGGCGGTTGCGCACGGCGTCCGGCGCACAGGCGGCGAGCAGCGCGATGGATGCCGCCGCGGCGCCAGCAGCGCGCAACGGTTTGGATGCAGTCAGCACGGCAGTCCCCTTGGACAGTAGCGATGCGTGCCATCTTATGGCAACACATCGCCCTCGTACACCGTGCCGCCCGCGTTGCTCAGTCGTCCAGCGTCTCGTGCACCGCCGACGCCCCGCGCTTCCAGTAGGCGGAGGCGCGAATGCGCTTCTTGTCGATGCCGCGCTCCGTCACCAGGTACTGACGCACCGCCTTCATCGCCGCGCCCTCACCGGCGGCCCACACATAGCCCTCGCCACGCGGCAGCGCCAGCTTGCGCAGCGCGCCTTCCAGCAGGCTGCCTTCGGGCGCATCGCCGCGATGCAGCCAGTGCAGGTCGACCGTCGCGGCGCTCGGCAGCGGGATCTGCGCGGCGGCATCGCCAACTTCCACCACGACGATGGCATGGGTATCGGCGCCCAGCTCTTCCAGCCGGCGAGCGATCGCCGGCAGCGCCGTATCGTCGCCGACCAGCAGGTGCCAGTCGAACCCAGTCGGCACCACGAACGAGCCGCGCGGCCCGCCCACCCCCAGGTACTGGCCCGGCCGAGCCTGTGCCGCCCACGTCGACGCAGGGCCATCACCGTGCAGCACGAATTCGACATCCAGCTCCTGCTTCGCCGCATCGTAGCGGCGCGGCGTGTAATCACGTGCCGCCGGGCGCGGCTGGCCCTCAGGGAACGCGATGCCGTCCGCGGTAACCTGCGGCAGCACCGGCTTGTCATCGCCGGCTGCAGGGAAAAACACCTTGACGTGATCGTCGAACGACGCCGAGACAAAGTCCTGCAGGTCGGCGCCGCCCAGCGTCACGCGCAGCAGTTGCGGCGAAACCTGCGTGGTGCGCACCACCTGCAGCAGGCGCATCTTCAGCGGATGGCGCACGCGCTCGACAGTCAGGTTGCGTGCGGCTTCGGTAGCGTTTGTCGTCATATCGGAATTCCTTGTCTGCGCACCCTTCGCCTGCCGGGCACAATTGCCGAAGGCCGATGCCAGGGTCAGCGCCATGGTTCAGGCCTGCGGGCCCGCTTCGATCTCCTTGGCCGCGCGCGCCAGGATGGCGGCAATGCGGCGCTGCTCGTCGGCACTCGCTTCACTGCGCAGCACCAGCGCCTGCTTCAGCGCAGCGCGTGCCTGCATCAGCTCGGGCAGCCAGCCGCCCTGCTCCGGCTCCGGCTGCTGCTCCCCACGCATCGCCCGGCGCATCCACTCCATCTTGCGCGCCACGTGGCGCAACCGCGCCACCATCACGTCGACCCGCTCGCGGTTGGCCTCCAGGTGCGCCATGCCGGTCTCCGACAACCGGTAGCGCTTCTTGTTGCCTTCGGTGTCGACGGTGGCAAAGCCGACTTCTTCCAGGTAGGTCAACGCCGGGTAAACCACACCGGGGCTCGGCTTGTAGAAGCCGTTGGTGCGCGTCTCCAGCGCCTTGATCAGTTCGTAGCCATGGCTGGGCTTTTCTTCCAGCAGAGACAGCAGCAGCAACTGCAGGTCGTCGGCGCTGAACTTGCGGCCGCGGCGCCAACCTTCTTCGTCGAAGCCGCCGGGGCCGCCGGGACCGAAGGCGTCATCATCGCGACCGCCCCAAAAGCCGCCGTGCCCACGGGCCATCGCGTGATGGACCACGTGCGAGGCGAGGTGCATCATGGGATGGCGGGCCCGGCCCAGGAAGTCCGGATGGGGGCCGAAGCCTTGGTGATGTGGGTGGTGGTGATGCATGAGGCGCTCCTTCATGTCGTTAGACATATCTTACGATATATATCGTACGAGCTAAAGTCAAGCAGCATGCAGATCAGTCGTGTCATTTGCCGGCAGTGCGCAGAGAAGGTGACCAGCCGAAGCGTCTTGGTTATCCCACCAGCAGAGTGGCCAGCACGTTCACAGCCGAGCCGATGTTCCAGGGACCGCTATAGGCATCGGCAGCCATCAACCCCGCAGCAATCAGCAGTCGCACCAGTTTTCGCCGCTGCCGTTCCTTGCGACACCGCTCCGCTACCGGCACCAGCATGTCGTCCGCATAGAACGACGAGTTGATCTGCGAAACCCGCACCACGTAGTTGCGGAAGCGCGTGTAGGCCCGCATGTCGACGGCGCCGGGATCGGTCCAGAAGGCATCCAGCGTCCCCTGATAGGTCAGGCCAGGCTTGGCATAGAAACAGCGGCCGAGCGCAATGACGGGTACACGGTGGAACAACGCCTGCAGACCGGTGGTCGAGTTCACGGTCACGAGGCCCATGCATCGGTGCAGCAACGACGGCAGGTGGGCGTCGTGGATGTATGCGATACGGCCGACCGCACCAAAGCGTTCAGCGCATGCCGCAATCAGGGCACCGTAGTGGGTATGGCCTCGATCCATCGGGTGATGCTTGAACACCAGCATGCTCTCCGCCGGCGCATGGGCGGCAAACGAATGCGCGGTCCACTCGATAAAGTCCTCGATGCGGCGCCAGGGGCTGTGCACCTGGATTTGGCTGTCGTTGTAGACCTGTAGTGGAGCCAGGAAAAAGTGAGGATGGTCGCTCGCCAGCAAGCGTTCACGCAGCGGCCGCTCCTGCCAGCGATAGACTTGCCTTCGGTATGCCGCCCGCATCCACTGTGCCAGTTCATGCACGCCAAACGGCTTGTGATGCTGGTAATGGGGATAGTGACGCGCACGCGCCATGCCGACGGCAAAGTACCAGAACGAGTACAGCGCCATCTTGCGGAACCCATGCCTGAACTTGCGCGGCTGCCCCGCGGCCCCGACGTTCGGAATTGTCTCGATGGCAAGCGCTGCCAGAGGGGAATCTGCATTCACGCCGCCGCACTCCAGCGTGATGTAGTCTGGCCGCACGTAGCCCTCTTCGAATGCCCAGAAGGCAATGCCCTGCGCGTCGGCCACGCTTGCGGCAATGCGATGGTGGCGGCGGCTCGTGCCAAATACCACGATGGCGTCGATCCGGCGTTCCGCCACCAGGTTGCGTAGCGTGGATTCCCACAGCACCATCGGCCGCACGAACCGGACAACATCGCCGCGGCGATAGAACAAGTCGTCGCCGCCATTGAAATTGACCTTGATGACGTCGCAGCCCTTCGCAGTCAACAAGTCGCGCAGGCGCGCGAAGAACGGACCGTTCGGTCCTTGCAGCAGCAAAATGCGCCGATGCCTGACAAGCTGGCCCAGGGATGCCGGCTCCGCTGCAACAGGCACGATGGCATCGCGCCGCGTGGCCACTCCACTCCCCTGCGACAAGCCGGGGCGGTCAGTGCTTCCGGATGACTCCCTGAACGACAACATGGCGGCGACCCTCTTGCTGCTCTCGTACTCGTAGTTCGTGATTCTGTCCTTCCTGCGCCACGGCATATTGCTCTGGCGCAGCGATTTTTCCATGCGCCGAAAGGTGCTGTGGATCCGCGGGGGCATTGGCATCGCAGGCGCCCCGGGGCTTGCGGCCGTCCGGCATGGCAGCGGCATCACGCCAAAGGAGCCTCCGCCGCAGCAGGAACCGGGTCACGGCGTGCCAGAAGCCCAACCGGGCTTGTGCCTGTTCGCGCCACGACAAGATATGCGCCACCGCAATTTCGGGGGTCGCGAATCCGTGCCGACCATCGCGCAAGACATAGCGGGGATATAGAATCAGTGCGCCGGCGACGAGCATATCCACGGAAAGACGTCGATGCCTGCGCGTCATTGCGCAGCGATCGTCCGTCAGTCCCCAGCCGGCATAGAAAGGCGCACCATGCGTGGTGACCGGCTTGCCACGCAGCAAGGCCTCGAATCCGGCCAGCGACGTCAGCACATGGACGCCGTCGACCGCAGCGATAAGCCGGTCCATCGGACAGTCCGGCACCAGTTCGTCGCACAGCGCTGCAAGCCCCTTCTCCTCCTCGCGATTGCCGCGCAGGCCGGTCATGACGTCGGGATGAGGCTTATAGACCAGATACGCGTCCGGCGCCTCGGCGCGCACTGCCTCGAGCAGCGCGCGGTTGGTGCAGATGCCGGGGGCGCCAAAACGCAGCGAGGCATCCGCCTCGACCTGGCCAACTGCCAGAATCACCCGTCCGACGCCCGCAGGACGGGTCCAGCTGCCGGATCCGACGTTGTACTTGGTGAGCCCGGCATGGATGATGGATTCGCGCAGTTGCGCGGCGCGCGCGAGGGTGGCGACGTCGAAATCCGTCGTGGCCAGCAATCGTTCGAGATCAGACTCGCCGGTCGCGTCGTAATAGATGCCGGAACCATCAAACACCCATGACAGCGGTCGGACTAACTGAGCGCCAAGACCGACAGAGCGCAGAAAGCCATCCTCCACCGTGATCACGGAGAGATCGGGGCGAGACGTTGCGTCGATGCTCCGGCCCCAGCGCAGCAGCGTTGCGCCTTGTGGCACAGAACGCAGGCCGCGATGAAACATCACCTCGTGGCCCTGCAGGAAGTCCTTCAATATCTTGCGTTTCCAGCGGGAAAATCCGGTCGCATGCAGTTGCCGCGGGAACTGCTGGGACATCCTGCGTTGCAACGCCAGGTAATCGATGGCGTCCTCCACCTCGCAGCGATTGCCGGTATGCGGCTGGACGTAGCGTGTGTATCGGACCAGCGCGGCAAAGGCCAGTTGCTCCACCGCGACAGGATGCCGCCTCCCCGGGGCCGGCAACGCGTCAATCGTCAGGCCCCAGCCGGCATAGAACGGCATGCCGAAGGTATGAACCGTCTTGCCGTGCAGGAGCGCTTCGAAGCCTACCTGCGAGGTCACCGCGAAGACAGCGCACGCGCCGCGAATCAGCGGCACCACGTGGACATCGTCCTGCAGCCGCTCCACACGCGGATAGCCGCCGTGTTCGAGAATCCGTCCAAGATACCCACGCTTGCGCCCGAGCGCGACCTCGGGATGCTCCTTGACCACGATCCTGCAATGCGGATAAGTCTGCAAGGCAGACTCGAGCATGCGGCGGAAACTGTCGCCGTCGGCCAGGCCATACTGCACCGAGGCATCGTTCGCGGTCTGGTCGACGGCCAGCACATAAGGCTGCGCCGGCAGCGATGTCGGCGCAGGCGCATAGTTGTACTTGGAGATTCCGGTGCAGCGCCAGCGTTCGATCAGTTGCCGCGCCCTTTCCCGCTCGGCCGGCAGCAACGGCGTGGAAACCAGCGCTTCCAGCCGGGAAGGCTCCGAGGCATCGTAATAAATGCCGCGGTCGTCGACGACCAGCGAGCAGGTCTGCGAGGACGCGCCGGGATACAGCGAGCGCAGGAAGCCATCTTCCAGGCACAGGAAGCGCGCGATGCCCCGGGATTGCGCGAACGCCTGGGTCTTGCGGGCGGCAGGCCGCCGCCCCCATGCGGCCACAGCTGATAGGGGTACCGCCGCGCCTCGCAACGGATGCACAGGGACCACCGGCCCACCCAGGAAGGCGGACAAGTGTTCAATCCGGCGAATGCCATGGGAAAGAACGCCAATCGCGCCCTCAGACGGAAGGCTCATCACTTGCCAGGTCGTGGATTTGGAGGATGCCGACGACCTTTCCCGCTTCGTCCTTCACCACCAGTGCGCCGATCCTGGCGGCATGAATCCGCGCTTCCGCATCGGCGAAGCGCTCCCCCGGCGATACGGTTTTGGGAGCGTTGGACATGATGTGCCTGGCCATGATCGCCTTGTAGTCGCGGTCGGAGTCGAACGCGCGGCGCACGTCACCATCCGTGATCACGCCCTGCAGTTGCTCGCCGTCCATCACCAGCGCCATGCCAAGCCGGCCACGATTGATCACATGGACAACGTCGCGGAAGGAAGCGTCCGGGCGACAAACCGGCAGATTGTCCTTGTGCATGACATCCGCGACGCGGGTCAGCAGCTTGCGACCGAGGCTGCCGCCCGGATGGAACCGCGCGAAATCCGCAGGCTGGAAATCGCGCTTGACAGCAAGGACCACAGCCAGCGCATCGCCCATGACCAGCGTAGCGGTGGTGGAACTGGTAGGCGCGAGATTGTTGTTACACGCCTCGCGCTGGACCGAGATGTCCAGCACGACATCCGCGTGCCGCGCCAGCGTCGAACGCACATTCCCCGTCATCGCAATCGCCGGATTTTCCTGATGCTCCAGGAACGGCAGAATCCGGATCAGCTCTTCGGTTTCCCCGCTGTTCGAGATCATCAGCACCACATCGATCGGCTTGATCATGCCGAGATCGCCATGGAAAGCTTCTCCCGGGTGCACAAAGAACGCCGGCGTACCGGTCGACGCCATGGTCGCGGCGATCTTCTTGCCAATCAGGCCAGACTTGCCCATGCCGACCACCACCACCCGGCCGCGTGCTTGCAGAATGATCTCGACCGCTTTTTCGAATCCCGCATCGAAGCGGCTGGACATGCGGTCCAGCGCCTGGATCTCGGTGGCAACGACGTTTCGTGCCAGGGCAATGACTTCAGTCATCGTTATCGAAGCTCTTCTTGAATACAAAGTCAATTTATCAACCCAACAGCGGTCGCCGCCAATAGACACCTGACCTCAGCTTCCTGGCGGGCGCACCGCCAATCACCAGACCCGACTCATGGAATTTGTCAGTCACGACCGACCGGATAGACACAACGCTGTCACGCCCAATATGAGCCCCCTTCAGTATTGTGGCGTGCGCGCCGATCCAGACATGATCCTCGATGACAATATCTGCGGCCGGATTGATTCTTTCGCCAGTGGCTACATCGACGATGGCATGGGAATCGGTAGTTCGTATTTCGAGGCCCCAAG
Organism: Cupriavidus taiwanensis LMG 19424; assembly: GCF_000069785.1. Classification (NCBI taxonomy): domain Bacteria; kingdom Pseudomonadati; phylum Pseudomonadota; class Betaproteobacteria; order Burkholderiales; family Burkholderiaceae; genus Cupriavidus; species Cupriavidus taiwanensis. The sequence continues at coordinate 1,151,639 of NC_010530.1, read as the reverse complement.
CCAGCATGCAATCGCTGCCAACCGCTATGGCCGTGCCCTCCCCGCAGATGAAGTTGCAGGCGCCAATAGTGGTGCCCGCACCGATCACGAGTGAATTATTGTCGACCAGCTTCATTATCACGGAAGCGGTTATTCTACAATTCGGTCCAATTTCTACTACGTTGCCATGACTCAGCAATTGCAGCCGGACGTTGATCAGAGTGGTGCCCTGGCCAATGACAATTTTGTTGTTATTTCCGGCGACCAGGATTTCGCAATTTACGCATCGCTCCGCCCCTGAAAGATCCACGACATTATTCGCACCCACATCCTTCAGTTCAACCCCGTCCATGATGCGCCTCCGGCTATTTGACGATCACCCGATTGCCGATTGCCCTGAATACCGCATGCTTCGAATCGCGAAAAAACATTACCGGATTGCTCATCAGCTTCTTCGCTTTCCTCCGCCACGACGGCGTCGGCTTCGCTGGTGCAGCCTTTGGTGGAGCCGTCTTTGGCTCGGCGCGCGCCGGCCGTGGCGTGTCCACCGGTACTTGCCTGGGAACCTCGACCCTTACCGGGGCAGGCTTTGCTGTCGCCTCCTTGCCCGCTTTTGCCGGGGCAGAGACCTTCTCCATGGCCGGGACACGCGCGGAGGCAGCTCGATAGCGATCGAACAAGACCGAATCGGACGACACCTCGACCGTATCCCGAAGCTTCCTGGTCATTTCAGGACGCCCGGGAAAACGAATCTTGTAAAAATCGATTGCAGTGGTAGCGGTCATGAACGAGCCGTCATGCCACGCCACCTTTCTGGTTTTGAATTTTCCGAATGAATAGAAATCGTTGACCAGATAGCTCAGAAAACGCAGCGCTTTTTCATAGTCCGGCCTGGACCGGTTCAACACCGCCACGACATCGCCCTCGTCGAGAACATGATGCGTGAGACCAGCGGCACCATAGAATGCCTGGCCACAATGAAGCACCAGCTTGCCGAAAGCGAGGCCAAGTACCCCAACACCGGAATTCACGGCAATCATGGCATCGCACAGCTCGAGCAGATCCTTGGTGTTGCATTGGTCGACGTTGATGGCGCCCGGGATCCGGACAACATCCGTCTCCAGCGGATGTTGCTTCACAAGCAATTCCCAATCCTGTCGCAAGGCGAAAGGCAGCCTGGCAAGCAAACGAAGGAAGTTCTCGTAGGTGCCCATCGGCCCCATGAAGTTCTCAATCACGGTGTCCGTAGGACGCTGCAAGAAGGCTACCAATACCTTCTTGCCGCGCCCGATCCTGAGAGCCTTGCGTAGTGACGCGGCCCCAAGCCGGGGTGACTGGGCTTCGAGCGATTCTTCGTCGCTGACGGCACGCTGGATATACTCCAGTGTCGCGGTCCTTTTCTCGCAGGAAAGCTCCTTGTCCCATCTTTCGGGAGAATAGCTGGCACTGTCCGCGTTGAACCCGCACGGATCGAAGAATACCGAGTCCGGCAAGGCGCCTCGCTCGACCACCAGGAACGGAAACTGGTTCGCCCGAACCAGGTCGTAAAGCGCTTTCATCCGCGGGTTGGCATAGGGATTGTGAAACACCACGCGGTCGAACCCGGATTCCCTGAGGAAGGCCATAAAGGTATCGGCCGGCAGATGGTCCTCGTCGATATGCACGATCTCGCCAAGAAAGGGGGCAATCCAGCGATTTGTCACCCACGGGTTGTTTCTCAGTACCAGCGATTTTCCGCTGCCATGCATGGGCAGCGGATCGGGTTCGAGCTCCTTGTCCCTGAAGTCGGCCAGCTTTCTCTCAAAGAGTCGGCGGTTCTTCGCCTTCGCCGCCATGTAGTCACTCTTGTGCTCAACCGGATGCCAGGCGTGAAACAGCACCATTCCTTTCTGAAAGGTCATGTCACCAAAGAGCCGATAAATGCTCTTCCAACCCTTGTATTCGACGATCGATTGAAAATTCCGATAGTCCAGGGCGAACTCGGATGGCAGTGGAAATTTCTTTCTTCGCCGAATGGCCCGGCACGCGTACTCGAGATCCTCATAGCCCCAGCCATTGAAATCAGGATCGTTGCCGCCGGTAGCGAGAAAATAGTCGCGCCGCCACACGGTCACGGACGTTCCAGTCGAGAATTTTTCGATCGCCGACTGGTCGTTCTGCAACAGCATCTGAATATATTTCTGCCGCCGCAGGCGGGGATCCATTTTCTTAAAATCTTGCGTCGCGGCTTCGGTCAGGTAAATCACGCCGAACATCAGGAAGTTGTCGACCGATTCATCCAGTCCGTTGACCACGGCCTCGCCTAACACCTCGCGATAGAAGCCGGCGTATGGCATCAGATCCACATCCTGGAACATGATGTAATCGGACAAGCCACACTGGGCCGCCGCGTTTCTCGCACGGCCAATCGAAAAAGGCAGATGCTCTGTTTGCAACCGATGGTAGGCATAGCCATGCGTTCTGCACTCCGCTTCCAGCCGAACGGCCAGCGCCTGAGGAGAGCCATCGTCGACGATCAGAATCTCGACCCCATCGGGCAAATCAGTATCCATCCTTGCGAACGTAAGGCGCTCGAGGAGATCTGAACGGTCGCTTGCCCAGCGGACCGGGATCGCAACGGTGAGTTTCTTTTCGTTAGCATGCATCTTCTATAGCCCCAGCACGACCTTCGCACTAATCGCAACCTGATAGAGAATCTGGAATACGTCCTTGGCAAACTGCCGCGTCTTGAAATCGACCTTCGGTAACACCATGATCTCGTCGCCCGCCCGCACGGCATCATCCTTCTTGCCATCCGAGAAGCTCCCATCCCGATGCGCGATGATGATTCGCGAGGTATCCGCGTTCTGCGAAAAGCCGCCGGCCTGCTGGATAAAGTCGTCCAGGTCCAGGCTCTTGTCATACGCCACGGCATTGGGGAACAGCACTTCCCCGCTGACCAGGACCAGCCCGTCCTTGACTGGCACACGCAGGATGTCGCCATTTTCCAGCAGCAGGTCATTGCGGGTTGTCGACTTCGCGATCAGCGTCTGCCCGGAAGGCTCGATCTTCCTGGCCCGCTCCACCCACTGCAGCACCAGCGCGGCTTCTTCCTTGCGCAATTGAGCTTCTTCCGCCGTACCGGAACGCGCGGTTAGCACACTGGATTCCAGGCTCTTGAGCGTGGTAGCCAGCAGCGTCTTCTGGCGCGCCCTCACGCTCTGGCGGAAGAGCTGGATACTGTCGGTATCGGACTCCTGCGTGAAATGCACCTGGCTGAGCAGCTGACCCATGCGGCTGCCATACGGCAGCACGTACTCCTGCGGGCCGGTGTGCTCGCCTTCGACGCGGACGGTGATGGTTCCCGGCCGCTTGTCCGCAGTGAATTCGATTTCGTCACCGTTGCGCAGGTCGATCTGGTTGCCCTGCGAAATAAGGAAGTACTCGACATTGCGCACCGTGCCGGTATTGCGCACCACGCGGACGTTGGTGGCTTCGGGCAGCGGTTTGGCCAGCCGCACGATCTGGTCAAGCCGGGCCTGTTCGCCGAGGAATTCGAAGCGCTTGGCGTTCTCGGCCAGGCCGCTGACCTTGACGGTCTTCTTGCGCGACTGGACGAAAATGACGTCGCCATTGTTCAGCTGCCGCGAGGTCAGGTCGCCCTTGAGCAGGAAGTCATAGAGATTGACGACTTCCAGTGTCTGGTTCCCGCGCTTGATGGTGACGTCCAGGAAGGAGCCGCGGTCGGGGTCGATGCCGCCGGCCTGGTCCAGGTAGCGCAGCACGCTGTCGCTGGAGGTGCCGTCGTACATGCCGGGGCGGCGCACCGCACCGGTGACGTAGACGCGCACCGGCTGCGCGGCCAGCAGGCTGGCGTAGATCGACACCTTGCTGGCAAACACCCGTCGAAGCGCGTTGCCGACGGCGGCCTGGAGGTTGCCATTGGTGACGCCCTGCACCCGGAACGGCCCCACCTCCGGCAAAACGATGTTGCCGCCGGCGTCGACGGTCAGCACGGTGTCGACGTTGTATCCGTTCCAGATGCGCAGCTGGATGCGATCACCAACGGAGATGACATGGCTGGGATTGAAGATAGATGCACTGTCGCGGCTGAAGGCGCCGGTGAACAGCTGCGCGCCGAAGGCGTCGCTGGCCAGGTTGGCGGTGTAATCGTTGTTCTGCGGGGCGCTGTCGGGCAACGACGTTTCGGCTCGTGCCGGAATGGTGGCGACGGGATTGCCCACCATCGCGCGATCGGGTGTGGCAGCGCCCTGTGCCGCCAGCGCGGCGTATTCCATCGGGCCAACGGCCAGCGATTGGGACCAGCCCGTGCCGCCCTGGGCATGCGCGCCGTGGACGCCGGCCAGGCTGGCCGCGGCGACCGCGATGGCAAGGAATCTTCGAAGCATGGATTAGTCCCGGTGGTCGCGGATGATGGCGCTGAGCAGTTGCACGACGCCTGCCAGCATCAGCGTCATCAGGACGAACACCACGATGTTGTAGATTCGCCGGGGCTGGAGCGGATACTCCGGCCGGGTCGGGCTCTGCACGACCGCTACGTTCTTGAGCTTGCGCGTGGCCTCGATGCGAGCCTTTTCCAGCGCGCCGATCGCGGTCTTGTAGATGTCGAAGGCAAATTCCGCGGCGGACTGCAGGCGATCGTGCTCTTCCACCACCCGGTTCAGGCCGCGGCCCGTGGTAGAGACCATGCGCCCGCGCTGCTCCGCCATCTGGCGCTCTACCGCGGCGATCTGCGCGTCGATCTGCTGGATCGCGGGAGACTGAGGTGTGAAGACGTCCTTGAGCGCGTTGCGCTTGACCTGCAGCTCGGCCAGCGTGGCCTCTGCGTTGGCCACCACGGTGGACAGGCTTTCCACCTCGCCGCGCGGCGACACCAGGCCGTTGGCGTTCTGGTAGGCCACCAGCGCCTGGCGCGCCGCCTTCAGGCGCTCGCCCTGGTCGTGCACCTGTTTTTCGATATAGACGACCTGCTCGCTGGCGATCCGGTGCGTCATCTCGTTCATGAAGCGTTCGCCTTCGGCGACCAGCTCCTGCGCGATGGCATGCGCCATCTCCGAGGTATAGCCCTGCACCCGGATCACGAGGACGCGCGCGAAGTCATCGTATTCGACGCTGACGCGTTTCAGGTAGTAATCGTGGAAGCGCTCGAGCGAAGCATCCTCGAACCACAAGCGCGACAGCGGATCCCGGCCGCTGTCCGCGTAGTGCTTGCGCAGCCCCAGCTTCGCGTCGAGCTTCTTGAGCATGTCGACCGACAGCAGGTATTCACGCAGCAGCAGCAAGTCCTGGGGGGCCGTATTGCCGACCAGCAACGACGTGAAATCCGCCGCGCTGGCGCCCACACCGTCGCTGCGCTCCACCACCACGCGCGCTTCCGACACATACAGGTCGGACGCGATCACGCTCCAGTACACGATGGCAAGCAGGCACGCGGCCACGGCAACCTGCCAGGTCCGGTTCAGGGCGTTTACTCGTGTCAGGCACCCGATCGGCCCTGCGGCGCCCGACGTAACTGTCCTTATCATGCTGGAATGCTGTCCCTGTACGCGCGCAGGGCGTCTTCAACGGCATCGAACCAGTGCGCCTGGCCCTGGTGCAGCCAGACTGCCGACTGGCAGAAGTTCTTGAGGGTGGATTCGCTGTGCGAGACCATCACCAGCCCTGCTCGGCCGGCCAGGTCTTCGAAGGCCTTCTGCGACTTGTGCCTGAATGCTGCGTCGCCGACGGCCGTCAGCTCATCCACCAGGTAGGTATCGAAATCGAAGGCCAGCGACATGGCGAATGCCAGCCGCGAGCGCATGCCAGACGAATAGGTCTTGACCGGGTCGTCGAAGGCGTCTTCCAGTTCAGAGAACTCGCGCACGAATGCAACCTTATCCGCCAGCGCGCCCTCGATGCCGTGGATCCGGCAGACGAACTTGGTGTTCTGGCGGCCGCTCAGCGAGCCCTGGAATCCGCCGGTCAGGCCCAGTGGCCACGACACCCGGCAGTGGCGGACGATGCTGCCGAGGTTGGGCTGGTCGATGCCGCCTACCAGCCGCAGCAGGGTCGACTTGCCAGCGCCGTTGGCACCGATCAGCGCCACCCGGCTCTTCTGCGGAATCCGGAGCGTCACGCCTTGCAGCACCCACTTCGATCCGTGGGTGGTGCGGTAGCGCTTGTGGACGTCGGTGATCTCGATCATTGCGCGCTCAGCCGGGTTGCGTACCGCACGTGCATGGCCAGGCCAAGGAACACCGTGCCGAGCGCGCAGAAGGCCAGGTAGCCCAGGCTGACATGTGCTTCGCCATGGTAGGCGGCGAACCAGCCGCTGCGCATGGCTTCGAGGCCGTGCGTGATCGGGTTGACCAGCACCACTTCACGCATCCCTAGCGGCAGGCTTGATACCGAGTACATGACCGCGGAGAGGAAATAAAGCGGCGTGAAGACGATACGGATGAGCTTGCCAAGACCGGGCATGAGGGTGCCCATGACAGAGAACATCAGGCCGAGGCCGAGCCCGAACGCCCATAACAGGAACCCCGACCACAACACAAGCAGTGGATCGGCGGGCGGCACCTCGATGTCCAGCAACGCAAGGGCGGCGAGCAACACTGTGCCCACGATGACATAGATGAACGCCTCGACGGTGGCGCGCACCAGTACCGTATCGACCGGCTGCACCTGGCGGTACGAAAACAGGGCCTGATTTGCGTTGATGGCTTCCATGCCGCGTTGCGCGACATTCCGCACCAGGAAGAAGCCCCAGACCCCGACCAGGATGAACATTTCCATGTTGGCGTCTTGCCTGACCTGGTGCCTGACCACGCCGAACACCACCATCAGGAAAATGATGTGCGTCGCCGGCTCAAGCAATATCCAGATCCACGCGGCGCGCGCGCCCGCCAGTCGGGCACTGGATTCGCGCAGGAACAGTGCTCGCCATACGGACAGTGCGATGGAAACGTCCGACCGGACTGAAATCCGGTTCATTGGAGGGCGTCGTTACAGGGTTGGATACCACGGTGGCCGCCGCAGCCAAGTGCTGCGGTAGCAGTGATTTCGACAGAGGTGCTGCGGTGACGATGCGCCGTGCGCTCAAGGATGCCTGGCACACAGACAGGCGATCGTGTTGCCAGGCGGCCTTCCGTCAGGCGCGTACCCCCATTCCCATCTATTACGCTCATTATTTGGCTGCTTTTCCGGCGATTTATGCCGACTAATTTTTGGCAGAGAATATATATTGTCCCACCATAATAAGCAGCATGACCCATGCTCACAACATTCCCAGCCAAAAATCAGAAATACCTTAAAAATCAGTCACATTTTCGATGCAATCTCGGTATTGGCGCGCATGACGGCACGGCACGTCCTGCCTCACAAGGACGGTTCGGCTTTATTCCATTAATGAGAAATGCTAGAACGTTAGAATAGAAGCCTCTGCTTTGCGCAATATCAAGGCTTTCTCAGAATATTCCACCACCGACCAAGATTTGGGCAGTCGCGCAGGCCAACCGTCAAGGTATTGCATGTGCCTCGTCAAGAAGGAATCAACGCGCGTATCCGTTTTGGCACGGCGCCTCGCATCGTCTTCATGGCCACCATTTCAGGGTCGACGGCAACAAGGCACCAGGTCTAGCGGGACCGCGCTACGGCGTCAACGCATCCGATACCAGTAGCATCCGCCCGCCCCCACCTCCCGCACCGCCTCCCCCCGCGCCAGCAAGTAGTTCAGATGCGCAATGCTCTCCCCCGTCGCCATCCCCAGCAGCCCGCCACTCCCCGTAATCGGCCGCGAGAACAATTCCCCAAACACATCCACCGCCCGCCGGGGTTCGGCCAGCGCGCCGCGCAGGCGGTCCAGCGCCTGCATCTGGCTGGCGCGCAGATAGTCGATCCGTGCGTGCAGACCGCGGAACGGTTCGTTGTGCGCCGGCAGCACCAGCACATCGTCTGGCACGGCGGCGCGGACCTTGTCGAGCGAGGCCAGCCAGTCGGCCATCGGGTCGGCGTCGGGCTCGGTGGGGAACACGGATACGTTGGACGAGATGCGCGGCAGCACCTGGTCGCCGGATACCAGCAGCTTCAATGCGGGGCAGTACAGGCAGGCATGTTCGGGGGAGTGGCCGGTGCCGACGATGACTTGCCAGTCGTGGGCGCCGATGCGGACGGTATCGCCGTCGGACAGCCGGCGGAAGCTCTCGGGCAAGGCATGCACGTACTTGCCGAAGCCGCCGAAGCGGGTGCGGTACACCTCGATCGCCTCGTCATCCCAGCCGGCCTTGCGATAGAACGCGATGGCGTCGTCAGGCGCGGCGCGGCCGGTGTCGGCGGCGAGCACGCGGCACATCAGGTATTCGAGCCGGGTCATCCAGAGCTGGCAGTCGAACTTGCCGGTGAGCCATCCGGCCATGCCGATGTGGTCCGGATGCATATGCGTCACGAACAGGCGGGTCAGGCCGCCTTCCAGCGCGCCGCCACCGGCAAACAGCGCGCGCCAGGCCTGCGCGGTTTCCGGGGTCTGCAGGCCGGCATCGACCGCGGCCCAGCCGCTGCCGTCGCGGATGGCCCACAGGTTGATATGGTTGAGCCCCAGCGGCATCGGCATGCGCAGCCACAGTACGCCGGGTGCGACTTCCCGCGCACGACCAGGTTCGGGGGCATCGCCGCAGGGGTAGTCGAGTTCGGGCTTTTCGATGGAGATGGAGGCAGCTGCGAGCGCGATGTCGGGAGATTGGGCGGTCATCGGTGTCTGGGCCGGTGGGCCGGCCGTGCTGTGCGCCGTGGCGGGGGGCAGCGATGCCCCGGCCCGGCTGCGTTCTGGATAGCTGACACCTTAGCCCAGATGGGCGATTCCTGCTACGCGCCCCCTCCCCGCGTTCCGTCGCTTGCCACGCCCATAAGCTAGCGCCCCGGCGCGGGCAGCACCTTGCCCGGATTGAGCAGGTTGAGCGGATCCAGTGCCTGCTTCACCTGCCACATCAGTTCCAGTTCGACCTGCGACTTGTAGCGCGTCAGGTCGTCGCGCTTGGCCACGCCGATGCCGTGCTCGGCGGAGATCGAGCCGTTTTCCGCGTGGGCCATGCCGTCAACCAGCGCGGAGACCGGTTCATACCATTGCGTCAGGAAGTCCCGGGCGGGCTGGTCTTTCGGCCGCAGCGGATTGAAGTGGACGTTGCCGTCGCCCATATGGCCGTAGATCACCATGCGGGCATCGGGCACCAGCTCCAACACTCTGGCCGATGCCTCTTCCACGAACGCGGCGATACGCGACAGCGGCACCGAGACATCGCATTTGATGCTGCCGCCGGTGCGGGTCTGGGCGTCGGAAATCTCTTCGCGGATACGCCAGAAGGTCTGTGCGTCGGACAGGCTGGCGGCCACGGCGGCGTCCAGCACCAGGCCTTGGCTGAAGCCGGATTCGAGGATCTCCATCAGCGTGGCATTGAGGCTTTCGGCGTCGGTGCCGGAAGTCAGCTCGACCAGCACCATCCAGTCGTGCCGCTCCTGCAGGGGCGACGCAATGTTGCCGAGGTATTCCAGCACAAGGTCCAGCGCGGGCCGCGAGATCAGCTCGAATGCGGTCACGGCCTGGCCGGACAGGCGCTTGGCTTCGCCGAGCAAGGCCACGGCGGCGGCGGGATCCGGCACGGCGACAAAGGCCACGGCGCTGCTGCGCGGCTGGGGCATCAGCTTGAGCACGGCGCCGGTAATGATGCCGAGCGTGCCTTCCGCGCCGACGAACAGTTGCTTCAGGTCGTAACCGGTGTTGTCCTTGCGCAGTCCGCGCAGCGACGAGTAGATGCGGCCATCGGGCAGCACCACCTCGAGGCCCAGCACCAGGTCGCGCATATTGCCGTACCGCAGCACCGCGGTGCCGCCGGCATTGGTCGACAGGTTGCCGCCGATCTGGCACGAGCCTTCCGAGCCGATGCGCAGCGGGAACAGGCGCTGTTCCGCCTCGGCGGCGCTGCGAGCCGCGCTCAGCGTAACGCCGGCCTGCACGGTCATGGTGTCGTTGACCGGGTCGATGGCCAGTACGCGGTTCATGCGGCTCAGGTTGACGACCACGGCGGTGCCGCTGTCATCCGGCACGGCGCCACCCATCAAAGAGGTATTGCCGCCCTGCGGCACCACCGGCACGCGCTGCGCATGGCACCACTGCAGCACGCGGCTGACTTCTTCCGTCGAAGCCGGCAGCACCACCACCTGCGCCTGGCCGCGATAGATGCCGCGGTAGTCTGTGACGTAGGCCTGCGTATCGGCGTCGCCACTGCGGCAGGCGTTGGCGCCGACGATGGCCTGCATCGCGCGCAAGGTGGTGTCTGGGGTGGGTAGCTCGGCGGTCATGGCGATAAGGCGAAGGAAAGTCGGGTCAGTACGCGGCTGAAGGCTTGCCGGTACCTGCGTCTGCCTGCGGCTCACGGAACGAAGCAGCCAGCTTGCGCGCGGCATTGGCATACAGCATCACGTCCACGCCCGTGGCGACGAAGGTGCAGCCCAGGTCGAGGTAGCGGCGCGCGAGCGCGGGGTCCGACGTGAGCGTGCCGGCGGCCTTGCCGCTGGCGATGATGGTGCGCATCGCGCCTTCGATGGCGGCCTGCACGTCCGGATGGCCGGGGCGGCCGCGGTAGCCCATCGACGCGGCCAGGTCGGCCGGGCCGATGAAGACGCCGTCGACGCCGTCCACCGCGCAGATCGCTTCCAGGTTCTGCAGCGCGGTGACGGTTTCGGCCTGCACCAGCAGGCAGATTTCGTCGTCGGCCACGTCGAGGTAATCGGTACGGGCGCTCCACTGCGATGCGCGCGCAATCGCGCTGCCCACGCCGCGGATGCCATTCGGCGGGTAGCGCGTGGCGCTGACCAACGCGCGCGCCTGCTCGGCGGTATCCACCATCGGCACCAGCAGGCTGCGCGCGCCGATATCTAGCAACTGCTTGATCAGCGGCACTTCGCCGGCCACGGCGCGCACCACCGGCTGGACCGGGTACGGCGCCACGGCTTGCAGCGCCTGCAGCGTCGAGCGCAGGTCGTTGGGCGCGTGCTCGCCGTCGATCAGCAGCCAGTCAAAGCCGGCGGTGGCCGAGACTTCGGCCAGGTACGGCGTCGCCATCGACAGCCACAGGCCGATCTGCGCCTGGCGCGCGGCCAGTGCGGTCTTGAAGGGATTGTTTGCGGGCATGGGAATTCCTGTGCGAAGAGGATGCGCCTGGCGCTTCAGCCTAGCTGGCCCTGGCAAAGGTACTTGGTATGCATGTAATCGTCCAGGCCGTGGCGCGAGCCTTCACGCCCGTAGCCGGATTCCTTGACGCCGCCGAACGGTGCCGCCTCGGCCGCGATCGCGCCTTCGTTGATGCCGATCATGCCGGTCTCCAGTGCCTGGGCCACGCGCCAGATGCGGCGGACGTCGCTGGAGTAGAAATAAGCGGCCAGGCCGAACGGGGTGTCGTTGGCGTCGCGGATCACCTCGGCTTCGTCGCGGAAACGGAAGATCGGCGCGACCGGGCCGAAGGTCTCTTCGCACGACAGCGCCATCGCGGGGGTGGCACCGACCAGTACCGTCGGCGCATAGTAATTCGGGCCGTCGGCGCGGCGCACGCGCTTGCCACCGGTGACCACGCGCGCGCCCCTGGCGACCGCATCCTCGACATGGCGCGCAATCTTGTCGACGGCGCGCGCATTGATCATCGGGCCGATCTGTGCGGCGTCTTCGGTTGCCGGGCCGACATGGAGCGCGCCGACGCGCTGTGCCAGGCGTTCGACGAATGCGTCGTGCACTGTGTCATGCACATAGACGCGGTTCGGGCACACGCAGGTCTGCCCGCCGTTGCGGAACTTGGACGCCATCAGGCCATCGACCGCGGCATCCAGGTCGGCATCGTCGAAGACGATGAACGGCGCGTTTCCCCCCAGTTCCAGCGAGAGCTTCTTCAGCGTTGCCGCGGATTCGCGCGCCAGGTGCTTGCCGACCGGCGTGGAGCCGGTGAACGTGACCTTGCGCACGCGGCTGTCCGCCAGCCAGGCATCGACCACGCCGGGCGTGTGCTCGCGCGAGGCCGTGACGATGTTGACGACGCCCTTCGGCATGCCGGCCTGTTGCGCCAGCCCTGCCAGCGCCAACGCGGTCAGCGGGGTATCCTCGGCGGGCTTGGCCACCACCGTACATCCCGCGGCCAGCGCGGGCGCGATCTTGCGGGCGATCATCGCCAGCGGGAAGTTCCAGGGCGTGACGGCGGCGACCACGCCCACCGGTTCCTTCAGCACCAGCAGCTTGCGGCCCGGCACGGCCTCGGCGACGATGTCGCCGCAGATGCGCGTGGCTTCCTCGGCAAACCACTCCACGTACGACGCGCCATATTGCACTTCGCCGCGCGCTTCCTTCAAGGGCTTGCCCTGTTCGGTCGAAATGATGCGCGCCAGGTCGTCCTCGTGCGCGAGGATCAACGCATGCCAGCGCTTGAGCAGCTGGGCGCGTTCGCGCGCGGGCCGGCGGCTCCAGGCCGGAAAGGCCGCGGCGGCGGCGTCGACGGCAAGGCTGGCATCGCCGGCATCGCTGTCGGCCACGCTGGCGAAGGCCTCCGCGGTGGCCGGATCGGTCACGGCAAAGCGCATACCCAGGCTGGCATCGCGCCATTGGCCGTCAATCAGGTTCTGGCTGCGCAGCAGCGTGGGCTCGGAAAGCTTCAGCATCGATATCTGTGGGAAGAGATGGGTGGCGCGCGCTCAGCTGACGATGCCGAGGTGCCAGGGCACGAATTCGTTGTCGCCAAGGCCGAGCAGCTCGCTCTTGGTCGGCTCGCCCGAGGCCGCGCGCAGGATGTGTTCGAAGATCCGCTGGCCCATCTGCGGCACGCTCAGCTCGCCGTCGAGCACCAGGCCGCAGTTGATGTCCATGTCTTCTTCGAGCCGGTGGTACATCGCGGAATTCGAGGCCAGCTTGATCGTCGGCGCCGGCTTGGAGCCGAACATCGAGCCGCGCCCGGTGGTAAAGCAGATCAGGTTGGCACCGCTGGCGATCTGGCCGGTCACGGCCACCGGGTCATAACCCGGCGAGTCCATGAACACAAAGCCGGCCTGGTCGATCGGCTCGGCGTACTCGTACACCGCCTGCAGCGGCGTGGTGCCGCCTTTCATGGCCGAGCCCAGCGACTTCTCGAAGATATTGGCCAGGCCGCCCTGCTGGTTGCCATGACCGACCACGCCGTTGAACTGCGCGTTGTGGCCCGCCGTGTAGCGCTCCCACCAGGCCAGCCGGTCCAGCAGCTTCTGCCCGACTTCCGGCGTGACCGCGCGGCGGGTCAGCATGAACTCCACGCCGTGGATCTCCGGGGTCTCGGACAGGATCGCGGTGCCGCCATGGCGCACCAGGATGTCCATGGCCGCACCCAGCGCCGGGTTGGCGCTGATCCCGGAAAAGCCGTCGGAGCCGCCGCACTCCAGTCCGATCTTCAGGTGGCTGGCGGGCACCGGCTGGCGCACCGCGGCGCTGGCTGCCGGCAGCATCGATTCGATCGCGCGGATTCCCGCCGCGATGGTAGCGCGCGTGCCGCCGGTATCCTGCATCACCAGCGTATGCACTGCGGGCCCCGGCTCCAGGCCTTGGGACTCCACCAGCGACGCGACCTGGTTGCGCTCGCAGCCCAGCCCCACGATCAGCACGCCGGCGAGATTGGGATGGCGCGCATAGCCGGCCAGCGTGCGGCGCAGCACGTCGAAATGCTCGCTGGGCGACGACATGCCGCAGCCGCTGGTCTGCGCAAAGGCGACCACGCCATCGACATTCGGATACTCGGCGAGCCGCTGCGGCGTGAAATGCGCCGCAATCTGGCGGATTACGGTGGACGAGCAATTGACCGACGACAGGATGCCGATGAAATTGCGCGTGCCGACGCGGCCATCCGCGCGCACAAAGCCGTTGAAGGTGGCGCGCTGCGCCTCCGGCACGTAGTCCACCGGACGCACATCCTGGCAGAAGGCCGGATCGCGATAGAAGTCGACCAGCGTCAGGTTGTGCGCATGCACGTGGTCGCCCGGCGCGATATCGCGCGCGGCCACGCCGATGACGGTGTCGAACTTGCGCACCGGCGTGCCGGCCGCGATGGCGCAGGCCGCGATCTTGTGGCCGGCCGGCACCTGGGCGCGCACGCGCACCGCGGGATCGGCCAGCTGCTGGCCCAGGCCGAGCTCGCTGCGCGCCACCAGCACGTTGTCGCTGGGATGCAGCCGGATGACGGGATTGGGATTCACTGGGTCTTGGCCTTCGCGCGACATCAGCTTTGCTGCAGCAGTTCTTTCAGCTTGAGGCGCTGGATCAGCTGGGTTTCCTGTTCATAGACGCTGGCGACGTACTTCTTGTAGTCGGGCCCGTCCAGGTACATCACGGGCGCGTCCAGCCGCGCCGCGACCTGCTTGAACTCGTTGCTGGCGACCGCGGCGCGGAAGGCGTCGCGCAGCTTTTTCTCCACGGCGGGCGGCAGGCCCTTGGGCGCGCCGATGCCGTTGGGGGCTTCCACCACCACGTTGTAGCCCAGCTCCTTGAGCGTGGGCGTGTCCTTGAAGCGGGTCGCGCGCTGTTCGCCCCACGTTGCCAGCAGGCGCAGCTTGCCGGCTTCGACGTGCGGCGCCCATGAGCTGGAATCGGCGAGCAGCTCCACTTGCCCGGCCAGCACGTCCTGCAGCGCGGCCGCACCGCCCTTGTAGGCGATGGCATTGAACTGTATGCCCGCGGCCAGCGCGAACTGCTCCATGCCGACATGGGTGGCGCCGCCGATGCCGGCGTGCGCATAGGTGATCTTGCCGGGGCTGGCCTTGGCGGCGGCCACCACGTCCTGCAGCGTCTTGTAGCGCGAGTTGGCAGGGACCGCGATGCCGAAGGTCTGTCCCGAGGTGCGGGCCAGGTAGGTCAGCTCTGTGCGTGGGTCGAGCTGCAGCATGCCGAGCTGGGAGAACCGGGTGACCGAGATCGGGATCTGGCCGATGGTATAGCCGTCGGGGTTGGCACGCGCCAGGGCTTTGGTGCCGATCATGCCGGACGCGCCGGCACGGTTCTCCACCACGATCGACTGCTTCAGGATGCCGCCGGCCACCTGGCACAGCGCGCGCATCGACTGGTCGGCGGTGCCGCCCACCGGCCACGGGCAGATAAAGGTGATGGGGCGCTCGGGGTACTGGTCGGCCAGCGCCCGCGTGGCCGGCAGCAGCACGCCGGCGGCACCCGCGGCGGCTCCGATGAGCAGGCGGCGGCGCTTGGCATCGATGGGGAATGCTTCAGTCATTTGCGGGTGTCTCCGATGTTTTGATTATCGGCGGAGCCGGCGCTGCCAGCCTCGTCATGCCCGCATTCTGTCGGCGCAAGCCATAACAATCCAATCGCTAATTGGCATTGCTTCATAACCTTATGGTTAGCTAGACTGCGGGCATGGTACAGATCGACCGCGCGCTGCGCTCCAATATCAAGCTGCGCCACCTGCAACTGCTGGTGGCGCTGGACGAGTTCCGCCATCTCGGTCGCACTGCCGAATTCCTGTCGGTAAGCCAGCCGGCGGTGTCCAAGGTGCTGACCGAAGTCGAAAAAATGCTGGGGCTGACGCTGTTCACGCGCTCCACCCGCGGCACCGAGCCCACGCCCGCCGGCGAGTCGCTGGTGCGCTTTGCGCGCTCGGTGCTGGCTCAGTACGAGCAGACCCGCGACGAGATTGCCGCGGTGCAGAGCGGCGCTTCGGGGCGCATCCGCGTCGGCTCGATGGGCGCGGCACTGCCAGTGCTGCTGGCACAGTCAGTGGGCGTGCTCAAGCAGCGCCACCCGCACGCCGCCGTGCTGGTGGAGGAAGGCGACCTGACCCACTTGCTCCCCAAGCTGCGGCTGCGCGAACTGGACCTGATCGTGGGCCGTCTGGAGCCCGGCTATGCGGCGCCGGACCTGCTGACCGAAGCGCTCTATGAAGAGCCGATGGTGGTGGTGGTGCGGCGCGGCCACAAGCTGGCGCGCAAGGACCGGCCAGGCTGGGCCGATCTCGCCGCGATGCCGTGCGTGCTGCCGCCGCCGTGGGCCTCGCTGCGGGTAAAGATCGAGCAGGCCTTCTTCCGCTACGGCCTGCACCCGCCGCAGGACGTGATCGAGACTTCCTCGTACCTGGCCCAGGCCACCTTCGTCGACCAGCGCGGCGCTGCGGGTTTCATGGCGGAATCGGCCGCACTGGCGATGCAGCAGGAGGGCCGCCTGCAAGTGCTGAAGATGGAGGTGCCGGTGGAGCTGCCACCGGTAGGCATCATCACGCTGCGCGAACGCGCGCCATCGATTGGCACCGACCAGCTGCTGGCGTGCCTGCGCCAGGCGGCCGCGGCGAGACCTAGCCCGCGCCGCGCGCCACCAGCACGGGCACCGAAGTAGCCAGCAGCGCCACCCCTGACAACGTCAGCAGCGTCAGCACGATCTTGCGGAAGGTGGCCTCGCTGATGCCCAGGTAAAGCCGGGTGCCCAGCAGCGTGGGCACCAGCATTGCCGGCGCCACCACCAGGAACATGGGCAGCATCTCGCGCGTGACGATGCCCTTGCCAACATAGGCGGCCATGGTCATGGCCAGCGTGGCGAGGTTGAAGTTCTGGATCACGGCGCGCTGCTCGTCCTTGTCGAAGCCGCGCAGCGTGCACCACAGCGTGGGAATCACGCCGGTAAAGCCGCCGATGCCGCCCATCACGCCGCCGGCGGCGCCAGCCATGCCGTCGGCCACGCGCCCGCCCACGTCGATATGCGGCAGCCGGCGCGCCATCAGCATCACCGGGCACCACAGCGTCAGGAACGCGCCCAGTATTGCCTTGAACCACTGCGCGTCCAGCAGCGGCAACACCGCCACGCCCAGCGGGATGCCGGCCACGCCGCCAGCGACGAATGGCCACAGGCGCCGCCACGACAACCCGCGACGCACCGACGCGGCAGCCAGCAACTGGCCGGTGAGCGCGCCGAACACGGTCATCGCCGCGGCCAGCCGCGGTTCGATCGCCCAGGCCCAGAACGACATCGCCACCATGCCGAAGGCAAAGCCGGACAAGCCCTGGACGAAGCCGGCCACGGCGGCACCGGCAATGACGATCAGCAAGGTGGAATCGAAGGACACAGGCAGGACGCGGAAGGCGGACGAGACAGGGCGCATAACTATGCACTTCCCTGCCACGGTTGTCAGCCTTCATGCCTGCTGCAGTGCGCCAATCTGATACGGTGTTTTTCCATCGATTTGATTCTGTTCCGCCTCGCTTTGCTCCGCTACGATTTCCCCATCAGCAATGGCCTGAGCGGCAAGCACAGGCGCGCCAAAAGGTGCGGCGATTTGTCGCCCGGCCGCTACCGGGGACGATGCTGCCCTTTGCGGCGCACGCGGCGTACACTACGCTTACCGCACGCGCCTGCCCCCGCGCCCCCGGCGCGCTTCTGCCTGCGTGTGAACTGCCCAAGCCTCTTCAACGCAGTCCGCACCCGACCGAGGCACGCGCCAGGCCAGCGCCACGGAGAACACGACATGTTTGGTTTGACCGCGCTCGACCTCGCCCGCATCCAGTTTGGCTTCACCATTTCCTTCCACATCGTCTTTCCCGCGATCACCATTGGCCTGGCCGCCTACCTGGCGGTGCTGGAAGGCTGCTGGCTGCGCACGCAACGCCCGCTGTACCGTGACCTCTATCACTTCTGGTCCAAGATCTTTGCCGTCAACTTCGGCATGGGGGTGGTTTCGGGCCTGGTGATGGCCTACCAGTTCGGCACCAACTGGAGCTTCTTCTCCGAGTTTGCGGGCAGCATCACCGGGCCGCTGCTGACCTACGAAGTGCTGACCGCCTTCTTCCTGGAAGCCGGTTTTCTCGGCGTGATGCTGTTCGGCTGGAACCGGGTCGGCCCCGGATTGCATTTCTTTTCCACGGTGATGGTAGCGCTGGGCACGCTGATCTCGGCGACGTGGATCCTGGCCTCGAACAGCTGGATGCAGACACCGGCGGGCTTCGAGATCATCGACGGCCGCGTGGTGCCCACCAACTGGTTCGAAGTCATCTTCAATCCGTCGTTCCCGTATCGCCTCGTGCATATGAGCGTGGCGGCGTTCCTGGCCACGGCGCTGTTTGTCGGCGCGTCCGCCGCCTGGCACCTGCTGCGCGGACGGGACAATCCCGCCATCCGCAAGATGCTGTCGATGGCGATGTGGATGCTGCTGATCGTCGCGCCGATCCAGGCGGTGATCGGCGACTTCCACGGCCTCAACACGCTCAAGCACCAGCCCGCCAAGATTGCCGCGCTGGAGGGACATTGGGAAAACAAGGGCAACGAGGCCCTGCCGCTGCTGCTGTTCGGCTGGCCCGATATGGCCCGCGAGGAAACGCGATTTGCGGTCGAGGTACCGCACCTGGGCAGCCTGATCCTGACCCACAGCTGGGACGGGCAGATCCAGGGCCTGAAGGAGTTTCCGCCGCAGGACCGGCCCAATGCGACGATCCTGTTCTGGTCGTTCCGGGTGATGGTCGGCCTGGGCCTGCTGATGATCCTGCTGGGCGTGTGGAGTTTGATATTGCGGCGCCGGGACCGGATCTACCGCGTCCGTCCGTTCCTGCATATGGCGCTGTGGATGGGACCGTCTGGCGTGATCGCCATCCTGGCCGGCTGGTACACCACCGAGATCGGCCGCCAGCCGTGGGTGGTGTACGGGCTGCAGCGCACCGCGGACGCTGTCTCGCCGCACGGCGTGCCGGAGCTGGCGACGACGCTGGCGATCTTCGTAGTGGCGTATTGCTTCGTGTTCGGCGTCGGCATCGCCTACATGATGCGGCTGGTGCGCAAGGGCCCGTTGCTGGAAGAGCCCAAGCCGTATGGCGGGCCGGGCCGCGAACATACGCCGGCGCGGCCCCTGTCGGCCGTGGACGACGATGAAGTCCTCGCCCCCACCCCCACCGCACGCACCCGGAGCTGACACCATGGGCATCGATCTCTCGCTTCTCTGGATCGTCATCATCTTCTTCGGCGTGATGATGTACGTGGTGATGGACGGCTTCGACCTCGGCATCGGCATGTTGTACCCGTTCGTACCCGATCGGCATGACCGTGACGTGATGATGAACACTGTCGCACCGGTGTGGGACGGCAACGAAACCTGGCTGGTGCTGGGCGGCGCCGGGCTGCTGGCGGCGTTCCCGCTGGCGTATTCGGTCGTGCTGAGCGCGCTCTACCTGCCGCTGATGCTGATGCTGCTGGGCCTGATCTTCCGCGGCGTGGCGTTCGAGTTCCGCTTCAAGGCCAATGACCGCGAACGTCCGGTGTGGGACGCCGCCTTCATCCTCGGCTCGGCCACGGCCACGTTCTTCCAGGGCGTGGCGCTGGGCGCCTATATCGACGGCATCAAGCTGGAAGGCCACCGCTTCGCCGGCGGGCCGCTCGACTGGCTGGCGCCATTCCCGCTGTTCTGCGGCGTCGGGCTGATCGTGGCCTACGCCGTGCTGGGCAGCACCTGGCTGATCATGAAGACCGAGGGCGACCTGCAGCAGCGCATGATCCGCCTGACCGGCACGCTGGCGTGGCTGCTGCTGGCGGTGATCGCCGTGATCAGCCTGTGGACGCCGCTGACCCATCCCGAGATTGCCGAGCGCTGGTTCAGCCTGCCCAACCTGTTCTGGTTCTCGCCGGTGCCGATCCTGGTGGCGCTGTGCATGTTCATGCTGATGCGCGCGCTGCGCCGCGAGCCGGATATCTCGCCCTTCCTGTATGCGCTGGGACTGGTGTTCCTGGGCTACAGCGGCCTGGCGATCAGCGTCTGGCCCAATATCATCCCGCCCGGGATCTCGATCTGGGAAGCCGCGGGGCCGCCGCAAAGCCAGGGCTTTGCGCTGGTGGGCGCGCTCTTCATCGTGCCATTCATCCTGATGTACACGGTGTGGGCCTACTACGTGTTCCGCGGCAAGGTCCGCCACGGCGAGGGCTACCACTGATGGGCGCGCCGCATACGGAAAGCGGCACCCGCGCCGGCACCTGGCTGCGCCGCGTCGGCTGGCTGGTGCTGATCTGGGCTGCCAGCGTGGCGGCGCTGGGCGTGGCCGCGTGGGTGCTGCGGCTGATCATGCGGGGCGTGGGCTTCCACAGCTGACGCCCCGCGCACCGGTGTGTGAACCTCAGAGCTGGACCGAGGCTTCGCCGACGCCATCGAACGCCGCCGTCACCAGGTCGCCCGCGGACGCATCGAGGATGCCGACCCAGGTGCCGGTGGTCACCACCGTGCCGGCCTCGACGCGTGCCCCGTCGCGCGTGGCATGGCGCAGCCAGGCAACCAGTCCATGGGCGGGATCGCCTAGCGCATGGGTGCCGCGGCGCTCGAAAGTCTGGGCGCCGATCTGCACCACGCAGCGCTGGCTGGCCCAGTCGCGCGCGGCATAGTCGCGCCACGCCCCCAGTACCAGCGCGCCATGCGCCTGCAGGTCCGCCAGCTTCAGCAAGGCGGGTGCCTGCACGTACTGCTGCCAGCGCGAATCGACGATCTCGATGGACACCGCCATCGCCTCGACCAGTGCTGCCGCACCGGCGTAGTCAAGGCGGGCGGCCTGTGCCGCGTCCACGCCCTGCCCCAGCCGCAACGCGATCTCCGCCTCGATGCCGCGCCATGTGAAGGGCCAGTCCCCGGCATGCGCGGGGCTGTTCCACACCCCGGCCGCCGGCAGACGCGCATGGGTCAGCGTGGCTTCGCGCGAGGGACCCCCGGATTTCCAGTACGCGGCGCCGGGCTCTTGCCAGCCCAGTGACTGCGCTACGATGGCCTGCACTGCGTAAGCCTGCTCGGCATTCTCCAGCGCCGTGGCGAACGGCTGCGCATCAACGCAGCGGTGCTCGCGCCGCGCGCCGAGCAGCGCCTGGGCGACCTGGTCGATATGGGTGGATGTCATGACTTGGTTGATTCCTTGTGAATTCATGGATGCCCGTCAGGCCGCGCCCGCACCACGCTGGCCGGCGCGGCCGCGGCTTCAGGAAGCGCTGGCGTTGGCCGCCTCGCCGCGCACCTCGTGCTGACCGTCGGCGTCATCGTCGGTCTCGCCCATGGCGCGACCGAAGGTCTCGGGCGCGAACTGCACGGCCAGCGCGAAGACGCCATACATCGCCGCCAGCATGCTGAACATGCCGCCGACGCCGTAGGTCTCGAACACGCGCCCGCTGACCAGCGGCGTCAGCGCCCCCGCCAGCGTGCCCAGCGCCAGGATCAGCGAGGTACCGAAGGCGCGCACATGGGTAGGATACTGTTCCGGCGCGAAGATCCAGATCGAGGTATTCAGCAACACCACGCAGAAGGTGAAGGCCGCGCCGAACAGCAGCACCAGCGCCACGTTATACGTCAGGAAGCCGAAGCACAGCCCCGCTGCACAGGCCAGGCCCGCGCCCACGGTCAGCACCCGCTTGCGCGGGATGTGATAACCGCAGTACGACGCCGCCAGCGCGCCGAACAGGCTGCCGCTCTGCATCACCATGGTGAAGAGAAAGCTCTTGGAGATGGTATAGCCCTGCGCCATCAGGATGGTCGGCATCAGCGTCAGCACCGAGATCTGCGCGCCATAGGTCATCGACACCGCGATGCCCAGCGCGATGGTGCGCCGTCCCAGCCGGCCCTTGAAGATGTCGCTCAGCCGCACTTTGGCGCGCGGCGCTTCATCCTGCATCGCCGCCTTGATGTATGGCGTCGGCTCGCCATCGAGCTTGCCCAGCTTTCCCGATGCCAGCACCGACAGCACGCGGTTGGCCTCGTCCACGCGGCCCTTGGACAGCAGGAAGCGCGGCGTCTCCGGGATAAAGCGCCGATAGAATATGACGAAGAACGCCGGCAGCACCAGGCAGGCAAACAGCCAGCGCCAGCTATCGGGTCCCGGGAACATGGCAAAGACCGCCAGCCCGAACGCGGGCGCCAGCATATTGCCCAGGCCGCCGCTGCCCACACTGACCAGGCCCACCGCCGTGCCGCGGAAACGGGTCGAGCACAGCTCCGCCAGCATGGTCACGGCGATCGAGATCTCCCCGCCCAGGCCGATGCCGACGATAAAGCGGCCCGCCGCCAGCACCCAGTAGTTCGGCGCCAGTGCGCAGATGATGGCGCCCAGCGTGAACAGCAGCAGGTTGGCGCTCAGCATCGCGCGCCGGCCGTAGCGGTCGGCGATATAGCCGGAGCCGATGCGCCCCAGCGCGGCCGCGCTGAACGTCAGTGTGTTGAGAAAGCCGATTTCCGCCACCGAAATGCCCCACTGCTCGCGCAGCATGGGGCCGATCAGGCCGACGGCGTTCTGCTCGAACACATCGAACATCACGCCCAGCATGATCATGAAGATGATCTTCTTGTGCGAGGCGGTCACCCCGATGCCGTCCATGGCCCGGTCCAGCTCATGCTGCTGGGGGGAATTCGGCGATTGCACTACAGTTTCTGCGCCCATCTTTTGTCTCCTCCTCGTCTAGAGGTCGCCGCGGTGTGTCCGCGAGCCTGGCGCCGCCGTGAGCGGCGGGCATTGTCGAGCAGCGATAAAACCTCGTTCCGGCGCGCCGTTACGCCAGGGCCGGCGTCGAGCGCGGCGGCCGGCGGGCCTGCAAGGCCTGCTCGGTCGCGAACGCCAGGCGCAACAACACGGGCTCCGTGAAAGGCAGGCCGAAGAATTCCAGCCCCACCGGCACGCCTTGCGGCGCATTGCGCTCCGGCGCGGAAAATCCGGCCGGGATGACGATGGCGGGAAAGCCGGTGGCCGACGCCAGCACGCCGTTGCGCTCGGTCTGGGTCTCGCCGACCGGAACCACTAGCCGCCGCTGGTGCGGAAACACCAGTGTGTCAAGCCGATGCTGCGCCACCAGGTCGCGCAGCCATTGGCGCAAGGCGTGCTGGCGCTGCAGGCGCTCGCGATATTCGGCCTCCTGCCCGCTCAGCGCGACCGCGGTGGCCAGCGTTCCGGCCACGCTGGGATGCACGCCGCCCGCGGCGATGATGTCCTGTATGGACCGCACCCGCACACCGGGCGCCAGCTGCGACAGGTAGGCATCGAGATCGCGCGCCATCTCGTAGTGGTGCACCAGCGTGGAAGCCAGTAATTCGTCGGGGCGGATGGCGTCGTCGATGTCGACCAGCCCGGCGCCCTGTGCGGCGATGAGGGCCAGCGCCTGCTGCATCACCGCGTTGACGGGGCGATGCTCGTCCTGGCCGCCGAAGAAACTGCGCAGCACGCCGATGCGCGCGCCCCGGAGTCCGTCGCGGTCGAGGCTTGCGGCATAGCTTGCCGGGAGATGGCCGGCGCCTTCGCTGGTGACCGGATCGGCCGGGTCATGGCCGGCGATGACGTCGAGCATCAGCGCGGCATCGGCAACGGTGCGCGTGATGGGGCCGATGGTGTCCTGCGTCAGCCCGCACGGGATCAGCCCGGCGCGGCTGATCAGCCCCATGGTCGGGCGCAGTCCGACCAGGTTGTTGGCGGAGGCCGGCGAGCGGATGGAATTGACCCCGTCGGTGCCAAGGCCAAGCACGCCGAAGCTCGCCGCGATGCCGGCGGCGGTGCCGCCGCTGGACCCGCCCGGCGTGCGGGCCAGGTCATAAGGATTCAGCGTCTGCCCGCCCAGCGTGCTGACGGTCTCGCCGCCGGAGGCAAGCTCGTGCAGGTTGGTCTTGGCCAATACCACGGCGCCCGCCTCGCGCAGGCGGCGAATGACGAAGGCATCGCTGGCGGACACGTTGCCGCGCAGGCATTCGGCGCCCGCGGTCGTGGCCATGCCCGCGCATTCGATGTTGTCCTTGACCAGCACCGGCATGCCATGCAGCGGCGCCAGCGGTTGCGAGGGATTGCGCGCAACGATGGCGTCGAGGCGGTCCGCTTCTTCCAGTGCCCGTGGATGGACCTGCAGGATGCTGCGCAGCGCGGGGCCGCGCTGGTCATAGGCGGCGATGCGGTCCAGGCATCGGCTGGCCAGCTGGCGCGCCGTCAGCGTGCCATCGCGCATCGCGGCATGCGCGCCGGCAACGGTGGCTTCCATCACGC
Source organism: Cupriavidus taiwanensis LMG 19424 (assembly GCF_000069785.1). Taxonomy (NCBI): domain Bacteria; kingdom Pseudomonadati; phylum Pseudomonadota; class Betaproteobacteria; order Burkholderiales; family Burkholderiaceae; genus Cupriavidus; species Cupriavidus taiwanensis. The sequence goes on along the minus strand of NC_010530.1, from coordinate 1,127,669 downwards.
TGAACGGCGCGTGCTGGCCCGCGCCGTGCGGCACCGGTTCGTCAGAGATCTTCATGAAGGGTTTCCATGCGCCGGCAAGGCGCGCGAAGGGTTGGTGAAGTGGGGCGGGGCCACGGCAAGGTGGCCACGCCCCGCCTTGCCCGGCTATCGGTTGACCAGCCTGGCAGGGATCGTCCAGATCGCGAAGGCGCCGAGGACCAGCATGCCGGCGATCATGTAGTAGGCGCTGTTGCCGCTCTGGGTCACGTCGCGCAGATAGCCGATCATGTATCCGCTGGTGAAGCCGGCCAGGTTGCCGATCGAATTGCTCATGGCGATGGCCGTGGCCGCTGCCGCGCCGCTGAGGAACGCCGTCGGCAGGGACCAGAACAGCGGTGTGCACGTCAGGATGCCGGCGGCGGCGATCGACAGGAACACCAGCGACAGCGCGGTGTTGTGCATCACCCATGGCAGCGCCAGGAAGCCGATCGCGCCCATCATGCAAGGGATGATCAGGTGCCAGCGCCGTTCGCGGTGCTTGTCGGCGCTACGGCCGAAGCAATACATCGCGACAATGGCGGCCATGTACGGGATCGCGCTCAGCAGGCCGATATGGAGCGGGTCGGCGACGCCGGTCGACTTGATGAAGGTCGGCAGCCACAGCGTGATGCCGTACTGCCCCGTGACATAGCAGAAGCAAATCAGGCTGATCAGCCAGACACGCGGATCGGTGAACACCTTGCCGACGCGGGCCTGCGGGTCCGCCGCCTTGACGTCCTCCGCCTTGGCCTGCTCGAGCACGCGCTTCTCGTCGCTGGTGAGCCACTTGGCCTTGGCGATGGAGTTGTCGAGGTAGTAGAAGCAGAAGCAGCCCAGCAGCACCGCCGGCACCGCCTCGATGATGAACATCCATTGCCAGCCGCCCCACCCGCCAACACCGGCCATGCTGCCCATCAGGAAGCCCGACAGCGGATTGCCGATGATGCCGGACAGCGGCGAGCCCATGCAGTAGATCGCCATGATCTTGGCGCGCCGGTGCGACGGATACCAGCACGACAGGTAATACACGATGCCGGGCGTGAAGCCGGCCTCGGCCAGGCCCAGCAGGAAGCGCAGCGTGTAGAACTGCGTTGGCGTCTCGACGAAGGCAAAGCACGCGGACAGTATCCCCCACGTGATCATGATCCGGCCGATCCACACCTTGGCGCCGAACTTGTGCAATGCCAGGTTGCTCGGCACTTCGAACAGGAAGTAGCCGATAAAGAAAATCCCGGCGCCCAGCCCATAGACGGTTTCGCTGAAGCCCAGTTGCTGCGACATCTGGAGCTTGGCAAAACCTACGTTGACACGGTCGAGATAGGCGATCAGGAAGCAGACCATCAAAAATGGCACCAGCCTCCAGCTCACCTTGCGATAGGTCGCATCCTCGAACGTCCTGATCCTTGTTCCCGCCTGCAGGGTCGTATCCACAGCGTCTCCTCGGTATTTTTGTCAGGTACGGCGGTGCTGCGCTGATCCGTTGCGATCAGTTGCCGGCCGGGGCGGCGCGTGCGGCCGCCCCGGTACCGGATGGGAAGGGTTGCGTCAGGCGGCAGCCTGGAGCGACAGCGGCACGGTATGCGCGGCGAGGTACTCCATGGCGGCAACGGTGCCGCTGGCGGCGACCGGCACGCCCGAGATCTTCAGCCCCATCTCGCAGCCGGCCAGCGTGGCCATCAGCGTGAGATCGTTGCAGTCACCCAGATGGCCGATGCGGAACATGCGGCCCTTGACCTTGCCCAGGCCGGCGCCCAGCGACATGTTGAAGCGCTCATAGATATGGCGGCGGACCACGTCCGCATCGACCCCATCGGGCATCATCACGCCGGTCAGTACCGGGCTGTAGACCGACGGGTCCGCGCACTGGATCTCCAGGCCCCAAGCCCTCACCGCGCGCCGGCACGCCTCGGCCAGGCGCTGGTGGCGGGCAAAGACGTTGTCCAGGCCCTCCTCCAGGATCATGTCGAGCGCTTCGGACAGGCCATAGAGCAGATTGGTGCTGGGGGTATAGGGCCAGTAGCCGGTCCGGTTCATCTCGATGATTTCATTCCAGCCCCAGAAGCTGCGCGGCAGCCGGGCCGAGCGCGAAGCCTCGATGGCCCTGGGCGATACCGCGTTGAAGCTGATGCCCGGCGGCAGCATCAGGCCCTTCTGCGAGCCCGACACGGTCACGTCCACGCCCCACTCGTCATGGCAATAGTCAGCCGATGCCAGCCCGGAGATGGTGTCGACCAGCAGCAGTGCCGGATGGCCGGCCGCGTCGATGGCGCGGCGCACCGCGGCGATATCCGAAGTCACGCCGGTCGAGGTCTCGTTATGCACCACGCACACCGCCTTGATGGCATGCGCGGCATCGGCGCGCAGGCGCGCCTCGATCATGTCGGCCTGCACCCCGTGGCGCCAGCCCTCCACGCCCGGCAGGCCGAGGAATTCCGGGCGGATCCCCAGGTTCTCAGCCATCTTCTTCCACAGCGTGGCGAAGTGGCCGGTTTCGAACATCAGCACGGTGTCGCCGGGGCTGAGCGTGTTCGACAACGCCGCTTCCCATGCGCCGGTGCCCGATGCCGGGTAGATCACCACCGGGTGCTCGGTCTTGAAGATTGTCTTGATCCCATCCAGCACCTTCAGGCCCAGCGCCCCGAATTCCGGGCCGCGATGGTCGATGGTCGGGTAGCTGATGGCACGCAGGATGCGGTCCGGAACGGGGCTGGGCCCGGGGATCTGCAGGAAGTGGCGGCCGGCGGGATGAAAGTTGAGATTCAGCATGGAACTCCTCCGTTTGGGTTTTGAATGCAAAATACTTTACCAAAGGAGATATGAAAAAGCAGGCTCCATTTCCGCCTTTTTCAGTAGCGTTTACCCGGCCAAATAAGGGTTTACCACCGATCTGGCGCTCCTGTTAAGCGGCTGCTAAAATTGAATTCAATCTGTCCACTGGACGAATTGAATGCAAAGCCAAGCCAATTCCAACCCTGACCTGCCGCGCCAGCTCCCCCCGGTGGAGCGCCAGCGCCTGCACGACACTGTGGTGAACCATCTGCGCACGCTGATCATCGAGGGTGCATTGGAGCCGGGGCGCAAGCTGAACGAGCGCGAGCTGTCCGAGACCCTGGGCATTTCGCGCACGCCGCTGCGCGAAGCGCTGAAGGTGCTGGCGGCCGAAGGCCTGGTCGAGATCTCGCCCAACCGCGGCGCCAGCGTGGCGCGCCTGTCCGCAACCGAGATCCGGGACACGTTCGAGCTGTTGAGCAACCTGGAGGCGTTCTCCGGCGAACTGGCTTGCGAGCGCATTACCGCCGTGGAACTGGCCGAGCTCAAGGCCCTGCACTACGCAATGCTGGCCTGCCGCGCCCACGAAGACCTGCCCGGCTATTACCGCCTGAACCATCAGATCCACGATCGCATCAACCTGGCGGCACGCAATGCGGCGTTGCGCCAGACCTACCTGTCAGTCAACCGGCGGCTGCAGGCGCTGCGCTTTCGCTCCAACTACCGCAAGCCCAAGTGGGACAGCGCCATCCACGACCATGAAGAGATGCTGGCAGCACTGGAAGCCCGCGACGGCAAGCGCATGGCCGCGATCCTGCGCCAGCACCTGCTGGACAAGCGCGACGCGGTGCTGTTGATGCAGGCTGGCGTGGGCGGCGAAGCCGACGGCGCACCGCAGGCCTAGACCTCGGTCGCCAGGACCGCCTCAAGAATCCGAATACCCCCATCAGCATTCTTTGCCCCGCTGTCACCACGGTGACAACCCCGTTTCTTACTCTGCGAGCGCATTGCGGCACACGCAATCCGCCGCGCGGCCATTGCCGCCGGCGCACAACAACGCAGATGAACAGGGGAATGAACGATGGCAGGGAACCTTGCACCGGGCCGGCTGGCAGGCTGGTTGTCGGGGACGGCGCGAGCGCGTGCGCTGGCCGGCACCGTCGCAGTCATGCTGGCCGCGACGCTGGCAGGCTGCGGCGGCGACGGCAGCGCGACGTCCGGCGCGCCCAACGATACCGACACCAGCAAGCCCGCTCCGGAGCCTGATCGCGCCAGCGGCGCGCGCGTGCTGCTGGTCGGCGTCGACGGCGCCACGTATGCGCAGGTGCAAGGCGCGGTATTGCGGCGCGAGCTGCCCAACCTGGCCAGCCTGAACCTGGTGCCGACCGCCACCGGCGGCATGCCGGGCACCATCACCGCCCAGCCCCCGCTCGATGCGCCCAGCTGGGCCACGGTGCTGACCGGCGCGTGGGCCAACCGCCATGGCATCGACGACGACACCGGCAGCACCGCGCTGCGCGCGCCGACCGTGTTCCACTACCTGCGCACGGCTGCCAAACCCGGGCTGCAGCAAGGCGCCGCGGTCAGTGCGCCGGCACTGCCCGGCCTGCTCAAGACGGACCAGGACGCGGGCGTCCTCGATACGCTGGTCGATTGCGCGGGCGTCGACCGCTGCGTCACGCAGAATGCCGTGCGCCAGGTGCAGTCAGGCTATGGCGTGGTGTTCGCGCAGTACAGCGCCCCGGCGCAGGCCGCGCAGGCCGGCGGCTTCGGCAACGGCGCCTATGCCGCCGCGCTCGGCGAGACCGACCAGGCGCTGGGCGAACTGCTGGCCGCCGTGGCCGCGCGCCGCCAGGCGCAGCCGGGCGAGGACTGGCTGGTGCTGGTCACCACCAGCCACGGCCTGGATGCCACCGGCGCCACCACCACGGTGCCGACGGTGGAGAACCGCACCGCGTTCCTCGCCACCAACAAGACGCTGAATAGCGCGCTGGCCAGGACCGGCGCCGCGGCCCCCGACACCCCGGCGGACCTGTCCGCGCTGCCGACCGAGGCCGATATCGTCCCGACCGTGCTGGCACACGCCGGCGTCGCGCTCGACCCCGCCGCAACGCGCCTGGACGGCTCCGCGCTGACCACCGCCACCGCCGGCGTGCGTGCCATCGGCGCCAGCATCAGCCAGTACAACGATGCCATTACGCTGACCTGGCAGAACCCGAGCCCGGCTTACGGCGTCACGCGCGTGCTGCGCGACGGCGTACAGATCGCCGCGCTGGGACCCGAGGTGCGGACCTTCACCGACAAGGCCTTCGACATGCCCACGGGCCTGTACCAGTTCAACTACACGCTGGTGCGCAACGACGTGCCGGTGTCGTACCTGGCGCAGATCCACTACGTCAAACCTGTGACGCTGATGCCGTCGCTGCTCACTGGCCTGGCGTCGTATTTCAGCCTGGACAGCAAGCCGTTCGCCGACGCGAAGAACGCGGCCACGCTGGGCCCCTGGGTCGCAAGCGTCGACGGCGGCACGCTCGCGGCCGACAACTTCGGCGGCCAGTCGCTGCAGCTGGACTCGCGCATCGACAGCTACCTGCTGAAGTACAACGCGGCCGATATCGCGCAAAGCCCGCAGTTCACCATCGGCCTCTGGTTCCGCACCGACTGCACCCAGGGCAACGGCACCGGCGAGCCCATCCTGTCGAACAAGAACTACATCTCGGGCGGCAATGCCGGCATCGCCATCGCCCTGTTCGGCAGCTGCGAGATCCGCTTCAACCTGGGCAGCGGCAGCGGCAAGCGCGACGACATCAACGGCATGAAGGTGTCGGCCAACCAGTGGGCCTACCTGGCACTGTCGGTCGATGCGGCGGCGAAGCGCTTCAGCGCCTACGTCATCGACCCCGTGCTCGGCCTGCAGAAGACCGAGAACAAGGCGATCGCCAACACCGACGTGACCAAGCTGGTAGGCCTCGGCACCGGCTGGGGCGTCAACGACGATGCCACCCACAACTACGTCGGCAACAACCCGGGCGCGCTCAAGGGCGTGATGGGGCTGAACGACCTGGCGATGTGGACGCGCGTGCTGACGCTCGACGAGCTCAAGACCATCACCGGCGCACGCCAGCCGCTGTCGACGCTGAATCCCTGAATCCCGGAATCCGGCGGCGCACCCGTTTCCCCAGGGAACGGGTGCCGGCCGGCCTTCACCCTCCCCGCACCCCGATCCCCCTGCAGGAGATTGACACCATGACCTTTCGACCCTCCACCCTGGCCCGGCCGCACTGGCTGGCCGCCTTGCTGCTGAGCGCGGCCCTGGCCGGCTGCGGCGGCGACTCCGGCGAGGGCGCCAGCGGCACGCCGGCCGCGGCGCCGATCACGCCCGGCGTTCCCGGCACCGGCGGCAACCCCGGCCAGGGGAACGGCAGCGACCGGCCTGGCGAGACTCCGGCCGTCAAGCCGCAGCTGCGCTGCGCGCCCTGAACCCGGCCTGGCCTGTCTACCCTCCCCGCAACCATCCGGTACCGAATCCCATGAATCCCCAAAGCAGACGCAACTTCCTCAAGCTCGCCGGCGGCAGCGCCGCCGCCACCGCTGCGCTGGCGGCCTTCCCGCCGTCGATCCGCCGCGCGCTGGCGATCCCTGCCAACAACGCCACCGGCACCATCCGCGACGTCGAGCACGTGGTCATCCTGATGCAGGAAAACCGCTCGTTCGACAATTACTTCGGCACCCTGCGCGGCGTGCGCGGCTTTGGCGACCGCTTCCCGATCCCGCTGGCGGGCGGACTGAACGTCTGGCAGCAGACCTATACCAACGGCAGCACCACCCGCACCGTGCTGCCCTACCACCTGGACAGCAGCGCCGGCAATGCGCAGCGCGTCAGCGGCACCCCGCACTCGTATCCGGACGCGCAGAACGCCTGGGACCTGGGCCGCATGAACAAGTGGCCCACCTACAAGCAGACCCAGTCGATGGGCTTCTACACCGAGGCCGAACTGGATTTCCAGGTTGCGCTGGCCAATGCCTTCACGCTGTGCGACGCCTATCACTGCAGCTTCCATGGCGGCACCAACCCGAACCGGCTGTTCCACTGGACCGGCACCAACGATCCGGGCGGCGCCCAAGGCGGCCCGGTGATCGACAACAGCGGCGACTCGTTCACGGGCTCCAATACGCCCTATACCTGGAAGACCTACCCGGAACGCCTGGAAATCGCCGGCGTGAGCTGGAAGGTCTACCAGAACATGCCGGACAACTTCACCGACAACCCGCTCGCGGGTTTCAAACAATACCGCGACGCCAATGCCGCGCGCGGCAACCAGGCCAACGGCAGCCCCTATCCGCCGTACACCAGCGCCGACGACGCGGTCAGCCCGCTGCTCAAGGGCGTCGCCAACACCATGCCCGACGGCGGCTTCCTGCAGGCGCTGCGCGACGATATCGCCGCGGGCAAGCTGCCGCAGGTGTCGTGGATCGTGGCGCCGGCCACGTACTCGGAGCACCCCGGGCCGTCCAGCCCGGTGCAGGGCGCCTGGTACACGCAGGAGGTGCTCGATGCGCTGACCGCCAATCCCGCGGTCTGGAGCAAGACCGTGCTGCTGATCAACTTCGACGAGAACGACGGCTATTTCGACCACCTGCCGCCGCCCTGCGCCCCGGCCTATGACGGCGACACGCTGGCCGGCGCCACCACGCTCGAGCCGGAACAGATCAAGCCGGAATACCACGTCGACAAGCGTCCTTACGGCCCCGGCCCGCGCGTGCCGATGTACGTGGTCTCGCCCTGGAGCCGCGGCGGCTGGGTCAACTCGCAGGTGTTCGACCACACCTCGGTGCTGCGTTTCCTGGAAGCCCGCTTCGGCGTGGCGGAACCCAATATCAGCGGCTACCGCCGCGCGGTGGCGGGCGACCTGACCTCGGCCTTCAACTTCGTCAGCCCCAACACCAACCCGCTGCCGCAGCTGCCCAGCCGCGACAAGGCCAGCGCCGACGCCATCCGCACCGCGCAGGGCGTGCTGCCGCAGGTGCCGCTGCCCCCGGCCGGCAGCCAGCAGATGCCGCAGCAGGACCCCGGCACGCGCCCGTCGCGCGCCCTGCCCTATGAACTGCACGTCAGCGCGCGCGAAGACGCCCGCGACCAGCGCGCGGTGTGGCTGCTGTTCAGCAATACCGGCACGGCGGCGGCGGTGTTCCATGTCTACGACCGCCTGCACCTGGACCGCGTGCCGCGCCGCTATATGGTCGAGCCGGGCAAGGCCCTGCATGGCAGCTGGGACGTCTTTGCCACCGACGGCGGCAAGTACGACCTGTGGGTGCTGGGCCCGAACGGCTTCCACCGCGCCTTCCGCGGCGACGTGGCGGCGGTGGCCGCGGCCGGGGCCAGCGCGCCCGAGATCCGGGTCTGCTATGACATCGCCAACGCCGCGGTGTACGTGGACATGATCAATACCGGCAGCGCGCCCTGCACATTCACCGTCCAGGCCAACGCCTACCGCACCGACGGCCCGTGGACCTACGAGGTGCCCGCCGGCATGCAGCTGCAGCAGCACTGGCCGGTGGCGCGCCAGGGCAACTGGTACGACTTCACCGTCACCACCGCGCAAGGCGGCTTTACGCGCCGCTTTGCCGGGCGCATCGAAACCGGCAAGGATGGCGTGTCCGACCCGGCGATGGGCGCGGCCGGCTGACGCCGACGCGGCCTGGCCGCTACGCCAGTCCCGCCCCGGCCGGTCCCATGCGGACCGGGCCCGGGCGGGCGTAGCCGTTTTGTCATATTGGCCCGCTAGACTGCGCGGTCGTCCGGCCTGGTCCGGACCCTTCCCCCAACTCCGCGCGGATGACCATGCTAGGCGACCTGCTGATGACCTTTTTCGAAGTGGCGCGCCAGGGCAGCATCACCATGGCGGCCCGGCAGCTGCGCGTCAGCCAGCCCACAGTCACCGGACGCATCCGCCAGCTGGAGGAAACCTACGGCGTGGAGCTGTTCCATCGCCGCGCCAGCCGCGTCGACCTGAGCGACGTCGGCGTGGCGCTGATGCCGGTGGTCGAGCAGCTGATGCAGCAGGAAGGCAATGCCGACTACCTGCTGCGCAACGCGGGCAACCTGCGCTTCGGCAACCTGCGCATCGGCGCCACCGGGCCGTATTACATCCTGCGCGCGGTGGCGGCGTTCCGCCAGCGCTACCCGGCGATCGACGTGAGCCTGGATATCGGCAACTCGCAGCAAATGCTCGAAGCGCTGTTCGAGTACCGCATCGACGCGGCGGTGTCGTCGCATCCGGTGGACGATGACCGCCTGGCCCGCGTCCGGCTCGCGACCGACCCGATGGTGCTGGTGGTCCATCCCGGCCATGCGCTGGCACGGCTTGCGCAAATCGACCTGCCGCAATTGCGCGGCTGCCACCTGCTGGTGCGCGAGCACGGTTCGATGACGCGCAAGACCACCGAGACCGCGCTGGCCGCATGCGGGCTCGAGCTGCCGCCGCACACCGTGATCGGCAGCCGCGAGGCCATCTACGAGGCGATCCGCCAGGGCCTGGGCGCCAGCGTGGTGCCGCTGGGCGAGGTGCCGCGCGACCCGCTGCTGCGCGTGGTGCCGTTTGCCTCGGGCGCGCCGGTCTTGCACGAATACCTATACTGCCTGCAGAGCCGGCGGCAAACGCGGCTGGTCGGCGCCTTCCTGGATTGCGTGGCGCTGGACGAGCCGGCCCTCACCGCCCACGCTGCCTGATCCGGCGGTTCCGTCATCAGAGCCCCCTTGGATGCCTGCTTCACCACGCCTCGTCCGATTCAATCTCATGACTGCTGGTTGCCGCTTCATCCCTGACGTGGCCGTTGCGGGCGGCTGGCCAGCCATGCAAGCAGCAGCAGGCGTGCCGGCAGGCTGACCCATGCACCCGCGCGCAGACTTCCCGGAATACGACCAGTTGCTGACCTTGCTGGATGCCGGCGGCCACGTGCTCGATACGCAAGTGGTGTGCGAGACCACCGTGCAGAGCCACCGCTTTGGCCTGCATGTCGCCACGCTCGGCAGCCGCGATCCGGGCGCGCCGGCCATCGGCATCTTCGGCGGCATCCACGGGCTGGAGCGCATCGGCACGCAGCTGGTGCTGGATTACCTGCGCTCGGTGCTGTCCCGCCTCGCCTGGGATGAACTGCTGCACCGCGAGCTGCAGTCGGTGCGGCTGGTGTTCATGCCCATCGTCAACCCCGGCGGCATGTGGGCCGGTACGCGCGCCAACCCCAACGGCGTCGACCTGATGCGCAACGGCCCGCAGGATGCCGACGCGCGCGTGCCCTTCCTGGCCGGCGGGCAGCGCATCGGCGCCTGGCTGCCGTGGTACCGCGGCGCCGCCGGCGCGCCGATGGAGGCCGAAAGCAGCGCCCTGCTGCGCGTGGTGCGGCAGGAACTGCTGCCGCGCCCGCTCAGCTTTGCGGTGGACTGCCATTCCGGCTACGGCTGGCGCGACAGCATCTGGTTCCCGTACGCGCGCACGCGCCGGCCGATGCCGCACCTGGCCGAGATGTACCTGCTCAAGACGCTGTTCGAGCAGGCCCATCCGCATCATGGCTATACCTTCGAACCGCAGAGCCACCAGTACCTGCTGCACGGCGACCTGTGGGACCATGCCTATGACCTGGCCCCACGCGGCAACCTGTTCCTGCCGATGACGCTGGAGCTGGGCTCCTGGCTGTGGATCAAGAAAAACCCGCGCCAGCTGTTCTCGCGCGAGGGCATCTTCAACCCGATCAAGGCGCACCGCACCGCGCGCGTGCTGCGCCGGCACGTCAGCCTGTTCGACTTTCTCGGCCGCATCGCCTTTGCGCCGGAGCGCTGGCTGCCGCGCGGCGCGCAGCGCGACGAACTGCTGCAACAGGCACGCGCGCACTGGCACACGGAGCCGCCATGAGATGGGTGTTCTTGCGGGGACTGACGCGCGAATCGCGCCACTGGGGAACGCTGCCCGCGCAATGGGAGGCAGCCGGGCTGGGACGCCCGCTGTTGCCCGACCTGCCGGGCAACGGCGCGTTGTCGGCGCAGCCGGCACCGTGGCACGTGAGTGGCATGGTAACGGCGGTGCGGCGCCAGCTGACGGCCGCCGGCGTGACGGGACCGTACCGCGTGCTGGCCATGTCGCTCGGGGCCATGGCCGCGACCGAATGGGCGAGCGCGTATCCGGAAGAAGTCGGCGGCCTGGTGCTGGTCAACACCAGCATGCGGCCCTTCTGCACGCCGGCGCAACGCCTGCGGCCGCGCAACTGGGGCAAGCTGCTAAGCCTGGCGCCGCGCTGGCATGACCGCACCTACTGCGAGCGGACCATCCACGCCATCACGTGCGCGCGCACCGACTCGCTGGCGAGCGACCTTGCGCATTGGCAGTCCATCGCGGCCGACGCACCGGTCAGCCGGCAGGCCGCGCTGGCGCAACTGCTGGCCGCCGCGCGCTACTGCGCCCCAGTCGACCGGCCGCGCTGTCCGGTATTGCTGCTGGCCTGCGCGGCGGACCGGCTGGTCAGCCCGGCCTGCTCGGCGCGCATCGCGCAGGCCTGGGACGTGCCCTTGCTGACGCATCACTGGGCCGGCCATGACCTGCCGCACGACGATCCGCAGTGGCTCTGCGATGCGGTCGCGCGCGCCGGATCAGGCTTCGGCTAGCGCCGCTTCCACTGGCATGGCGCTGACCAGCAGCGCCGCCGCCGCATCGATCCGTTCCCGCGTGCCGAACAGCCGCGCACTGATCAGGCCGTTCTGCAACGCGCCAAACACCACCTGCGCCAACTGCTGCGGCGGCATCGGATACGGCGCCGCGCGCCGCGCTGCGGCCTGTTCGAACAGGCGCGCCAGCCACTGCTCGTTGAAGCGGATAAAGTCCTGCATCGCGGCGCGCACGGCTTCAGGCATCGACAGCACGTCGGCCGACAGCACGCCCACCACGCAGGCCTGGTCGGTGCAGGCGCCTTCGCGCAGCGGCCCCAGATATTGCCGCGCCTGCTCTGCGCACGGCAGGCTGGTATCGATGGCCTGCAGCATTGCCCGCTTGCGCGCGCTGTATTCGCGCACCGCTTCGAGCACCAGGTCGTCCTTGGACGGAAAATAGTAATGGATGCTCGAGGTCTTGACCCCGACCAGTTCGGCCAGGTCGCGGTAGCTGAAGCCGTTGAACCCCCGACGGCGGATCAGCACCAGCGCATGTTCGACCAGTTGCTCGCGTACGGTTGGGGTATGCATGGCATCCACTCCTCGGCTTGCCGCCCAGCCATTCAGGCCGGCAGCGTTTGTGCGATCAGCGTGATGAGGGACCCGCTTGCCAGGCAAAGCCCTACCCATCCGCCCAGGATCAGCGCAGTGTCACGCCAACGCATGATCAACTCCTGAAGCGGGGCCGCAGCATGGCGGCCCGGTGTTGGTCGATGGCCGGCACCAGGCCGGCCGGCTCTCAGGCGACGGCGCCGTCGGTGTAGGGGTCAACCTTGCCCACGCGGGCACCGTCCGTGTACGGATCGAAGCTTCGGGCCGGCGCAGCCGACACGCCGCTGCGGTCCAGGCCGGCTACCGTGCGGGCGCCGTCGGTGTACGGGTCAGCCTTGCCCACGCGCGCACCCTCGGTGTACGGGTCGAAGCTGCGGGCCGGCGCAGCCGACACGCCGCTGCGGTCCAGGCCGGCGACAGTGCGGGCACCGTCGGTGTACGGGTCGGGCTTGCCGACGCGGGCGCCATCGGTGAACGGGTCGGCGTTGCCGCTGCGGTAGTTGTAGCCATAGCCGTCGGCCGGCACGATGGCCGCGACCGTACGGGCACCGTCGGTGTACGGGTCGGCCTTGCCCACGCGTGCGCCTTCGGTGAACGGGTCGAACTGGCCGCTGCGCGCCCCTTCCGTGAACGGGTCGAACTTGCCGGTGCGGGCACCATCGGTAAAGGCATCGGCCTTGCCGACGCGATAGCTGTAGCCGTACTTGTCGCCGGCGTGGTCCTGCACGCTGGCGGCCTGCGCCACACCGCCCGCGAACGCGGCGGCAAGGGTGGCGGCGGTGATCAGGGTCTTGGCGGTCTTGGTCATGATGGGCTCCTGGGTGCGATGGTTCGGGATCGCGTCAATTCGGTATCAGTGGCTGTAGCAATCTCTCTTCTGATTCCGCATCTATCAGTAGATAGATAACCGGTCTCAAAAAAATGACCGCTTCCGGTCGTGCAATGGGACCACCGCGTACCGCCCGGTCTTGCTTGTTGGTGGCGGTGCAGCGCTTCCATGGCCTTGATACTATCTACTACTAGGTAGATAGTCAAGGAAAAACATTTCTATCGCTGCGATAGGTAATTCCCTGACGCATTACTCCATTGTTTTTAAAACGATTTTCTTCAGACGGACGGCCATGAGGCGGGATCATAAAAAAACCGCCATGCGGCTTGCACCACATGACGGTTTCCGACGCGCCACTGATATCGCGCGCTAAATCAACCCGATACGGCCGCCATCAGGGTGTCGGCGGCGGCTTCCACGCGGTCCGACGTGCCGAACAGGCGTGCCGCGATCAGCCCGCTCTGCAGCGAACCAAATACCACCTGCGCCAGCCGTGCCGGCGGCACCGGGAAAGGTGTGCTGCGATGGGGCTGGGCGCGCTCCAGCAGTCCGGCCAGCCACTGCTCGTTCAGCAGGAAAAAGCCTTGCAGCATCTTGTGCACGGATTCGGGCAGGCACAGCGTCTCGGTCGACAGCATGCCGCACAGGCAGATCTGGTCCGAGCCGCAGCTGGCGCGGAATGGCGCCAGGTAGATGGCGGCCTGCTCGGTGACCGGCAGGCTCGTATCGATGGCATTGATGCGCTCCGCCAGGCGCGCGCTGTATTCCTTCACCGCTTCCTGGACCAGGTCTTCCTTGGTCGGAAAATAATAGTGGATGCTGGAGGTCTTTACTCCCACCAACTCCGCCAGGTCGCGGTAGCTGAAGCCATTGAAGCCGCGCCGCCGGATCAGGATCAGGGTGTGCTCGAGCAATTGCTCGCGTACGGATTGGGTTTTCATGCAAGCAGTTTATCTATGCGAAGATAGACGCTCAAGTTGAAATGCCCCGGGGCTGGGGTAAGTCCCTAGCCTCGGGGCACCATGCACTACACGGGTGTTAGCCAGGCAGGACCTGCGCGGCGAAGGTGATCATCGAGCCACTCGTCACGCAGAGTACCAGCCATCCGCCAAGCAACAGGATGCTGTCACGCAAACTCATGATGGACTCCATTGGACAGCGGCCACTGGCCGCCATCGTCAGTTGTGGGCCGCCGGCCAGTGCCGGCAGCAATCAGGCCAGCGCGCCGTCGGTATAGGGATCAGCCTTGCCGACGCGCGCACCGTCGGTGTACGGGTCGAAGCTGCGGGCCGGCTCGGCGGACACGCCGTTGCGGTCCAGGCCCGCGACGGTGCGGAAGCCATCCGTGAACGGATCCGTCTTGCCCACGCGTGCGCCTTCGGTGAACGGGTCGAACTGGCCGCTGCGCGCCCCTTCGGTGAACGGGTCGAACTTGCCAGTGCGGGCACCGTCGGTAAAGGCATCGGCCTTGCCGACGCGATAGCTGTAGCCGTACTTGTCGCCGGCGTGGTCCTGCACGCTGGCGGCCTGCGCCAGACCGCCCGCGAACGCGGCGGCAAGGGTGGCGGCGGTGATCAGGGTCTTGGCGGTCTTGGTCATGATGGGCTCCTGGGGTGCGATGGTTCAGATCGCTTCAAATTCGGTATCGGTGGCTATTCCGGGGGTCGCTTTCCAAGCTCGCATCTACTAGTAGATAGATTCATGGGCCTGAAAAAATGACCGCTTGGGTCATGTAATGGAATCGCCACATTTCGTGCTACCTCTTACGTTGGGTGGTGCAGCGGTGCCATGGACTGAATGCTATCTACTGATAGGTAGATAGTCAAGGAAAAAGATTTCTATCGAAGGGATAGCGTCCAGCAGCTCGCCAGGGAAAAGCGCTTCTGAATGAACAATTCACTTGCAGAGTCCGGCCTGCTAGCCTGAAGACAATGAATCCTGACCCCCGAACCCCTTCTCAAACCGCGCGGCACCGCTGGCTGGCCGCGGCAGCAGGCATGGCCCTGGCGGCCGGGGTCGCGCGGCATCTGCTGTTTCGTGCGCTGGAGCGCAAAGCCTTTGTCACGCCAACGGATGAGACAAGCCTCGCAGAACCACCCGACAATTCAGCCCCTATGGTGCGGCACGCCACCTTCGCCAGCGGCGACCGCATCCTCCACGCGGCCTTCATGCCGGTGGCAGACCCCGAGGCGCCAGCCCTGATGGTGTGCCATGGCGACAACGAATGCCTGCCAGACTGGGCACCGGTGCAGGCCATGCTGGCCGATGCGTGCATCGCTTCCTATGTGTTCGACTACAGCGGCTACGGGCGCAGCACCGGGCGGCCAAGCGTGCGCCGGCTGCGGCAGGATGCACTGGTTGCCTATGGACAGTTCATCGCCGCCGCGCCGCAATCGAAGCGGCGCGTGGTGCTGGGACATTCGCTGGGCTCGGGCATCCTGCTCGACGTGGCGCGGCGTTTCGAGCCGCAGCCGGACGGCTATGTGATAGCCGCGGGATTCAGCTCGGCGCGACTGGCCGCGGTGCAGACCGGGCGCATTCCCGCATGGGCCGCGTGGCTGCTGCCGGATCCGTGGAACAACGCGGCGCGTGCGAGCAAGCTGGATCGGCCGCTGCTGGTGGTGCACAGCCGTGACGACGTGGTCATCGTGCCGCCCCACGCGGAGCGCGTGGCCAGCGCAGCCAGGCATCTGCATGCGCTGGTCATGCACGATGCCATGCCGCACGATGCGGCCCTGCTGCCAGAGCATATCGACACCTTCTGGCCGCCGATCCTGCGCTTCATGCACGCACAGGCAACCGGCCCCGAAGCGCCATCGCGGCAAGCGCGTGATGCCGGGCACATCATGGCCGATTAATCTAACGTAGAGTCCCGCAAGCGGCAATCATCCTTGTGGGCGAGGCGCCACGGCCAAGTGTCCGAGGGACGCTTTCACGATTTCTTGTCTATATTTGTCCTCATGGCGAAAGCCCGCAAACTCGCTGTTGACAGCACTGGAGGTACTGCCATGCGTTGGCTTGCAAACTTGTTCAGTCCGCCGACCCCGGAAAAAATTGCCGAAAGGGAACTGCAAGACATGAGGCTGACGCTATTCCAGGCCGAACGGCGCTTGCTGGAGGCACAGATGCAGGTGGCTTACTACCGCGACATGGTGGCCTTCCTCGAAGATGTCGCTGCCAAGGGCGTCGAAGACGTCGTCGACAAGCGCCGCGCCACGCCGCCGGCCATGCCCGAACTGCCGGCGCGCACGCCGGGCCTGACCACGGTGCCGATCGTTCCGTCCGCGGCCTGAAGCCATCGCCATGCATTGGCCCGTGCCCCGGCACGCGCCAATGCAGGTCTGGACCTGTGCGATACTCGCGCTGCCTGACGTCCGCGTGGCGTGGGCAGACCCTACACAGGAACCGGCCCCATGAGCGAACTGCTGCCCGCGATCGAAATTGAAACCGCGCCCAATCCCGGCTGCGCCGTCATCTGGATGCACGGCCTGGGCGCCGATGGCAGCGACTTCGCTCCGGTCGTGCCCGAGTTGCGGCTGCCGGCCGCGCCAGGCGTGCGTTTTATCTTCCCGCATGCGCCAGCAATACCGGTGACCTGCAATGGCGGCTATGTCATGCCGGCCTGGTATGACATCGTTTCCCTCGACCAGGCGGGCCGCCGCGCCGACGAGGCCGGCATCCGCGCTTCCTGCGACGCCATTCGTGCCCTGATCGCACGGGAGAATGCGCGCGGCATTCCCACCGCACGCATCGTGCTGGCGGGTTTCTCGCAAGGCGGCGCGATCGCGTACACCGCCGGTCTGACCCACGCTGAGCCGCTGGCCGGCATCGTCGCACTGTCCACGTACATGCCCGCACCGTCGACGCTGGCGGCGCAAGCCAGCCCGGCCAACGCCGCCACGCCGGTGTTCGCGGCGCACGGCACCCAGGACGACGTGGTGCCGCTCGCCCTTGGCGTGGCCGCGCGCGATTTCGTGCAGGCGCGGGCGAATCCGGTGACGTGGCACACCTATCCGATGGGCCATGCGGTCTGCCTGGAAGAGATTGCCGATATCGGCGCCTGGCTGGCGGCGCGCTTTGCGCAGGCCGGCCCGGCACCCGCCTGATTCCCCTTCGACAAGACGAGGGCCGGCCCACAGCGCCGGTCCGCATCAAGCTGCAAGCATGACCCTCGCCCCAACCCGCCGGATCGATTTCAATACCCGCAAGGCGCTGCTGTTCGCACTGGCCGCCGAACGCCTGTCGGCCTACTACGAGCATCGCAAGTGGATGACCGATGCCCAGGGCGCCACGCTGGCCGGCGAATGGCTGTCGCGCTCGAAACTGCAGTTGCCGCTGTCCGAGCGGCGCCTGCTGTCCGAGCTGAGCGACCAGTTTGCGCGCCAGCTTGCCGAGACCCTGTCGCGCGAAGCCGGCCTGTACGCCGCGCACGAGATGATGGAAGCCCTCGATCCCAATTACCAGTCGGCCTTCGCCTACGACATGCTCGAGGAATGCGAGCGGCTGCTGCACGAGCACGGCGTCACGGAATAACGGCGACCGCCGCGGAACGCTGCAAGGCGGCTGCGTTTGCAAAGGTTGACAATCGCCCGGCGCACGCGCGCTTAAACTTCGCGCACTGATAACGCCCCGTCCGTACCATGGAACGCAAGCACTGCCTGGCCTGGATTGCGCTGAGCATGATCGCCGCAGCCTTGCTGACGCTGCTGTGCCTGATCCTGAACGACCACGCCGAAACACAGGCCCAGAAGCGCGTCGAGCAAATGGCTGTCCGTGTCAAGCCGGCAGGCGCTGGCCTGATCCAGGCCAATGCCCCATCGCCGTCGTCGCAACGACTGGCGCCGGCCCGGCATGCCGAACGGTTGCAGCAGGCCAGCGCCCGCTAGACCGGTTCAGGCGCGCCCCGGCCCGCAACTTCAGAACGACGACCAGGTAGTTAAGAAGGATTGCGATGCGGGCCGGAGCGCGGGCTTAGTGTAGACGCGCGCCCTCTGGGCAACTGCAAAGAATTGACAACGGCCGGCCTTGGTCAGGCATGGAGCCCGTGCCGCGTTATGCGGACTGTACCGGCCATGGCAGCCCGGCCAGCGCGGCCAATGCCTGGTAAGACGTGGCCAGGTGGTAGGGCGAGGTTGATGGCATCTCCGCGCGCACCACCTCCCCCGTCGGCGCCAGGCACTCATGCCAGCCCTGCGCGTGCAGGAAGCGGCTGCGAAATTGCCCGGCCCAGTCAGCCAGCGTGGCCAGCGACTGCGCCGAGCCATCCACCGCCAGTGCACGCGCGAACTCGGTCTGTGCCCAGATGCGCTCGGTGCCGTCCATGCGTGCGCCCGCTGCATCCAGCGCCGCGCAGACACCCAGCGTGCCCGCGGCCACGCCATGCTGCTGCGCGAACCCAAAGGCGCGGCGCAGCGCCTCTGACAGCGGCAGATCGCCAAACAACGCCGGCTTGCCGGCCACCAGCGAAAACCATTCGAACTGGTGCCCGGGCTCGACGCGGTTGTCCGCGCTGCCTTGCGGCAACTCCGCCACGCAGCCGCTGGCGGGATCGACAAAGCGCTCATGCACCGCCATCGCGATCTCGCGCAGGCGCTCCGCATACCACTCGTCACCGGTGGCATCGAGCGCTGCCAGGTAGGCCTCGGTCAGGTGCATGATCGGGTTCTGCAGCACGCCCGCGCCCTTGGGGCGGAAGTGCTCGGTCAGCGCGGCGTGATAGAGGCCCTGTCCGTCGGCGAAGCGGTCCTCGACGATATCGACGGTTTCGTCGAGTACTTCCAGGGCGTCTTCGTTGCCGAATCGCGCGTAGTACGCGGCGCAGGCGAAGATCACGAAGGCATGGGTATAGAGGTCGCGGGCGCTGTCGAGCGGCGCGCCGGCGGGGTCGACGCTATAGATCCACGCACCCTCCCCGTTGCCGAAGTAGGCCTGCAGCGAGCCGAACAGCGTATCGGCATGGGCTTGCCGGCCCGCCAGCGAGAACACGTACAGCTGGCGCGCGCACGCCATGGCGCGATAGCGCGACGGCGGCAGCGTCGCGGCGCTGCCGCCGTCGAGCGCTTCATAGGGCAGCAACAGGTCGGGGTTCCAGCCGGAGGCCGTCCACAGCGGCAGCACGACGGTGTCGTAGTGCGCCGTCAGGGCGGCGATCCGTTGATTGAACTCGAGCGAGAGAGGCATGTTCAGGCGACAAGATTCGGCGCGGCGACTGCCGCAAAGGCAGTATCTTGCCATGGCGCGCCCGTAATGCCTCATGGCATTTATGGCCGGCACTTGCTAGCATCAATGCGCCTACCTGCGAACGGGAGACACCCATGTCGACTTTGCCTCTCACGCTGACCGACAATCACCGCACCCTGGTGCTCCATGTCCTCGAGGACGCACCGGGGCAGTTCACCTGGCGCATCATCATGGAAGAACGCTGCGGCGCCGCCGATGAGGACTGCACGGTCGCAGCGCCCGGCACCTACAGGTCCTATGCCGAAGCCGAAGCCGCTTGTTGGGCCGCGGGCAACGGCATCCTGAACGGCCCGCGCGCCGCGGGCGAACTGCGCATCACCTGAAACCGGCGAAATATCGCGATTCGCTTGCACTACGCGCCGCGTGACCTAGTCTGGAATCGTGGCGGTGGCAACGCGGGCGACAGCTTTGCCCGCGATTCTTCATTCCGGCCACGTCCCGGGCACGCTGCTGTCCGGTGCGCATTTTCGCCACCTGCCTGTCATCTTCCTGGCCTCTATTGACCTGGCCGCCATGCCGCCCCAAGAAATGGGTACGGTGGCCAAGGCCGCAGGAGCATGCAATGGACAAGCCGGTCGTCACGCCCCAGCGCTTCGTTGAACTGATGAACGAACGCCTCACCAAGCACCCGCTGTTCCGCGAGGGCATGCGAGTCTATGCCATTCCCCAGCACAGCGACCATCCGCGCAGCCTGGTCTGCGTGGGACCGCGCGGCACCGAATGCGTGTGCGCCACCATCGAGAGCATCGTGCGCGGCGAATGCGAGGTGTTCCCCGACATCGGTCCGGACTGGCACCATCCGCCCCGGACCGGCACGCCGCCCGAGGTGCGGGCACGCTGAACCGACGCGGCGCCGGCATGGCGCCGCTTGCGTCTCAGACGTCGATCGCCGAATCGGACTTCACCTTGCGGCGCAGCTCGAATTTCTGGATCTTGCCGGTGGAGGTCTTGGGCAACGGCCCGAAGTAGACCGCCTTGGGTACCTTGAAGCCCGCGAGCAGCGTGCGGCAATGCGCAATCAGGTCTTCCGCGCTGACGCTGGCACCGTCCTTCAGCTCGACAAAGGCGCACGGCGTCTCGCCCCACTTGGCATCGGGCTGCGCCACCACCGCGGCGGCCAGCACAGCGGGATGCCGGTAAAGCGCGTCTTCCACTTCCACGCTCGAGATGTTCTCGCCGCCGGAAATAATGATGTCCTTGCTGCGGTCCTTGATCTTGATATAGCCGTCGGGCATGCATACGCCCAGGTCGCCGGTATGGAACCACCCGCCGGCAAAGGCTTCGCGCGTGGCCTTCTCGTTCTTGAGGTAACCCTTCATGCAGATGTTGCCGCGGAACATGATCTCGCCGATGGTCTCGCCATCGGCCGGTACCGGCTGCATCGAATCGGGATCGAGCACCGCCACCTGCGATTGCAGGTGGTAGCGCACGCCCTGGCGCGCCTTCTTCACCGCCCGGTCCTGCTCGGACAGGCTGCTCCAGTCGTCCTGCTCGGCGCAGACCGCGGCCGGTCCGTAGACCTCGGTCAGTCCGTAGACATGGGTCAGCTCGAAGCCCATCGCCTCCATCTGCGCCAGCACCGCCGCTGGCGGCGGCGCGCCGGCCACCATGCCGCGTACCGGCCCGCGCACGCCCTCGCGCCACGCGGTGGGCGCATTGACCAGAGCGGTATGGACGATCGGCGCGGCGCAGTAGTGGGTCACGCCCTCTTCGCGCATCAGGTCGAACACCAGCCTGGGCTCGAACTTTCGCAGGCACACGTTCACGCCCGCGCGCGCCGCCACCGTCCAGGGGAAACACCATCCGTTGCAGTGGAACATCGGCAACGTCCACAGGTAGACCGGATGCTTGGGCAGATCCCACTCCAGGATGTTGGACACGGCGTTGATGGCCGCGCCGCGGTGGTGATAGACCACGCCCTTGGGATCGCCGGTGGTGCCCGAGGTGTAGTTCAGCGCGATGGCATCCCACTCGTCGGCCGGCATTTGCCAGGCGTACGCCGGGTCGCCGCCGTCGAGGAACGCTTCGTAGTCGGTGTCGCCGAACGGGGTTGCCTGCGGGCCCAGCACGTCGTGCACGGCAATCACCTTCAGGCCCGGCAATTCCAGCGCCATCTGCCGCGCCAGGTCGGCAAACTCGGTATCGGCCAGCAGCACGCGCGCTTCGCCATGGCGCAGCATGAAGAGCAGGTTGGCGGCGTCGAGGCGGATATTCAGCGCATTGAGCACTGCCCCGGCCATCGGCACGCCGAAATGCGCTTCCACCATGGCTGGCGTATTGGGCAGCAGCGCGGCCACGGTATCGCCCTTGCCGACGCCCGCACGTGCCAGCGCGCTGGCCAGGCGCCGCGCGCGCGCATAGGTGTCGCGCCAGTTCTGGCGCAGCGGGCCGTGCACGATGGCCAGGCGGTCGCCATACACCTCGGCGGCGCGCACCAGGAAATCAATGGGGGTAAGCGGCACGAAATTGGCCGCGTTGCGGGCCAGCCCGCTGTCGAAATCGGTTGGCATTGCTAGTGTCTCCGCCTTGTCGCTGTCATTCCGGGTCATTCGGGCGCTGTCGTTCTGGCGCCTTGCGGCGCTGTCACTTTTTCTGGTGGAAGGCTATCATCGCACACGCCGGCGCACTGTCGTCGAGACGACAAACCTGCCGCAAACCCGCGCCAGGCAAGGCTTACACCATTCTTACAGGATGCGGCGCAGCGCGCCCGCCCCTGCCATGAGCGAACCCGCAGACCCCACTTCCCATCCCGCCCCGGCATCCGCCGCGGTGCTGGCCGGCCATGCCTGGTTCGGCGAACTCGCCCCGGCACACCAGGCCCTTGCCGCGCGCGAGACCCTGCTGCAGTCCTTTGCCGCGAGCAGCTTCATCGCCCGGCGCGGCGAACCCTCGCGCCACTGGATCGGCGTGGACAGCGGCCTGATCAAGCTGGCGGTGTACACGCCCGACGGCCGCGGCTGCACCTTTTCCGGCGTGCCGGCCGGCGGCTGGTGCGGCGAAGGCAGCGTGATCAAGCGCGAAGACCGCCGCTATGACGTGATCGCGATCCGCGACTCGCAGGTGCTGCTGGTGCCCGAGCCGGTCTTCAATACCCTGCTGGCCGAGAGCCTGCCGTTCGCCAGCTTTGTCGTGCGCCAGCTCAACGAGCGCATGGGCCAGTTCATCGCCACCGTGCAGAACGACAGGCTGCTGGGGGCCGATGCGCGCGTGGCGCAGGCCATCGCCCAGCTGTTCCATCCGGACCTGTATCCGCGCACCAGCCCGGTACTGGAGCTGTCGCAGGAAGAGATCGGCCTGCTTACCGGGCTCTCGCGCCAGCGCGTCAACCAGGCGCTGCGCCGCCTGGCCGATGCGGGCATGGTGCACCTGTCGTATCAAAGCATCCGCGTCACCGACCTGCCACGCCTGCGCCACTTCGGGATGTCGGAACTGTAACGTCGCGGGCGCAGGCGGCTGCGTTGGCTGCAAACGCGATGGCAGCGGCCTTGCGCTGGCCGGCGAATCCTGCGACAGTAACCCGCCGCACCGCCGTTAGCTTCCGGGCCGTCTTCCGCATGCCGCTTGTCAGCCGTCACCACGTCCGCTTTGCCCGCCTGCGCTTTCCCTTTGCCGTCCATGTGCAAGCCCTGTACGGCACGGCCAGCCTGCGCGACGCCAACGCGCGGCGCGAAGTACGGCCCGGCGACCCGTTCGTGGTGCACGCCTTCGCCCACTTTGACTGCGACCTGCCTGGCACGTGGCAACAACCCTGCGCCGTCGTCCTGACCGCCGTACCGGACAGCGAATGCCCGCGCCTGGCCGGCAAGCCGCCCGAGCGCACGTGGTCGCGCCAGTTTGCCGGCCTGGTCTTTTCCCGGCCCGACACTGACTGGAACGCCGAACGGCTGGCGGCGCAATGGCAAGTGCCGGCGCGCCTGGTCCGCGCGCGCCTTTTTGCCGAAGGCGAGGCGCTGCATCCGCTGCTGCGCGAGCAACGCGCCGCGCATGCGCTGCACGCGCTGGCCAGCGCCGGCGGCCTGGTGCCCGCGCTGGACCAACTGGCTGCCCATGCCGGCCTGCGGTCAGCCAGCGCGCTGGTGCGCGGCTGGCACGACTGGTTCGGCATCGATGCCCAACGGCTGCTCGAAGATTGCCGCGCCGACGGCCGCCCGCTCGCGCCAACGGCAACGTGGCCGGGGCTGGTACGGGCGGCTGCCTGATTCATCCTTCCCCGGGGCGGTAAGCCGCCCGCACGCCGCGCGTGGTTTGTCAATCACCTCAACGCGGGTTGGGCGCCATCAGGTATTTCACGGAAAATCGCGCCCGCGGGGCGGGTCAGCCGTCCCGTGGGCGGGGTCCTGCATGAGCCAGTGTTCCACCACGCAGCGCCCTGCCATAACAAGAAAACCACAGAAATCAAAACTGGGATGAAAGCAAAACATCTGTTTTTGACGGGTCTGGCGGCCGCCGTACTGACGGCCTGCGGAGGCGGCGGAGGAGACTCCACGGCCACGGCACCCGCTGCCACGAAGATCACCGGCACCGCAGCCGTCGGCGCGGCGTTGGGCGGTGCCACGGTCCAGGCCAAATGCGCAAACGGCAGCGGCACCGCCACTACCGCCGCGGACGGAACCTTCACGCTCAGCATCGACGGCGCCACGCGCCCATGCGTGCTCAGCGTCAAGACGCCGGACGGCACCACGCTGCATTCAGTGGTCGAGGCCGGCACCAGCACCACCGCCGTGGCCAACATCACCCCGCTGACCGAACTGGTGACCGCGTCGCTGGCGCAGGGCAGCACCGCGGCCTTCTTCGACCAGTTCGACGCCACCGCGCAGGCCAAGCTGACTTCCGGCAACCTGACCAGCGCCACGGATGCGGTTCGGCTGGTGCTGACCGGCGTGGTCGACCTGACCAGCGTCGACCCGCTCAAGGACCCGCTGGTGGCCGCCAACGGCGCCAACGCCGGCAATGCCCAGGACAAGCTGCTGGACCAGCTGGGCGATCGCCTGGAAGCGTCGAAGACGACGCTGGGGGAGCTGTCCTCGGCTGTCGCTTCCAATGCCGGCGCGGCGGCGGTCCAGACCGCGCTGCAGCCGGCAGCCGCGAGCTGCGCCGGGCTGAAGACGGGCAAATACCATGTGATCGGACTGGGTTCCGCGGCTGCGGAAGCCGGCGACCTTGACGCGGCCGCGCTGAAGCTGCAGATCGGCAACGAGACCGTCCCCTTCACCGCCGTCGCCGACGATGCCTGCCGCTTCACCGTGCCGGGCGCGAACGGGACCACCAACACCGTGATGGTCGCAAAGTCGGGCATCGCCCTGGCAGTGCCGCCCGCGGGCCCGATGACCGATCTGCCCACCCTGCTGGTGCCCGCACAGGCCGTTGCCCTGGCCGACCTGGCCGGCGACTGGAACGGTCTCGGCATGGAGCGCGACCACAGCGGAACTCCCTACGCATCGCGCCGCGTGACCTTCAGCATCGATGCTGCTGGCAAGCTGACCAAGGGTGCCGACTGCTCCGGCGTGAACACCTGCGAGGCATGGCTGCCTGAAGAACTGCCGACGCTTAGCGCCAATGCCGACGGCAGCTTCAAGATCACCGACAGCTTCGGCTCGCAGCTTGCCTATGCATTCAAGGGCACGGACGGCCAGGTGACGGTCGTGATCACTCACGACGACGGCTTCATGATCGCCGCCAAGCAGGTGGCGCGCCCCCTGCCGGTGGTAGGTGCGACCAACTCGTACTGGGACACGGTCTTGCTTGGGGGCCTGGTGCCCACGCTGCAAAACGGCGGCACGTGGTCGACCGTCGTGACCGTGGTGGATGCGCAGACCGGCAGCTACACGCGCAAGCGCGTCGAAGACGGCCGCCTGGACAGCTGGAAGGTTAACAGCCCGGCCAACGGCCTGCGCTACCGTGCCGCAAGCAGCAACGCATCCGAGATGATCTCGATGGTGCCTGGCAATACCGGCCTGAGCCTGGGTATCGCTGCCAACGGATCGTTCTACGATATCTCGATCAACCGTCCGTAACCGTAACTGAGGCGCCAAGTCAGGCGCCTTGCATGCGGCTCACACCAAAGCCGGCCACCGCCCCGCGGTGCCGGCTTTTTTCATTCACGCCAGCCCGCAACAAATTGCCGGCAAAAAAAATACCCACAGCCGGGTGGTAGTGGGTAGCAAAAGTGGTGCGGGCACGTCGCGGAACTGCCCACGGCTCGCATCTTTGCATCGAGATTCCAGCGCGCCAATAATCTTTCCGGACTAGTTGCGCCCCCACAGCGGTTGCATAGACAAGCGCCTGCGATTCTTGTCCAATGGATCGCCCCTCGCACCGGCTATCTTCAATGCCCGACGCCTGCCTGCTGCTGATCGACGACCATACCCTGTTCCGCACCGGCCTGCGCCTGGTGCTGGCCGACAGCCCCAGCGTGGCCCATATCATCGAGGCCGGCTCGGTCATGCAGGCGGTGCAGGACCACGGCGGCGCGGCGGTCGACATCGTGCTGCTCGACATCCAGATGCCGGGCCTGAACGGCATCGAGGGCGTCAAGGTGTTGCGCCGGCACTTCGGGCGGGCGCGTATCCTGATCGTGTCGGGCACGTCGGGGCTGGAGATCATCCCGGCCGAGGTGCGGCGCGAGATCGCGGGTTTCCTGCCCAAGTCCGCCGACGCGCACGAGATCGAGGATGCCATCGCGTGCTGCCTGGCAGGCGGCACATATTTTTCCGGCGAGGCCAATGCCGTTGCAGCGCCCCAGGCGCCCTACGCTGCCAGCACGCTGACCCCGCGCCAGCTGGAGGTACTGCATCAGCTGACCCTTGGACGCTCGAACAAGGTCATTGCCTACCATATGGGGCTGTCGGAAAACACAGTCCGTGTCCATGTCGCGGCCATCCTCGATCATCTCGGCGTGGTCAGCCGTGTCGAGGCCATCCTGGAAGCGCAGCGGCGCGGCCTGGTGCAGGCGGTGCGATGACGATGGAGACAACTGCCCCGGCCGCCGCGCGCGCCCGTGCGCGCAGGCCGCTGCGCTGGCTGCCCCGCTACGATGCGCCGCGCCTGCTTGCAGCGCAGATGAACCTGATCGACCAGAGCTTCGGCTGCGCGATGGCAGGCTGTTCGCTGGCAGCCATCATCCTGGCCGTGGGCCTGACGCTGAACGGTCACCGCCCGGGTGCCCTGCCCTGGGCGGTCGCGATGGTACTGGTTTGCGCCGTGGCGTATTTTGGACGGCTGCGGTTGCCGGGGCGGCTGACCGAAGCCGGCGCCACGCGCTATGCGCACGGCATGACCGCCATGCTGGTGCTGATCGGCGCGCTGTGGGGACTGGTAGCGTGGCTATACCTGGACGTGCGCCTGCCGGCGGTGGTGATCTGCATCCTGTCGCTGATCGCCGGCATGAGCGCTGCCGCGCTTGCGGTCTTCTCGGCATGCCTGCCGGTGGCGATCGGCTTCTTCGTGCCGGCGATCGTACCCGTATGGATCGCCTTCCTGGCCACCGGCGATATCGAATACCTGCCGATGTTCCTCGGCACGCCGCTGTACCTGTGCGTGCTGCTGGTCTTCGCGCGCAACTATGCGCACGTGGCACGGCAATCGATCGCGCTGCGCTTCGAGAACGTGGAACTGATCTCGCAGCTGCGCGAGCAGACCGCGCGTGCCGAGGCCGCGCAGCACGCGGCCGAAGAAGCGAGCCGCGCCAAATCGGTGTTCCTGGCCTCCGCCAGCCATGACCTGCGCCAGCCGCTCCACGCGATGGGACTGTTCCTGGTATCGCTGGGCCGGACTTGCCTGGATGAACGCCAGCGCCAGTTGCTGGCGCATATCGAGGCCTCTTCCGGCGCGGCGCGCGAAATGCTGAACTCGCTGCTGGACTTCTCCAAGCTCGAGGCCGGCGTAATCACGCCGCGCGCGCGTGCGTTCCGCCTGCAGCCGCTGCTGCACAAGCTGGAGAACGAGTTCGCGCCCCAGGCCGAGGCGCGCGGGCTGGTGTACCGCACGCGGGATACCACCGTCACGCTGCATGGCGATCCCACGCTGGTCGAACTGGTGCTGCGCAACCTGATTTCCAATGCGATCCGCTACACGCAGCAAGGCGGCGTGCTGGTCGCTTGCCGCAAGCGCGGCGTGCGGGCCACCATCGAAGTGTGGGACACCGGCATCGGCATCCCTTCCGCACAGCACCGCGACATCTTTCGGGAATTCCATCAGCTGGACAATCCCGAGCGCGACCAGCGCAAGGGGCTCGGATTAGGGCTGGCCATTGTCGACGGCCTGGCGCGGACGATGCGGACACGCGTGACGCTCGCCTCCCGCCCCGGGCGAGGCTCCGTCTTTCGCTTCAGCATGCCCCAGACCTTGGACGCTCCGGAAGCGCTCGCACGCCCGGTCGCGGCGCGCTCGCTCGATGGACTGCAGGTCCTGGTGATCGATGACGACGAGGCGATCCGCAGCGCGATGTCCGAACTGCTCTCGGCATGGCGCTGCGAGTGCCGTACGGTTGAATCGGAGGAACAGGCGCTGGCGGCGCTGGCGTCGTTCACGCCCGCGCTGGTGCTGGCCGACTACCGCCTGCGCGGCCACCGTACCGGCCAGCAGGCGCTGGACGCGATCCGGCAGCGCCTGGGGCGCCATGTGCCGGCCATCATCATTACGGGGGATACCGCGGCGGACCGCCTGCGCACCGCACATGCGAGCGGCACCGCATTGCTGCACAAGCCTGTGGTGCCGCAGGAATTGCAGGCGGCCATCGACACCCTGCTGCGGGAATTCCCCGCGCAGGTCAAGCGCGCTGAAGACCACCAGCGGGCGGCCGGGTGAACGACGCCCCGGTCACGCCGGGGCCAGGGCCGTCAGCCGCCCGAATGCAGCGGCGACAGCGAATAGGCCAGCACCAGTCCCGCCACGATCGCCGGCGACCCCAGGCGGATCGCCGTGCTGCGGGACAGGATGCCCAGATACACATACAAACACACCAGCACCATCGCAGTCACATACAGCAGGCTGTCATAGACTTGCATGGACGTCTCCCTTGCCATTGTTCTTATTGCTTTACTTCGGTGGGCTGCCAACGGGGCGGGATGCGTGGGGTATTGCGGAACTGCGTGGGGGGCGCTCCGTCGACAGCATGCTATGGCTGTCTGTTGCAAGGATAGTCCGTACTTCGGCGGCGCGTGGCAATTATGGAAATCCCTCTGCGGCGCTGCACCAGCAGCGGTGGCGGGTCGGCTCAATCGGCCGGCAGCATCTCCGGGTTCCATGCGATTTCCCACAGATGCCCGTCCGGATCGTGGAAGTAGCCGGCATATCCGCCCCAGAAGGTGTCCTGTGCCGGCTTGATCACGCTTGCCCCCGCCGCCAGTGCCTGCGCCATCACCGCATCGACCTCGGCCTTGTCGGCGACGTTATGGGCCAGCGAGACATCGGTCAGCGCGCGCGGCGTTACCTGCAGTCCGGCATCATGCGCCAGGCTGGCGCGCGGCCAGAGCGCCAGCTTGAGGCCCGCCTGCAGGTCAAAGAACGCCACCGCGCCGTGCTCGAACTGCTCGCCGACAATGCCGGCGGTAGGCAGGCCAAGCCCGTCGCGATAGAAGCGCACCGCACGGTGCAAGTCATCGACACCCAGCGTGATCAGCGTAATCCTCGGTTTCATGGCAGCTCCTCACATTGTTGGCCGACAGCCTAGCGCTGTCCAAACGCTGCACCTGCAAACAGGTCTTTCAGTTCGCGCGGCTGCGAACGCCAGTATTGTCTGGGCGCCTGCACGCTCGCGCCGAGGCGCGCCGCCGCATGCCACGGCCAGCGGGGGTCATACAGCATGGCCCGCGCCAGCGATACCGCGTCGGCTTCCTGATTGGCGATGATCGCTTCGGCCTGTTCCGGTTCGGTGATCAGGCCCACTGCAATCGTCGGCAGGCCTACCTCCGCCTTCACCCGCTGCGCGTAGGGCACCTGATAGCCGGGCCCGAGCTTGATCGCCTGCTGCGGCGAGACTCCGCCGGTGGTCACGTGGATCGCCGCGCAACCGCGCGCCTGCAGGGCCTTCGACAAGGCTACTGTGCCTTCGATATCCCATCCGCCGGGCACCCAGTCGGTTGCCGAGATGCGCATCCATACTGGCCGCTGCGCCGGAAACGCCTCGCGCACCGCGTCGAACACTTCAATTGGGAAGCGCATGCGGTTCTCCAGGCTGCCGCCGTATTCGTCGTCGCGGTGGTTGGCCAGCGGCGACAGGAACTGATGCAGCAGATAGCCATGCGCGGCGTGGATCTCGATGCCATCCAGCCCCAGCCGCGCCGCGCGCCTTGCCGCAGCGACAAAGTCATCGCGCACCTTGTCCATGCCTGCGCGATCCAGCGCCACGGGCGCGACTTCCCCAGCGCCGTGCGGCACCGCAGAAGGCGCCACCGTATGCCACCCACCGGGCGCATCGGGGGCAATCTGCTGGCCGCCATCCCACGGCGCCTGGCTGGATGCCTTGCGGCCGGCGTGTCCTAACTGGATCGCGATCGCAATCGGCGAATGCGCGCGCATCGCCTGAATCACCCGACTCAGCGCAGCTTCGTTGTCATCCGAATACAAGCCGAGATCGTGCGGCGTGATCCGCCCTTCCGCCGAGACCGCCGTGGCCTCGACGATCAGCATGCCCGCGCCCGACAGCGCCAGTGAACCCAGGTGAATCATGTGCCAGTCGCCCGCGTTGCCGTCGTGGGCGGAATACTGGCACATCGGCGCGATTGTGATGCGGTTGGCAAGGGTGAGGCCGCCGATGGCGAGCGGCTCGAACAGTTGGCTCATGCGTGGTGCTCCTAGCGGGAATCCTGCTGTCGTTGCGGACAGGAATCCCGATTCTAGGCCCATGCCGGCGTTGCTGCAGACGGCTGATCATTGTCCTGCACCACGCTCGACAATCCAGCCTATAATGCCGCCGCTGGCCGGCTCCGAAATAGAGCGCCACGTGCATGGCGTTTACGGAAGGAAAGTCAGGAAATAGCTGGCCGGCGAAAGCTCAAGCGCCGTGTTCACCAGCAGGCACCCACGATGCTATCCATCGTAGTCTTGAGATCGCGTGCCTGATGGCTTTCCCGCACGCGACCATCATCTCGGCCATGACCAGTGTGAAGCCATAAAGCCATGCACGCCTCGAACCCGAGGTTAGAACCCTTGGAAAGTCGGAAAAGCGCAGTCTGTCCACCTCGCTATTGGATGCCGACCAGCTCCGGCATCGGCGGAGTTGTCGGCCGCAGGCGGATGCTCTTGAGCAACGCATCCAGCCGTGGGCGTGCCTGCTCGTAAGGTGGTGCGTCCTTCGTCAGTTTCGGGTAGGAAGCCCGGGCTGCCGACTCCATCACCACCTCGATGGTCGGCAAGATCTGCGATCCTGCCCATCCTGCGTATCCTGTGTAGACGTGGTAGCCCTCCCGCGGTGGCTGGCCGGGGCGCTTGGCTTCCACCACGATTCCTCCCTGTTCTGAGGTCAGTGCTCCAATCTTTGCGGGACGAGGACCCAGGCGCTGCTTCACCGTTGTGTTTTCAGGCAAGTGGCTGAGCAATCCGGTCGCCGAGCGACCGGTCGCGTTCAGTATCGTTGTCTCCGATGCTCCACCGCCAGGAATGGCGGCCACACTAAGCGTGTAGATGACAGCGGGGCTGTCACCAAAGCGGAAGGAAGTGGAGATCTTGTTGCCATAGGTGCCGTCGTCGCGCAAGAACGCATAGGGCAGGCAAAATCCGCGATCCTTGGGAATCTCGTAAAGCTCACGGGGTTGAAGTTTGCCAACCAGCTCGCGCAGGGCACTCTCGGCGATATTCCATTGATCTTCAGTCGGCTCAATATAGTTCTCAAAGCCTCTTAACATCGATTGAAAGGCAACAATGTGTTTGCCCAACACAATTGCGCCGCGGAAATAGGGCTTGGCCGCCTTTAGATCGGCCCGAAACGCCGCACTATTCAGTCGGCGTAAGTCAATTGCCTTTCGATGCTGGCCAGACTTGATATCCTCGAGCTCTTTTTCGAGCCTTGCCCTTTCGTCAGCTACGTGCTCCTTGATCCCAGGCCCAAGGAGCTCCGGTCGCCTCTTATACATGTCCTCCGTTTCCTTCTGCAGTTCCAGGGCACGGCTCAACCCGCTGAGCGCAGCGGAATTCATTTCCTCCCTGTAGTTCAAAAACTCCTCACGCAACTTTGGAGTTACGGGGCCATACACCGCGAACACAGTATTCAGTTGACTGGTTTCAATTTGAATTCTTCCTTTACCCGCTCCGTCATCAAAATGCTGGAAAAGTCCGTCAAATGATCCATTCTTACTGGTCGCGGATGAAACCGCCCATTCCACTATCATCTTCTCCGATGTGTCAAACATCAGTCTACCCAGACATTCTGACTTATGGTCGGCAGGCTTGGCATACGTCGGTGCCAGCGCCGCGCGTCGATCCTCACGGCTGGGGTTCGGTATTTCGACTCGTTTCCCAAAGCGATCTACCCCCGATGTGGTCTTCGACTCCTCTGCCTGGCCGCGCGGACCACAGGCAAACAATGTCATAACGGCACAAATGGTAGCTGTTCGCCTCAGCAATTGCTGTGGTCTTCTTCTGGACATTAAGTGAATACCCTTACTCAAACTCACGTATTGGCTCGATCCGATTTGGAAAAAGCAGTCGCTGCGGTCTGCTGCCCACGGTCCGCCTCTGGGTCAAGATCCACATTTGCCAACGTAGTCAGATTCATCTTTGAATCATTGCTTTCGCCAAGTGTCCATTGAAGCGGCAACGCAACGATAAAGCCTCGAATTTCAGCAGCGCCTCCCTCAGCTGTCAAAGACCCGGCGATATCGTCCGTGCCCTTTAGGCTCCCGGCGGGTCGCCGCGCCCTTTGCCAATACGACCTCCTATCGATCGTAGTCTTGTGATCGCATGTCTGACGGCCTTCCCGCACGCGACCATCATCTCGGCCATGAGCAGTGTGAAGCCATAAAGCCAATGCACGCCTCGAACCCGAGGTTATAACCATTGCAAAGTCAGAAAAGCGCAGTCTGTCCACCTTGCTATTGGATGCCGACCAGCTCCGGCATCGGCGGAGTTGTCGGCCGCAGACGGATGCTCTTGAGCAACGCATCCAGCCGTGGGCGTGCCTGCTCGTAAGGTGGGGCGTCCTTCGTCAGTTTCGGGTAGGAAGCCCGGGCTGCCGACTCCATCACCACCTCGATGGTCGGCAAGATTTGCGATCCTGCCCATCCTGCGTATCCTGTGTAGACGTGGTAGCCCTCCCGCGGCGGCTGGCCGGGGCGCTTGGCTTCCACCACGATTCCTCCCTGTTCTGAAGTCAGTGCTCCAATCTTTGCGGGACGAGGACCCAGGCGCTGCTTCACCGTTGTGTTTTCAGGCAAGTGGCTGAGCAGTCCGGTCGCCGAGCGACCGGTCGCATTGAGAAGCGTGGTTTCGGAAGCACCACCGCCTGGGATTGCGGCGACACTGAGCGTGTAGATGACTGCGGGATTATCGGCCAGCCGGAAGGAGCCGGAGATCTTGTTGCCATAGGTGCCGTCATCGCGCAGGAACGCATAGGGCAGGCAAAATCCGCGATCCTTGGGAATCTCGTAGAGATTGCGAGGTTGAAGTTGACTGACTAGCCTGCGAAGGGCGTCCTCGGCGACTTGCCATTGATTTTCTGTTGGCTCAGCATAGTTTTCAATACCTCTGAGCATTGACTGGAATGCTACAATGTGTTCGCCCAACACGATCGCACCATGCATGTATGGCTTGGCGGTGTTAAGCTCAGCACGAAATGCCAAACTGTTGGGGCGTCTAAGGTCGATCAATTTTCGGTATTGATCCGCCTTAAGTTCCGCAATGCTTTTTTCTGTAGCGGCGATCTCAGCACCGAGATTAGTGATCGTATTAGGCCCAGGAGGATTGGACCTAAAGCGTTCCTCCCTCTCCTGCAATACGTTAAGAGAGCGCCCAAGGTTTCGCAACAGCGCGGCATTACCATCGGCCCTGTATGAAAAGAAACTCTTGCGCAACTCCTCTGTAATAGGACCATACACTGCGAACTGCGTTAGCAATTCCTTGGTTTCGATCTCAATATTCCCCCGGCCCGCCCCATCATTGAAACGCTGAGATAAATTTTCGAACATGCCATCGCTGGCCTGCGAAGGGATCGCCCAGTAAAAAGTTAAGTTAACCGGAATATCAAAAATTTGCCGACCCAAACACTCAGCATGGCTTGCTTCCACAGGACCATAATTGAGGGCAAGTGCAGCCAAGCGGTCCTCTCGGGTCGGATTCGGTATTTGCACACGATTACCGAATCGATCCAAGCCAGTCACGGTGTTGGGCTCCTTTGCTTGCCCGCCCTGCCCGCACGCCAGCAGCGCCACCACTGCAACGGGTACCATGAATAACCGGAAGCTGTATCTCACCGTCTGTACCTAAAAAAAGATTTCGCAATGATTTATACGTTGACTTGATCCGACCGAGACGGAGCTGTCGCCGCGGTTTGTTGCTCGCGAGCCGTATCACGCTCCATGTCAACGTTCGCCAATATCGTCAAATTCATTTTCGAGTCGTTGTTTTCATTGAAGGTCCACATGATTGGAAGTGCCACAATGAAGCCCTGAATACCAATCGGCGCGCGCTCAGACAGGAGTTTCCGGGCATCCCAGGTAAAGCAATTGTCGCGTGGTTGCGGACTACGCCAGAAGCGTTCATTAAACGGCGTGTACCCTATCAGCTTAGCCTGTTCATAATCGCATGTGGGCCAGATGGAACTATTCCCCAGACTGTGGCTGCCAAACACCAGCGACTGCATCGTCAGATGCTGTGCGTCATGATGTTGATCGTGTCCAGTGTCCCTTCCGGGTGTACCGGCAACACCATGTAGACATGGAACGGTTTGCCGTCGTAGATGGCCCGTGTAATACGGTCACCCAACGCCTTGCAAATCGGATTCTTCAGGGACTTTTGAGACGGGCCCAGGGCACTGAATCCGTTGTACGGCGCGCCGATGACGAAAGGCTGGGGTCGATATCGTCGTCGGCGAACAGTCTTGGGATCGCATGTCTGACGGCCTTCCCGCACGCGACCATCATCTCGGCCATGAGCAGTGTGAAGCCATAAAGCCAATGCACGCCTCGAACCCGAGGTTATAACCATTGCAAAGTCAGAAAAGCGCAGTCTGTCCACCTTGCTATTGGATGCCGACCAGCTCCGGCATCGGCGGAGTTGTCGGCCGCAGACGGATGCTCTTGAGCAACGCATCCAGCCGTGGGCGTGCCTGCTCGTAAGGTGGGGCGTCCTTCGTCAGTTTCGGGTAGGAAGCCCGGGCTGCCGACTCCATCACCACCTCGATGGTCGGCAAGATTTGCGATCCTGCCCATCCTGCGTATCCTGTGTAGACGTGGTAGCCCTCCCGCGGCGGCTGGCCGGGGCGCTTGGCTTCCACCACGATTCCTCCCTGTTCTGAAGTCAGTGCTCCAATCTTTGCGGGACGAGGACCCAGGCGCTGCTTCACCGTTGTGTTTTCAGGCAAGTGGCTGAGCAGTCCGGTCGCCGAGCGACCGGTCGCATTGAGAAGCGTGGTTTCGGAAGCACCACCGCCTGGGATTGCGGCGACACTGAGCGTGTAGATGACTGCGGGGCTGTCACCAAAGCGGAAGGAAGTGGAGATCTTGTTGCCATAGGTGCCGTCGTCGCGCAGGAACGCATAGGGCAGGCAAAATCCGCGATCCTTGGGAATCTCGTAAAGGTTACGGGGTTGGAGCTGGCTGATCAATTTGCGTATAGCGCCCTCAGCCACCGCCCATTGCGCTTCCGTAGGTTCAACATAATTCTCGAAGCCCCTCAACATCGACTCGAAGGCCACAATGTGTTTACCCAACACAATTGCGCCGCGCAGATAGGGCTTCGCAGCTTTGAGATCGGCGCGAAGCGCCATACTATCAGGACGTCCGAGATCAATTGCCTTCTCGTATTGATCTGCCTTGATATCTGCCAGTTCCTTTTCGAGTTCAGCCCGGTCTTTAGCCAAGCTCTCTTTAATACCAGGACCAAGAAGCTCCGGCCGTCTTTTGTACAGTTCTTCGTATTCTTTCTGCCGCTTCAGGGCATCCGACAACCCACTAAGCGATGCGGCCTGCATGCGAACTCTGTACCCGAGAAATTCTTCGCGCAATTCTGGGGTAATTGGCCCATATACAGCCAATACTGTCCGCAGTTCTCGGGTTTCGATCTCAATATGACCCTTACCTGTCCCATTCTCAAAATATTGAGATAGATTTTCGAACACTCCTTGATGACTAGTTTTTCTCGGAGTAGCCCATTCCAATTCTGCCGCAACAGGTACATCGAAAGTCAACCTGCCGAGGCATTCGGCCCGAAGCCTATCGTTGCTAATGTACTCGGGCGCCGTGGCTTTGATCCGATCCTCCCTAGTCGGGTTCGGTATCTCTACAGGACGGCCAAAACGATCAGTGCCGGTTGTCGTTTTCGATTCTCGCGCCTGACCACTCTGTCCGCAGGAAACCAATGCCACCACCGCCATCAATATGGCCCGACTTAGCAAGCCCTGAGAAGCCATCCGAATTTTCATCAAAAATCAACCTTAGGAATAGGCATCGGCTTGACCAGATTGCGATGGACTTCTCGATGCAGTTTGCCTCTCACGATTCACTTCGTCTTCGGACTCGACATGTGCCAGTGTAGTCAAATTCATTTTTGAGTCATTGTTTTCCCCGAGTGTCCACATAACCGGCAAGGCTACAATGAATCCTCGCACACCACTGGGTGTACTCTCGGACAATATCTGCTTTGCATCCCACGTAAAGCTATCGTCCCTTGGACGCTCCTCGCGCCAGAATCGCTCGTTAAACGGCATGTAGCCCCTGAGCTTGCCATTGCTGTCATCCCAAGTAGGCCAAACCGAACTGCGACTTTTCGACCTAGGCACATATGGAAAAGCTTTATCATAAGCTTCGGCATTAGTCTGTGCCACTCTCTGAACGGCCTGCCAAGTATCAAGATCCCCAGGCCCATCAAGTATGCTGGGCAGACCCAATTCTGTAGCCGGCGCAACACCGCCCATCAGTCCAAAATGCTTTTTCCACAGTGCTTTACGCAAACCATGTGCGAAAGTGCCAACCGGCTGTACAAGCTGACCATCCAAGCGCACTGACATTGCTTTGTCATCATGAATGACAACCGCTAGCTCTGAATCCCGGTCACCGAGCTGGCTTCTATCGTTGATATTGGCACTGCCTAATACTACGACCCGATCGTCTGCTATCAGGAGCTTGCTATGAACATAGATCTGCTCAGTCACAGGTCTACCATGCAACACGTCCCAGTTACGCAAGTTAAGCAGCGTCAGATATTTCTGCCATTCTCCTTGACGAATGTTCCTATTAAGATCTTCTATCTTGGCGCTTTCCGCGGCATCCCTCGCCCTCTTCACCTCCATCTTCCGCTCACGCACATACTTCATCGCCAACAGCGCACGTCGAATCCGATTCACCAGACTGTGGCTGCCAAACACCAGCGACTGCATCGTCAGATGCTGTTGCGTCATGATGTTGATCGTGTCCAGTGTCCCTTCCGGGTGTACCGGTAACACCATGTAGACATGGAACGGTTTGCCGTCGTAGATGGCCCGTGTAATACGGTCACCCAACGCCTTGCAAATCGGATTCTTCAGGGACTTTTGAGACGGGCCCAGGGCACTGAATCCTGCGATTTGCGCTTGCGTGGCCATGACCCGCTTCAGGTCATTGACAAAGTCGGCGCCGCCTCCCCTGATGTCCCGCTGGACGTCGTCGATCTGGCTCCACTTGAGGGACTTATAGATCTGTCCGGGCGGCACGCCGAGGATGCCAAGTTGCGCGGCATATTTTTGATATCCCGGCGACCCCTTGACGTCCATCAACGCATGCATCGGTCCTGAAACAGGGGCACCGCCGTCCGCTTCCTCGTTCCCGATCATCGTGCTCCCATAATCGGACTGAAAGAACTGACCCTCGATGTAGATAAAATGCGACGCGCCCTCGATGTTCTTCAGCATTGCGCTCAGGCAGCTGCTTTCCGCAACGCTCGGCGTAGTCTTGTCCGCCTCTCCGGCAGCTTCGGCGACCCGCATCTTCTTCGGGGCGCTTCGGAGAACCTGGACCCAGCATGACCCTGGTTGAGCCTTGGATCGGACAGGCCGGTGCGCAGCGCCGATGCGGGGTGCCTTGAGGCGGGCCGCGATGCCGAGGTGCCGCAGCAGCGCGTCGACCGTTTTGCCATCGCTGCGCTCATACTGCAGGGCCACGCCATTCCAGCGCCGTACGAAATTGCGGCTCAGGTCATAGACCGATGGTCCTTCGATTCTGCAATGCACGTCATGCCACGGCATTCGAGGCTGCACACTGCTGTCGGGGCACTTCCCGCCGGCGGGCAAGAGCTTTCCTAGTTTCTCAAGATTCGCATAGCACTGCTTGCGCTGACTGCCTTCCGCCTGCAGGGCCAGCACCAGGCGCATGACAAAGGCCTGGATCGTATCAGCTGTATTTTGCAGAAGGCTGGGCGGCAAGCTGTCAAGTGTGGCGCCATTCAGCCATGCCATCAGCGCGGTGGTTGCGTCCGCCACCTGCGCGCCGCCGTATTCGCGCAATTTTTCGACCTTGGTCTGAAGGGTTGTTCCCAGCTGCTGGTAGGCCCATTTGCTTGCATCGGCTGCGGTTTCCTGGGCCGCATCGATGACCTTGTCCTGGGCCTTGCGCACGAACTCCGGTACGACATCGCTGGTGACCCACCAGTCAGAGATTTGCTTATTGACGTCCTTGATCTTGTCGCTAGCTGAGGAATACGCGTCCATTGCCCCAGCGAGCGGCTTCATCGGTGCGGATAGAAAGAACTGCGCCGCACGACCCGCCTTGTTATCGAAGCAAGCCGCCACCAGTTCGGCGCGTGTCAGGTATGCCGTTTGTTCTACGCTGCTGAGGCTATGAATCGCCGGCACGCAACTGTTATAGAACTCGCTGCCCTGCCGCCCCTCTGCCTTGAGCGAATACTTGCCATCATCCCGGCGGCCGTAAGCGAGATCGATGCCACCCACGTACGCAAACTTGTTATCGATGACGACCAGCTTCTGGTGATGCGAGAAGGCAATGCCCAAGGCCCCGGGTTGATCGCACTGCGACACCGCCGGCAGGACGAAGGCTCGCGGCGACGGCAGGCCGGCGTTGAGCTGAATCACCGTTAACGCGGTCTCGAGGTCTCCCGTGTCGACGCCGACCTTGGGAGACATCCAGGGCATGACATAAACGCTGGCCCCGTTCCGGACGGCGGTACGCAGACAATTCCAGAGCGTCTTCTTTCCAGTCAGCACGACGTCGAAATTCACTTGCCAGCCGGTGATAAATACGCTGGACTGCGCCCCTTCTATCGCCCTGGCAACGTTGTCGAAGTATTCTGTCCCCGTGACAAAGAACTGCACCGCGTTACCCTTCACGGGTTCGGAGAAGACGTCCTTGCCGTGCACGAAGCAGCCGGGCGCAGAAGTCGCCGTCTTTGCGGCCTTCTGGTCTCCACCAACGATCTGATACACCTGCTTGTCTGGCGCACCCATAGCTTCTTATTTACTGAGTTTTTTTGTAGATCTGGTTGGACGATCCTGCAGCTAGCGCATCGCGGGCATAGCGCAGCCGTTGCTGCGTATTGTCATCCGACATCGATTGCGGTAGCCCACCACTGAAGTCACCGGCATTGAGTGCGTGGCGGGCCGCCTCCGCGTCCGTCCAGGCCGGATCCTGCTCGGCAACGTGCACGCGAACAGTCGGCCCGGGATATACCAACCAGGTATTGGCTGGACTGGCGCAATAGGCGCGCGCCACGGCTTCCTGCTGGGTCTGGCTGAGTACCACGTTGCCATCCGCGTCGGTAACGCCATGTGCCACCAGTTCGTCGTCAGCCACCATGCCGAGTCCCAGCGGCGCTTCGCCCACAGCGATCTTCCAGGGCGCGTAAGCCAGCGCGTGCCCGCCTTCGCCCGGGGTATTTGCCAGCCGCATGCGGAATTCCATGGGCTTGTAAGGCATCGGGGCTTGCGGAAATTCGGGGAGCGGGTAGGCAGTATTCACCGGCCCCTCGAATTTCCTCTGCGCCGCCTTGTAAGTAATCGCCCGTGGGCACTCCACCGTAATATTCCCGCCCTCGATCAGTATCGACGCTCCGCCCGCCGTGGCAATGCGGATCCGTTTCGCCGCGGCGAAATCCACGTTCATGTTGGCCGACACCACGGTCAGGTCGTCCCGTGCCGCCAGCTTTAGCAAATCGTGCTGCGCCTGGATATCGATATCATTCTGCCCCGCCGTCAGCTGCAGGCCGATATTGTTGTCCCCAGCGCCCGACAGGCCCGCCGCGACCCCAATGGCCTGTCCGGCGTGTACGCGGGCCTGGCCAGCTACCGCGATGCTGCTGTCCAGGCCGCTGGCCAGTGCCACGCTTTCGCCGTTGGCAATCTGCAGGTCCTGGCCGGCAACCAGCGTCAGCCCGGCGCGGCCGTTGAGGTGGACCATGGCCGCGGCCTGGTGCGGAACCTTGCCGGGAGTCGTCGTGTTGCCGCTGGATGCATCGTCCCTGGCCGCTTCCAGCGCTTGTCCGTCGACCATGCCGGACGCAGCCTGGGCCTGCTTCGGCAAAGGGGCGTCGCCATCCTTGCCGGTCGACAGCGCCTGCGTCTGGTGCGCGGTCGCGCCCTGGCTCAGGGTCTTGACCAGGTCGCTCGCCTGCCGCAGCAGCGCGATGCCGGCGGCGTTATCGCCGGTGGGCAGCGCACGGCCGGTAGCCGCGTCGCGGTAGGTGGTTAGCAGCAGCCCTGCCTCGCCGCGCACGGCGGCGTGGCCGTCGGTGCGCAACTCGAAGCCCTGGCCGCGGAAGCTGCCACGGCGGTTGTCCTGCTGGTGGATCAGGTGGCCAAGATTGAGCTGGGTCGACTGCAGCGTGGTGGCCAGTTGCGTGCGCAGCTGGCCGTCGCTGTCGTCCAACACCAGCTGGTTGTAGCCCTTGCCGCCGTGTTCCTGGCTCTTGAAACCCGTCAGCGCGGCGGCATTGCGATGGCCGTCTGGCTGCGCGCCCAGTCCGTGCCAGGCGGGGCTGTTGCCCCCGGCGAGGTTGCCTTGCGCGCTGGGGGCGCTGTCGGTGCCCTGAGCGTACAGGGACTGACTGTCGCTGCCCGTCGCGGCGCTCTTGCCGCCGGGCGTGGGTGCGTGGCCCGCTTCACCCTGGCCGTTGTACAACGCGCCGATGACGAAAGGCTGGTCGATGTCGTCGTCGGCGAACTTGACCAGCACTTCCTGCCCGATGCGCGGCAGCCACTGCCAGCCCATGCCGGCGCCGGCCTGGCGCTGTGCGACGCGGATCCAGCGGCTGCTGCGGTCGTCGGCGCGCTCGCCGCGCTGCCAGTGGAAGCGCACGCAGATCTCGCCGGCTGGGCTGGCGTGGTGTTCGGCGTTGCCATGGGCCTGGGACTGGCCGTCAGGGCCGACGACGATCGCGCTGTGTACCCCCAACGGCTTGGACCGGCTGTAAAGACGCGGACAATCGACGTCAAGGACACAGGCACGCCATGGGCGGCGGGCGTCGATGGCGCGGAAGATCGCCGCGTAGCCCTGTTCGCGTGCTGCCGTCTGCAGGGCTTGCGAAGGGGCCAGGCGCACTGGCTCGTGGTCCGGTAGCACGCCCAGCAGCCCGGGTGTTGCCTCCGGTGCGTCGGGTGCCGCTGGGGGTGCGTCGAAACACAAGGCTGCCTCGAGCGGCCCAATGCGATCCGCCAGCGCAGCGCGTGTGTCGGCGGCCAGGTTGTTGATGCCGCAATGCTCCACCGCATCGAGCAGCAGCGGATATCCAGCAGCGTCGTCTTCCTGCAGCGGCAGGTGCGGGCAGCCATTGACGGTCAGGCGCATGCCGCTGCGCAGCGTGCGCACGGACGCCCGACCGGTGAACAGTAGCGCGCGGGCTTCGACGGCTTCCATCACCTGCTCGGCAACGCGCTGCGCGCTCGCGCCGTCGGGCGCCAATGACAGGCTGACGGACAGGTACGGATCCGGGCTCACCGCCCGGCCGGCATTGCCGACATAACGTGCCGGCGCGTGGCCGCGGATCGCTCGCTTGGCCTCCGGGTCCCATGCCGTCACGGCCACGCCGCCCACAGTCGCACGGGTCTCGCACGCCAGCTGCTGGATGGCATCGGCCGATTCCTGGCTGTGCGCGCGATGGAAGCGGATGCCGCCGCCTGCCGCGGATTCTTCGTCTTCCGGCAATTGCGCGCTGTCGGCAAAGATCACCACCGCATGCCCGCTGGGGGCTTCCTCGTCTTCCACGACGGTATAGCCCAGGCCGGCCTCTGCCAGCAGGCGCGACAGGAACTGGTAGTCGGTTTCGCGGAACTGCGCGACATGGGCACGCTCGCCGATGGCGGCAATGCGCGCCTCGGCGCCGGCCGCGTAGCGCCATTGCGCGTGCGGCGCATAGGGCTGCAGCACGGCCTCGATGATGCTGTCGAGCTTGCGGTTCTGGAACACCTGGCTGTTGCGCTGCTGCGTGGTCAGCCACAGCCACGGCACCACTGTCAGGCGATATCGCGCCAGGCCCCCGTAGGCGCCGAGCTTCTCGGCCTGTCGGATAAGGCCGGTGCGGCGCGACTGGCCGCCGCCGGCGAGCGTGGTCAGCAATGTGACCCGCTGGCCAAGCAGGCTGTCCAATGGGATATCGGCGTTGGCGCTGACCACGACGATGCGCGACTCGGCCAGCGCGGAAACGCCTTCCCGGCCGATCCAGGCTTCGACGGCGAGTTCGCCCAGCACGCCCTCACCTTCCAGGGCATACAGCCGGTGAGCCGCGCTGAAAAGATGCTGGTAAAGAGTGGTTACATCCATTCGCTGTCCATTCGTGCAGCCGCAACTGCTTCAGGGGCCGGCATGCCGGCGACGCTACCGTTGGGTGCCCGCCCAGGATTGCAAGGCGATGCGGCGCATGCCGGCCGCCACGCCGATGTCTGTCTTGAATCGAACCGTCGCCGGGTTCAGTTGCGCGTCTTGGCGGTAGACCGCGTGCTGGCCGTCGTGCTGATCGGCTTGCCCTCGGGTTGCGACAACAGTGCCGCCAGCACCTCGGCATCGGGGTCCGCCGCGCTGGAAGTCGACTTGCGGCGTGTTGCCTTCGACCTGGCCGAAGGACTGGCCTTGGCGACGGTCTTCTTGTCTTTGGTAGTCGCAGCGGTACTCGTGGCGCTCTTTTCCGCTGGCGCCGTCGGCTTCGACGTTGCCGTCTTTTTGATATTTTTGCTGACTTCGGCAGTCTTCGGTCTGGCTACGGCTGGTTGGGTACCGAGAGAAGTCAGCGCGGCCAGTGTGGTCGCCCCCGCGACGGCGCCTGCGGCGCCCGCTGCAACAGTCGCGCCGTCTGCCTTGCCGAGCCGATCCAGAGCAGGATCGCTACTGTCTGCATCGATGATCGTGGCGGGCGGCGGCTGGGAATTCCCTGCAACCGATTGGGCGGATTCGGCTGACACCGCGGAAGCGACCGGCGCCGATGCGTGGGTATTGCCGGCCATCGCCTGCTCACCAGAGGCGGCTGCGTCAGCATTCGACTGCGCGGGAGCCCCCGTATTGCCTGCCTGCATCGACCCGGGCGCGTCGGTTTTCGGGTCCAGCCACAGCCAGCCAGCCACAGCCGCAGTGGCAACAGCGACCATGCCCGCCCCCAGGTAGCGCCGCACAGGCTTCCTGGCCGGAGCCTTGGCCGCCATCGGCACGCGGCCTTCCAGACTGGCCAGGATGCGGGTGTGCCCGGTAGCGCCGGCATCGGGCTCAGTGCCGAAGAGCGTTGGTGGCGCTGGCGGCTTCACATCGTCGCTATTGCTCATCTGTCATCAAGAAATTTGAAATAAAATGCGCGGCGGACGCTACCGGCCGGATTTACAATTACCGAGCCGTTGTGTCATATATGGCAGATTCGATCATTTTGGCCTTAGACTTCCGGATTCTACGGCTGGCATCGTCGAAAGACAAACCCGATACGGGGGACACCACCCCGGATTGAGATCAAATCGAATGCAGATGTAAAAAATACTGAATATGCTTGGCACCCTTTGCGCGGGCTTCGCCGCCGGGGCGCAGCCCAGCCCGGTCAGGTAAGCATGGTCTTTGTCGCACTGGTCCTCTATTTCGTGTTGATGGTTGCCGCTGCTGCCGTGCTGCTTCTTCCCGCAGTACGGCAGCGCTGCTTTGCGGCAGCGCGCTCGCAGTGGCGCCGCCTGAGCACCAGTGCGGCATCTGCGGGCTCCCAGTCGGCCAGTTCGATCCGCCACTCGGTGGGCAGCGCCACCACCACACTGGCTTCGGCCCGTGACTTCCTGGCCAAGCGCCGCGCACTGGTGCTGGCCGCCGCGGGGGTGGTGACCTTGCCGCCGGTGCTGGCGCTGGCGTTGCGTCACCGGCAGGTCTTCCAGTTCGAGGACGATGACGGTGTGCGCGAACCGGATCCGCAGATTGCCGCGCTGCTCAATGGCGAGCGGCTGGTGCCGCCGCCACCGCTGCCGCCAGAGGTGTTCACCACGCGCGAAGTGGAACTGGTCCGGCCGGCGATCCGCGAAGCCAGCCGGGATTGGGAGCAGCTGGATGCCGAATTCAGGCAGCGGCTGCTGCTGGTCTACAAGATCATGCGCGACGAGCACGGCTATGAAATGGCGCTGCTGGAGGGCTACCGCAGCCCGGAACGGCAGGCCAAGCTGGCGGCGATGGGCAGCCATGTGACGCAGGCCGGGGCCTACCACAGCTACCACCAGTTCGGGCTGGCCGCGGACAGTGCCTTCTACCGCGACGGCAAG
Source organism: Cupriavidus taiwanensis LMG 19424 (assembly GCF_000069785.1). Classification (NCBI taxonomy): domain Bacteria; kingdom Pseudomonadati; phylum Pseudomonadota; class Betaproteobacteria; order Burkholderiales; family Burkholderiaceae; genus Cupriavidus; species Cupriavidus taiwanensis. The sequence goes on along the minus strand of NC_010530.1, from coordinate 1,083,719 downwards.
CTGGTGATCAGCGAGAAGGACCCTTGGGCCATGCGCGGCTACGAGCTGTATGGCCGCGCCGCCGAGTCAGCCGGGCTGGTCTGGGGCGGCCGCTGGAAGATGATGGATCTCGGGCACGTCGAGTTGCGCCGCCCGGGTGTGCTGGGCAAACGGCCGGCGCAGCAATAACGGTACGAGCGCCTCGCATGGCGGGGCTGGCAGGAACATGGATACAGGACCGGCAGCGGTTGGCCGGCGCAATTTGGGGAGAGCGTAGTGGCACGTCCTTTCATTCTGCTGGGCGACAAGACCGACCACGGCGGCGTGGTGATCACCGCCTCGGGCAATACCACCACCAATGGCCGGGGCATTGCGTGCGTGGGGGATCGTGTCACCTGCCCTCGTTCAGGCCATGGCGGCACCACCGTCATCGTCACCGGCGACCCCAACGTCATCATCGACGGCCGTGCCGCCGCGCGGCACGGCGACAAGACCGCTTGTGGCGCAACCTTGCTGTCCAGCCAGGGCTTGACCGGCAGCGCATGACGTCCCGGCACCGAACGGCCGTTTCAAACGCCCTTGCGCCGCTTCTCGACACGAAACCATGTTTCCAAGACTGATCAAGTCCACGCTGATCCTGTTCGCGGTGTTCGCCGTGGTGTGGGTCGCGACCATTGCCTGGTGGCAGTCGATCAACCGGATGCCGACCACCACGGATATCGTCACGCATCTGGTGCTGATGCCGGCGGGCATGGTGGCGGCCTACGTGGTCATCAAGCGCGCCCTGGACGGGATCCGCACCAATGTCGCGGCCACCAGCCACGCTCCCGCCACTGCGGCGCCCGGAGGGGCCGGCAATGCCGCCGAGGGGGCGCAAGCAGAGCCCAACGATCCCACCCGTACCTGGCGCGCCGCGCTGCTCGCTACCGCTGTGCGCACGCCCGCCGGCAATGCGCCCGATGCGCTGGCGGAGGCCGCCAAGGCCGGCAACCGCCCGGGCCTGGTGACGCTGGATGGCCTGCCGGCGCCTGTCTTCGCTGCACAGATCGAGTCCCTCGATATCGAAAGCCTGCGCACGGAATTCGGCGCGCGCACGCCCGATCTCGTCTGGGACGATGAGGCTTTGCGCGCGCTCGCGCTCGCGGCCGAGGTCAGCGACGAGCTCGCCATGCAGGCGACGGTCTACGCGCCGGCCGGCCACGACATGGCCGTGCCGGACAGCACCGTGCCGCTGGTGGCCACCCTGCTGCTTCCGCGCGGCTGGCCGGAACCGCTCCAGGCCGCGGCAGGCGACTGGCTGCGCGAGCGCTTGTCCCAATACTGGCCAGCCGCGCGACTCACGCTCGAAGCCACGGCCGCGCGCGGCGACGGCGATGCCCTGCTATTGCTGGACCGCGCCACCCAGGCCGTGAACCGTCCGGTCGATGGCCAGCCGGCGCTACGGATGCTGGTAGCCGCCGATTCACTGATCGGGGCGAATGCCGTCGAGGCACTGGAACAGGAAGACCAGCTCTTCAGTGCGCGCTGCCCGCATGGCCGGACTCCCGGCGAGGCCGCGGCCGGCGTGCTGCTGGGCGCGCACCAGCCTGCCGCCGCCGAGACCGGTACGGACAGGGATGCCGACGCCCAGGCCGAGAGCGCACCGATCCTCGTTACGCGCACGGCAATGGCCCGCCTGGAAGCGCCAACGGCAGACCGCGGCCAGCCACAGCTCGAGGCACTGGCCCAGGCTGTCACCCAGGCGCTCGAAACCATTGCCGGCAAGGCCGAAGCCGCGCCCGAGGCTGCAGCGGACACTGCGGCGCAGTCCGAAGCAGGCCCGTCGGCAGTGGCAGCCATCGTCACAGACACTGGCGTCCACCCCGTACGAACGGTTGAAATCGCCCAGGTCGTCAGTACCCGTTTCCCCAAGCTAGACCCTGTCGCCGATCTGCTCGCGCTGGGCCTGCCATGCGGCTATGCCGGCGCCGCCGGTGCGCTGCTGCCCGTGGTGGTGGCCCACCAGCTGGCGCTCGATGGCGGCCGACCCGTGCTGGCACTGAGCGCCGGCGACGCCCAGCAGCGCGGCGCCATCGCGATCCTGCCGGCGTGATCCAGCGCCACACCCGAACCGCGCCCCCCCCCGAATCCCGAATTGCTCCCGAGCCAAAGGCAACATGCATCGCATCCTTAACTTCCTGAGCCACACACGCACGCTGTCGGTATTCGGCGTGGTCGTGCTGACCGTCTTCCTGTTGCTGATGGCGCAGACCTTCGAAATCGGGCTGGCGTGGGTCGCCATCGTCCTGGGCGTGTTGTTGCTGGCGTGGCTGGCCACCTACTTGTGGAAGCGCTGGCGTGCGCGCCGGGCCAGCGGCAAGCTCGAGGGCATCCTCGAGCAGCAGGCCGACATGGCCGCCAAGGCCGCGCCGCCCGACAAGCGCGACGAGGTCGAAGCGCTGCGCACGCGCCTGGCCAGCGCCGTGAAGACTATCAAGACCTCCAAGCTGGGCCAGATGTCGGGCAGCGAGGCGCTCTACGAGTTGCCCTGGTACATCGTGATCGGCAACCCCGCGGCGGGCAAGAGCACGGCGGTGCTGAACTCGGGCCTGCAGTTTCCGTTCGCCGACAAGAACAGCGCCGTGATCCACGGCATTGGCGGCACGCGCAACTGCGACTGGTTCTTCACCACCGAAGGCATCCTGCTCGATACCGCGGGCCGCTATGCCGTGCATGAAGAAGACCGGCGCGAATGGCTAGGCTTCCTGGACCTGCTCAAGCGCTACCGGCCCAAGGCGCCGATCAACGGCATCGTGGTCACGGTCAGCATTCCGGAACTGACGCAGAACCGGCCCGAGTTCGCCATCAACCTGGCCAAGAACCTGCGCCAGCGCGTGCAGGAGCTGACCGAGCGGCTGGAAGTGTTCGCGCCGGTCTATGTGATGTTCACCAAGGCCGACCTGATCACCGGCTTTACCGAATTCTTCGGCGACAACGAGAAGCAGGAGCGCGACCGCGTCTGGGGCGCCACACTGCCCTTCGCCCCCGAAGAGCGGCGCGATGTGGCGGCCGTGTTCGACCAGCGCTTCGACGAACTGTGCGACGGCCTGAAAGAGATCAGCGTGGCGCAGATCGCGCAGCACCGCAACGGCAAGCTGTCGCCCGGGCTGCTGAGCTTTCCGCTCGAGTTTGCCTCGGTCAAGCCCACGCTGCGCGCCTTCCTGGTCACGTTGTTCGACGAGAACCCGTTCCAGTACAAGCCCGTGTTCCGCGGCTTCTACTTCACCAGCGCGGTACAGGAGGCCAGCACCACCAGCGTCTCGGCCGAGCGCATCGCGCGCCGTTTCGGGCTCAAGCTGGAAGGCGTGGCCGGCAGCCGCGAGGTGTTCTCGAAAAACGGCTTCTTCCTGCGCGACCTGTTCTCCAAGGTGATCTTCGCCGACCGCCGCACCGTGCGCCAGTTTGCCAGCCCCGCCAAGACGCGGCTGCGCTTCGCGACCTTCTTCGGGCTGGTGCTGGTGCTAGGGCTGCTGCTGGGCGGCTGGACCTGGTCGTTCCTCGGCAACCGGCAGCTGACCGCCAACGTGCAGGCGGACCTGGACAAGATCGTCAAGATGCAGCAGAACCGCGTCGACCTGCAGGCGCGGCTGGAAGCGCTGGACATCCTGCAGGACCGCATCGAGCAGCTGGAACGCTTCCGCGCCGACCATCCGCTGGCGCTGTCGCTGGGCCTGTACCAGGGCGACACGCTGCAGCACAAGCTGCTGGACGAGTACTACAACGGCCTGCGCCAGGTGATGCTGAAGCCAGTCGGTAGCGCTATCGAGACCTTCCTGGCCGAAGTCAACGCGCATCCCGAGCAGCTTGCGCCGATGGTGCGCCCGCCGGAAACCGGCGCAGTCGTCGCGACCTCGCTGCCCGCGGCAGCGCCTGCGTCGGCCGCAGCCGCCACGGCAACGATGCCCGCCGCCACGCCCGCCGCGGGCAAGCGCTACACCGATGCCTCCCCCACCAACGTGGAAGACGCGTACAACGCGCTCAAGACCTACCTGATGCTGGCGGACAAGCGCCACGTCGAGGTGGCGCACCTGACTGACCAGATGACCCGCTTCTGGCGCGGCTGGCTGGAAGACAACCGCGGCAACATGCCGCGCGAGCAGCTGATCCGTTCGGCCGAGCGCAACCTGTCGTTCTTCCTGGCCCGCGTCAACGACGACAACTGGCCGCTGCTGGAAGGCAACCTGTCGCTGATCGACCAGTCCCGCGAAAACCTGCGCCGTGTGGTGCGCGGCATGCCAGCGCGCGAGCGCGCCTATGCCGAGATCAAGGCCCGCGCTTCCACCCGCTTTGCCCCGATGACGGTGGCCCGCATCGTGGGCGACACCGGCGCCTCCGTGGTCGCCGCCAGCTACGCCGTGCCGGGCACCTTCACGCGCGAGGCGTGGCTAGGATACGTGCAGCCCGCCATCCGTGAGGCCGCCAGCAAGGAACTGCAGAGCAAGGACTGGGTGCTCAACGTAGCCGCACGCGACGACCTGACCCTGGAAGGCAGTCCCGAGCAGATCCAGAAAACGCTGGTCACGATGTACAAGACCGAATACGCGCGGGAATGGCAGCGCTTCATGCAGGGGGTGACGATCCAGGATTTCGGCAGCTTCGAACAAGCCGTGGCCAGCATGAACCTGCTGGGGGACCCGGCCAACTCGCCGATCCGCAAGGTGCTGGACACCGCTTATGAGCAGACCTCGTGGGACAACCCGTCGCTGCTCAATGCCGGCCTGAAGCAGGCCAAGTCCGGCATGCTCGACTGGTTCAAGCGCCTGATTTCGCGTGGCACGCCCTCGCAAGTGAGCGTCAATGTCGATGTCAGCGGCGCGAATACCGGCGCCGGCACCATCCCGATGGGCCCGGTCGGCAAGGAGTTCTCGGGCCTGGCGCGCATCGTCGTCATGCATGACAACAACTCGATGCTGCGCGGCTATATGGAGTCGCTGTCGAAGGTGCGCACGCGCTTCAACCAGCTTAAGAACCAGGGCGATCCCGGCCCCGGCGCGCGCCAGCTGATGCAGCAGACGCTGGACGGCAATGGCTCGGAGTTGGCCGATGCGCTGAAGTATGTCGACGAGCAGATGATGACCGGGCTCACCGACAGCCAGCGCCAGGCGCTGCGGCCACTGCTGGTGCGCCCGCTGCTGCAGTCCTACGCCGTGGTCATCCGCCCGGCCAGCGTGGAGATCAACAAGGTGTGGAACGCACAGGTGTACCAGCCGTTCAGCCAGACCCTGGCGACCAAGTATCCGTTTGCCTCGGATGCCAAGATCGAAGCCAGCGCGGCAGAGATCGGGCAGATCTTCGGGCCGGAGGGCGCGATCGCCAAGTTCACCACCGCCACCATCGGCCCCCTGTCGGTGCGCCGCGGCGACATGCTGGCCGCACGCACCTGGGGCGACCTGGGCCTGACGCTGGCGCCGGAGTTCACAACCAACTTCACGCGCTGGGTGGCGCCGCTGACCGGCGGCGCGGCAGGCGGCAGTGGCGGCGCCACGGCCGCGGCGGCGCAGCAGACGGTGTTCCAGATTCTGCCGACGCCCGCGACCGGCACCACCGAGTACACCATCGAGATCGACGGCCAGCAGCTGCGCTATCGCAATACGCCGGCGCAGTGGGCCAACTTTGTCTGGCCTAACCCGCAGGGTTCGCCGGGCGCGAAGATCACGGCAACGACCTTCGATGGACGTTCCGTCGAGCTGCTTAACGAGCCCGGCCGCTTCGGCCTCGAGCGCCTGATCGCGACCGCTGCGCGCAAGCGCCGCCCGGATGGCGCCTTCGACCTGACATGGAGCCGCGACAATATCGCGGTCAGCGTGGCGCTGCGCATCATCAGCAGCCCGCAGACTGCGGGCAATGCCAGCGCTTCCGACTCGCCGCAAAGCCAGGGGCTGCGCGGCCTGCGCCTGCCGACCGCGATCGCTGACGCCAATGCGCCGCTCAATGCAGCTACGCCGCCGGCCGCTTCGCCGTCGACTTCCCCCGCGGCGCCTCCGTCCGCCCCCCCTGCCCCGAACCCGCAGGCCAGCGCGCAGGGCAACGCGCAGGCCTCGGCCCAAGTCAACCAAGGAGGTACGGCGCAATGAGCCAGCCGACCCAACTGCAGCTGTCCTATTTCGGCAAGATCCCGTCCCGGGGCGACTTCGTCAAAAGTGCCAACAACACCCAGCTGCTCGATACGCTGGACCGCTGGCTCGCGCAGGGCATGGAACTGCTGGCCGAGGACCCGGCCTGGAAGGCGTGCTATGACGCCTGGAAGCCAATGCACTTCGCGTTCCTCGGCTCGCAAAGCAAGCTCGCCATCGCCGGTGCGCTGATGGCCAGCAGCGACCTGTCGTCGCGGCGCTTCCCGTTCCTGACGGCTGCGGCGATGGAAGTGGAACGTCCCTTGCAATTCATCGCCCGCAGCCCGCTCGCGCTGGCCCGCCTGTGGACGCGTGCCGGGCAGCAGATGCATGCGCTCGCACAGGCTGCCGATGCCACCGAAGGCCTGCAGCAACTGGCCCAGGCCCAGCTGGGCGTGGAAACCGGTGCCGGCGCCCAGACCCACGATGCAAGCTTCGCCGACTTCATCGACTTCCAGACCGTGGCCGGCCTCGAACACATGCTGGCCGGCCAGGGCCAGCATGTGCGCTTGCGCCGCACGCTGCTGGCGCTCGGCATCCTGCTGCAGCCGCTGATGTCGTCTGGCTCCTCGCACCTGGAAAAAGGCCTGACCCTGCCGCTGCCCGCCGACCCGCTCTACCGCAGCCTGGTCGCGAGCTTCTGGCTGGAACTGGTATCGCGCTTCCTGCACCGGGCCGACTTTGAACTGTCGATCTTCCTGGGGCAGATCGGCGGCAACGAACGGCTGGTGATCGGCTTCAACGGCGCTTCGTCACGCACGCTGCACGGCGTGATCTCGCCGCTGGCCTATGCCGAGCAGAACATCAATATCGATGACCCGGAATGGGTCGAGCAACACGTCAACGGAGACTACGGCATGGCCAAGTTCGTCAGCTACATGGACCAGCCGCAGCTGTCGCTGCGCCTGGCGCTCGACACCTTCCGTGAAGTCTTTGCCGGGGAATGAGCATGGGTGTCAATGCAGTACGCAACCGGATGGCCCACTTGAAGGCTGCCTCCGCTGTGGTTGGAACACGCACGCCTGCACTGGCTGCGGGCCTGCTGGCCGCGCTGGTCATGCTGCCCGGCCATGCCGCGCCCGGCGATCCCGGCACCACCGCCACGCCTGCCGCGTCTGCAGCGGCACCTTCAGGCCGCGTCGTCGCAGGCGGCGCGGTCCCCGACGAAGCCACCAAGGCAAGTGTGCTGGCGCGCCTGCGTGAGCTGTATGGCAGCGCCAACGTGGTGGACCAGATCGAAGTCGGCAACGTGGTCTCGCCCCCGAACTGGTCGGGCAATGTGCAGAAGATCCTCTCGCCGCAAATCAAGCAGGTCAGCCGCGGCCAGCTGAGCATCGATGGCACGCAGGTATCCGTGCACGGCGACGTGCGCAACGAGGCCCAGCGCCAGCAGATCGCCAGCGACATGGCCACCGGCCTGGGCCAGAGCTATACGGTGAAGAACGGCCTGCGCGTGCCCGCTTCCGAACAGAACCTGCTGGACCAGACCCTGGCCAACCGGATCATCGAATTCGAAACAGGCGCCGCCACGCTGACGCCCAAGGGCCGCGCCATCCTCGATGAAATGGCCGCGGTGCTGCCGCGCCTGAGCGGACGCAAGATCGAGATTGTCGGCCACACGGACAACTCCGGCAGCCGCGCGCTGAACCTGACGCTAAGCCAGGCACGCGCCGAGACCGTGAAGAACTACCTGATCGGCAAAGGCGGCGAGCCCGGCATGCTGACGGCAGTGGGGGTGGGACCGGACCAGCCCGTGGCACCGAATGACAAGGAGGAAGGGCGGGCGAAGAACCGGAGGATCGAGTTCCGGGCGGGGCAGTAGTGCGACATACCACGCTAGCCTTGGCATGATCCATTGATACCAGTTGCCCGACTATGGAACAACGCCCCGTCTACATGAGCGCCGAGGACTGGGAAGCACCCGACCCCATTGCGGCCTATCCCATATGGCTGGAGTGGCCCTGGCGCATCTGGTGTGCCCTCATCTGGCTTGCTCAACGGGCCCTGCCTTCGTCTGGTGACGGCAGCACGGTCCAGCTTGAAATGCGCGAAGGCATCCTAGATTGCGTCATTGCCGGCAATGCGGCCTTCAGCGTCTATGAGGATATGGGCTTACCCATTGCTACGCTGGCAAGTCTGAAATGGGACTATCCGGAGGTCATGCCGCGTCGTGCCCATATCCGAGTGACACCGGTAATCCTGCGGCTTGTGGACGGCCAGGACATCCACTTTTGCGACTATCAGATCAACTCAGTTCCTGTACCTGGCAACCTGGCCTATTTCGAGGCGCTTTCCACTGGTGACAGAATTCGAGCTGTCGGCTGGAACGATCAGGGCATCTTTTCGGCATGGGGCGTCCGTATCGGCACCGGCCAGGACGCGCTATCGCTTTATGCATCTCGCCGGCCGCAGCCCGTTGCTATGCCATGGCGAACACTGCTGGCCGGCCGGAACAACGTCTTTCCTCACCTCGTACAAATTGCAGGTTTCTCACTGGCCGGTTTGCTCGCTGGGCTTGGAATCATGCTAGTTGGAGGTGAAATCGACACCATCGAGGCCATCTGGGTGTGCGCGATGATCACTGCTGGCTTCGCACTTACCGCAATTACCGGCTTACTGATCATCGCAGGCATTCGTGTGATGGCAGGCCCATTGCTACCGATCCCTGCCATGATGGCGCGCGGCTTATTTGGGGTGCTGCGCAATCAGCGGTTTACCAGCTATGACTTTGGCCGCCACGGCATTCAGGTACGCAAGATGCTTGAGTAATTTCCACCGGAAGCGACAAATCGCTATTTTCATCAGCCTGCGTCGTCGCTCGAACGATTTTCGTCCACACCGAGCAATTCCTCGATCTGCGACAGCGTGGCATCGTCCTTGACCACCGTACGGAGCCACGCGTGCAGCGGCATGTCGCCCCACTTGGCGGCACGCGCCGCCAGGTAAGCCACGGGGCTGTGCGGCTCCGTGCGTCGGAAAAAATCCGCGACCTCGCGCAATTGGGCCAGCGCCTGGGCACGCGTGCGAATCGGGCCGGAGTGCACGGCGTCGGCAGCGCCGGCCGGCGCGCTTGCATGTCCGCTCTGCGCCGACGAGGACGATGCCTGACTGGGCTCCGCGCCGGCTGCCCGTTCCGCCGGCTTGCCGACAAAACGCTCCACCAGCATACGCACCGCCTCCAGCGCTTCTCGCGCCTGCCGGAAGCTGGGCGCATGCTCGCCGACCCGCTCGTCCAGCACATCGCCGAGGTGCTTCAGCGCTGCTTCGCAGGACACCAGGTCCGCATGCAGTGCCGTATAGAATGCCACAGGCGTCTTCTTGCGCGCCGCCTCGAATTGCTCCTGGCTGGTCTTGCCCTGTGCCAGTTCGTCCGCCTGCTCCGGATCGCGACGAATCGCTTCCGCGAGGTGCGTCGCTACCTCCCAGTCGACGTAGGTATATCCACCCGCCGATTCATCGACCAGTGGAATCTCGCGAATCAACTGGCTCGACCGCCCCGCCAGCCACGTCACGCTGCCGGTACGGTAATCGACATCGTCGGCTTCCATTACCGGATGCAGGTGATCCCAATATTGGCCACACAGTTCGGCCGTCAGCTGGTAGCCGTCGCGCAGCCCGGCAAAACCCCGCTCCTTGGAAAGGGCCTCGGTCAACCACACCGCCAGGCGTAGGTCCTTGGTGCGATCCTGCAGCAGCGAGGTGGCGATGCCGATCACCTCGCGCCAGTCTGCCTCCTTGATATCCGTAACCCAATCGCCCTGGTCCAACGAAGGATCGTCAGCGCGGCGCGCCTCCTGGATGCGGTCGAATTCAGCGGAAAACAGCAGGTCTTCGCCGCAGGGCTGGTCGCCAGGAAGCGGAGCAAGCAGGCGGTCGAACTGGAGGGATGCCATGGTGGTCAGTCAGCCTTGGGAACAAGGGGTAAGTGTACCGGTGGTGGTGCGGTAAGGCCATGGGCGTGATGCCCAGAGAGGCATTTGCGACTAACCCATTTGCCTATTTCTGCTTTTTCGTCCGGCAATTTGAATCGGGAGAATGGGAGGCGGTCGTCAAATTGGCCAAGGCCCAGATCGCCAGCATCCAATAGCATGATTCAGGGCTCGAATCCCTTTAAGCAGCTGTCCCATCCGGACCGAGTCGAGTTCTCCGCTCGGCATCGTACTCCAGGGCCATCTTCATCGCTCGCTCGCGGTATGCCAAAAACTGCTCGTCACCCGCAGGACCGCCGGTCTGGGCATCGCCTGCGTAGCGCGGCTCCTCAAGGACAAAGAGATCATTCGGGTCGATTGCGCACGCCGTCTCAACATCCGCCGGCCAGACGGGCCGTTTGCAGGTTTTCATGGCCAGGTAACGAAACAGGGCCCAAGGCAACGTGATGGGCAACATCAGGATGCTTAAAAACCCCGAAAACTGCCCGCTGACCTGAGTGATCACCACATTTCGCAACGTGGTTTCCGTCGAAACGGTAAGCGCCAGCGGTGGAAACGGCAGGCTCTGTGGGCCCTCTTCCATATAACGGCGCACCATCTCCCAATGTTCAAGTACCGCGCCGCGGCTGCTGCTGCCATCCATGCCAACGGCGAAAGTATCGCGCACAATCCGCTGTTCATCCAAAACATTGCAGCGCAAGTCAAAAGTGAAGGTGCTCTGCCCACCCATCGCAGGGCTGGAACGCCCGATAAAAAAATGGGCCTTGTCCCAAGGTACGGCCAGTACGCCACCAGGGCCGTTGTGCCGGAAAACGTACACGGTCCTGTTCTTGCGATTGAAACGAATTGGGTAGTGGGTATAGCGAAAAAAATCTTTCAGCCAAATGAATTTGACCATGCACAAAACAAAGACAATACATACGACAACGAAAATCCAATCCGTTACTACAAATGATTCCTCCGGAAGCGATCCGTCAGCCCGGGGAGTATGCATCGTAGATAAGGTGGATAACGCAAAAAATAAGAACATCGCAATAAATGGCGCTCCGCCCATGGCAGCCCAACCTCGCTCCAGAAAGAAGCGGTCCATATACTCGACGAAGGTCGAGTTGACCCTCAGGACACCATGGTCGTTCGGCGGAAGATCTACGACCGGACGCCTTGGGTCCAAGTGTTCCGCATCTTCATAGGCATGTAGTGGGCGGTTTACCTTGTATCGCGTAAGCCACCCGGCGTACTGTCCTTCTTTCATATAGATCCTCTACTATGCCTTCAGAAGCGACTGATAGGCTGATTCCTGCTCATCCAATTTCAAGAAACGACCATGCTTATGCATGCCAAATGGAGTCTTGTCTAGCCATATCTCAACTTTGTTATCCCTGATAACGTTGATCATCCATTCGCCTAACATGGATACAAGAGCCAGCGCGAGAAGCAGCACGAATCCTAGACCTGCACTTAACAGACCAAATAGCATAAGAGATGCAATTGCCCCACCTACAACCGAAGTGGTTATGTAAAGTCGATACATAGCGACATCACCCTGAGCTTTCGCATCTTTTGCTTTCCAATAGTCCAAAATCGAACCCATAAAAGCGCCAATCGTACCAATCAATTTCCCCAAAAAACCCACTAAAAGTGCGCGGCTCGACACCTTGTTCATGAAAAACCTAAAAGGTCTCACAAGGGATGTTCGTCCCCAGGCCGTTCGCTCAAATCCCTTTCCAGTAAGCTCTATACTGCTCCCTGCCAAGCTTGTCAGGGCACCGGCCAATTGTAATTGCCGTTGGCCCAGCGTCCCCTTCTTTGGGTCTGGTAGCTCCGTATATGCTTTGTATGCATTCCACCCATCTAGTATCAGACCCACGGTACCCAGCCCGATATCCAACTTGATCGCGGTCGCGGTCCGACTTCTCAGCGCCGCACGCAATTGGTCTTCTCGCAACAATATGTTGTCCAATTGATCGATGTTTGTCCCGTTAAACGTGCGGCGCATATCGTCATCCCAGAAGACGGTCCACTCGTATACCCGCCTCCCTCTTGCGTTACGCGCGCCAGGAATCTGTCCACGTGCTCCGCGCCGCTCGGATAACTCACTCCGCACATGATTATCAACCTGCCGCCGCAAGGCTTGGCGATCCACATTGGGGTGCGCTCGCACCAGCTCGTCAACAATGATGTGGGCCATTTCGGCCTCAGATGCTCGTATCTTAAGTTGGCGAAGAGGCTTTTTTGCCAGCAGGCCTAGCAAAGCAACATGGCGATAGCGGACACCCACACCAACTACCGCGTCCCCGGCCTTTCCCACTGCGCCTCTTCCAGCACGACCTAGTAGGGTCACTATCGGCGCCGAAACGCTGTATGCCAGTCGTGCCACACTTTCCATCGCGCCTGCCAATTCATTCGCATGCCCCTTTTCCAGTACGTGGGCAAAGGCCTTGAATACATTGCTCCAGGCTCCAGGATTGCCTACTTCTAACTCCGCAGTCGCCGCCTTCTCCAATTTCTTCGCCGCCTCGGAGTTGTCAAGCACAAGTGCCCGCAGAACCGTGTTCTTACGCTCAGTAAAGGAGCCCTGCAATTCCTTGAGAAGGATGTCGGATACCGGCTCAATACCAACAATGTCATACAAGCAAGCAATGACCAGGCTGGTCATGGCTTCGCCGCTCTTGATATCGGTATCATCGTGGTTGCAGGCCATCGCCTCGCGATATGGTGTTCCTCCGTACCATGTCACAAAGCTCCGCGCGAGCGGCGCCAGTGTGTTCCTGGCGTACGCGTTCATATCGCGCTCGAGCTCCTTATCGAAGGCTTCCCGGTTAGGCTCGCTGTAATCGTTCAGATACTCCTTCCAAGCATTTCGGCGCGCGCGCTTCTCTTCATCCGGCGTCAGTGCCATCAGTCCATTCTGCTCCCATACCTTTTCCTCCAGGTCTGGGTCATAGGGCGTCGCGACCGGCATTCCATCGGCGTACGTGTAGACGGCAACGCCAGAAGTGTTTCTTTTGACTTGGAGCGCTTCCTGCACGGCCTGCTCTTCAATGGCATGGCGCATGCCAACAATGGTCGTGGATGTGGCGTGTTTCCAGTCTCGGCCCTTGTCGCGTTCGAAAATTTCTACGCGCAAGCGCAGCAATTGAGCGGCTTCCAAAGCCAGTCCGACTGGGTCGTCAACTGCCAACATTGGGGCAATCATGCCCATCCGCTTTGCTTGCGAATTTGCCCAATTGACAAGACCGGGCAGCTGTTCCCTCAAGCCGTAGAACGCCTGTGGCGAGTGAGAAAATGCGGATGGCTGTCCCGCCATTTCACTTGGATATGTGCCGCGCTTGCCTGCTTCGGGACGGGTTTCCTTGATCGTATAGCCTCCCTCGGACAAATGGCCACCTAGCTTTTCCAACGAATCGACGTGGCGGTGGCTTCCTCCTTTCCAAAGATCCAAACGGAGCTCGCGCATATGGCGCGCTCGCTCCCTGGCATTGGTATGCGCCTTCCATACACGTTTTGTCCACGGTGTATCTGAGAATCCGATCCAGATTCTCTCTGCGGAACTGGCATCGGGAACCATGATGCAACGAGCCAGATAGGGATGATCGGGTTCCCTCTGGCAACTGAATTCGATGGCTTCCTTGGGCGGCTGCAACAACGCGTCAATGGTCTGCACCTTGTTGGTGTCCATCTTTTCCAGGACACTGTGCTTGATCTCGGTTGCAAAGGGGTACAGGTACCCTTTTTCCGTGATCACATAGGCATCCCAGCTGCCACGCTTTTCATTGCACACATAGAGGTAGCCGGGCCGCATGAGACGCAACGTATAGTGTTGCCCTGCCGGCAGTTCATTCTCTTGGACGCCGTGACCAAAGGGACCACCAAGGCGTGGCGCAGGTTTGCCCTTGCCTATGTCATCGCGGGCGATCGCATACCGGACAGGCAAGATCGGCAGCCCTTTCTTTAGGCAGAATGGGCAACCGGCTTTGTTGTTCTTCGGAGTCGTACCAGATTGGGTCATGGTTGTCTCATTACGCTGTCGGCATTCGGCTGTTCAGCTCCTCCGCCATACTGAGCCAAGCGGAATCGTCAAGGTCCGCACATGCGGCGGCATAGCTTCCCATTTTGGTAGCTGCTTGCCCAAGACGTTCCAATAGCTGCGGATGATGGTGGATCTGCGGATGAAAGCGGACGGATTGAATGGCGCAAAACAGCCAATCCTCGCTATCGGTGAGCGCGAGTTCAGTACTGGCCTGGAGCAGCGCCGCATCGAGCCGCTGAAACAACGCGTCGTTCTGCGATAGATCAGGCGCCAAAATCTCAAGTTCCGTCAGTGCCCGGTTCGTTAGGGCCAGGCGCTCGAGCGTCGCCCACTGGTGGGGATGCAGAACCAATCGCTGGCCGGGACTGTATCGCGCGAGACGGCGGCCGGTAATCCAGCCGCTGGATGCGGGCCACGACCAGACGCTGATCGGCCCGCAAAATTCCACACGCTGCTTGTCCGTCAATAACCATTGCAAGTGACGCATGACACGCGGGTCGTAATAGCGAAGCAGGTAACGCTGTCCATTGTCTTGTCGTGTCATCACCAGAAGGCGGCTGAGATGGGCGCTCAGCACTGATTTCTCGGCGTCGCTGCTGAGGAGACCGCAAAGATATGAGTTCCCCTGCTGTTCCCTCGCTTCTATACGACCCAGCAGGATAGCGCGTTGCGGCGCGGTCAGATCATTGAAACTTAACAACAACGGCATGAACTCCGCCTGCACTTTCAATTCTGGAGGTGCCAGCCTGGTAATTGGAAGGTCCTCCCATTCCTCACGTTCAAGGCGCAGCGGATTCAGCAGCCCGTAGGTGAAATCTGATAGCCACCGGTGAGAAAAGGCGGAGTGGCCAGCAGGCATGTCAGCTGCGCCCTGCGCATTCCAGGACTCAGCGTGATTCATCAGGTGGCGATCTTGCACGGCCATAATTAGCGAGTCAGGACTGAATCGGAACGATGCCGGCACCGGTCGATTCAGCCCCCATCGCCTGATACTCGCACAAGGGTAGCTCGCCCTTGGGCAGGCTCGTATTTGCTTCACGCCCCCCCGGCCCCACAAACAAATGCTGCGCCCCCTTAAACGTAGTCATCCCCGGCGCATGCACCTCAATCGTGTTCCCAAGCACCCGGATCTGGGCCCCGGCCGCGTTCAACAGCACATGCTCCTTCGCTTGCACATTGACCGCCCCCTGAGACGAGGACACCGTCACCCGCTTTTCGGCGGCAATGCGACCCTGGCCCTGCAAGCTGGCAACACCCACCTTCCCGCTCGCCGCATGCATGGCAATCCCCGCCGCGGACTCGTCCCCAGCCTTGCCATGCGTGAACAAGCTCAGCCCATCGGCCACCGCCACCGACAGATTCCCACCCGCCGCCACATTGGCATCCTTCTGCGCCGCCACCGTCAGCTGCGTACCCGCGACCAGCACCGCATCGGCGGGCGTGGTTGCGGCGATGCCCTTGGGTGCTGACACCTGCAGGTGAGGCTCGTTATAGGCAGTGGCGCTGGCTTTGCCATCGGCCCCTTCTTCCGTATGGCGCAGCACTTCGGTGGTGTGCTTCAGCTGTGCGATGGCCGGGAGTTCGGCTGGAGCCGGCTCGTCCGGCAAGTCCGCCTTCTGCTTGCGCGCGACATCGGCCAGCGAAGTCAGCAGTTCAGTGCTGGCCTCCACCTGCGTTGCAGCGCCCTCGCTGTCGAGCAAGGGCACACTGGTGCCGGCGCCGTGCGCGGTCAGCAGCATGCCCGCGCCGCCGCGCAAGGCGCCGCTGTCTGCGGTTTCCAGCGCGGCGCCGTGGCCCAGGGCTGCCTGGCGGGCGTTGTCGCGTTGGTCAAGGTGGTGGCCCAGCGTCAGGGCCGAGGCCGCTTGCGTGGTGGATAGCAGGGTGCGGCTTTGTCCCGAGGTATCGTCGAAGACAAGCTGGTTGTAACCGCCGGTACCGTCCTGGCTGTGGCCGAGGGCCTGGGTCTTGATGCCGGACAGCACCGCATTGTGGACGTGGCCTTGCTGGCCGTCGGGCTTGCCGTTGCCGTCCTGTTTGCCATCGGCGGTCTCGTTGCTGCCGGCGAACCACGCTGGTGCGTTGCCGGTGGCGTTGGCAGCGCCGGTCTGGTTCTGGTTGTACTGGGCGCTGGCCTGGCCGCGGCCGTTGTAGGCGGCGCCGATCACGACCGGGCGGTCGATGTCGCCGTGCTGGAATTCCACCACCACTTCCTGGCCGACGCGCGGCAGTGCCACGCCGCCCCAGTTTGCGCCGGCAACCGGGGTCGCTACGCGCACCCAGGTGCCCAAACCGGCTTCGGCGCGGGCGTTGTCGTCGCCCGCGGGATGAGACAGCCGGCTGGCCGAGCGGGCCCCGCGCTGCCAGTGGAACTGAACCATGACCCGATGGTCGCGGTCGGTATGCACGGGACCGTCCGTGCCGATGACGATGGCAGTCTGAGCCCCGGTGACGGTGGGTCGCGGGTGGAGTTGCCGCCCTTGTCCGTCAAGCTGCTGCGGGCGGTAGGGGATCTTTGCCGGCACTACCGTAAATTGATTGCGGTAGAACGGCACGTCCACTGCCGACGCATCTTCGGCTGGCGCCTCAGTCGACTGACCTGTCCCGAGCAATTGATCGATGACGCCGCGGAAGCGCTCGTTCAGGTTGTTGCGGGCCGCATGCGCCACCGCCAGGACGACAAAGCGGCGTTCGTCGTCTCCTTGCACTCGCTCGTAGTCATAATGGCCGGTCAGCATGAAGCGGCTGGCGGGCGCCAGCGTCCGTACGCTGCCCTCGCCAGCGAACGACAGGCGTCGGACTTCCAGCGCCTCCACCAGTTGCCGGGCATGGCGCTGCGCCTGGTCGCCGTCTTCGAACCAGTATTGGCCGGGATAGTCGGTATCCTGCAGGGTCGGAGCGGCTGAATTGCCCTCGGCCGGCGCACCGGCCTCGGCGCTGCGCACCGCCTTGGCGCGATAGTCCCAGCTGGCCACGGCCACAGTATTGGTCTGCAGCCTGCGCGCACCTTGCCAGCGATCGATCACGTCTTCGGCAGCGGTGGCATCGGCGCGGCCGAAGCGGATGCTGGCTTGTTCGTTGTCCTGGAAGACATCGTTGGCATCGGCGATCACCATGCGGTGCGTGCCGAGTGCCTCGCCATCCGCGGCTTCATGCTCGAAGTAGTAGAACAAGCCTTCTTCGGCGAGCAGCCGCGTCACGAAGTCGAAGTCGCTCTCTTCGTACTGCGTGACGATGCTGCGGCGCGGATAGGCCGACGCGTCGCGCAGCGCCCAGCGCCACGCCGGCACCAGCTTGCCCTGGCCGTTGTAGTCGCCGAACACGCTGTCCACCACGTCGACCACCGACATGTCCTGGAACAGGAAGCTGTCGCGGCGGTGGCGCAGGAGGGCCAGCCAAGGCTCCACCACGATCCGGTAGCGCGCCAGCCCGCCGTTGGCGCCCACGCGCTCGAAGCGCGTGACGTGGCCATGGAAGGGCCGCAACGTGGTGCGGCTGCGCTGGGTCAGCAGGTCGATGCGCACGGCCTGGCCCAGAAGGCTTTGCGCCTCGATGCCGGCGTTATCCGACACCGCCGTCAGGTCGATGCGGAACCCGCCGCCGTCCAGCTGCTCTGCCGCCTGCAGCTGCTCGGGCATCAGCGCGTCGTGCCCAAGGGGCGTCTGCAGGCGCAGCAAGCGGTTGGCCTGCGAGAAAGCGGCGCCAAGCAGTTTGGCCAGGTCGGTCGCTGCAACCATGAATGACTCCCGCGATGTCACGAGTCTGCGCATGCCGATATCAGCTGATGCGGTACTTGAACTCACCGTTCTTGCCCGTGGTGACCTTGATCTTGTCGACACCGCCGCCCTCTGCCATGCGCACCAGTACGGTTTGCGCGATCTCCGGAAGCAGCGTTCCGTTCAGGATATGGTCGACCGCACGCGCACCGGCATCGACTTCGGTGCAGCGCGCCAGCACCGCCTCGACCAGCGCGTTATCCCACTGGAATTCCGCTTGGTGGTTGGCGGCTACACGGTCGCGGATGCGACCGAGCTTGAGCGTGATGATCTCCACCAGCACGTCGTCCGGAATCGGGTAGTACGGCACGACCTTGGTACGCCCCAGGAAGGCCGGCTTGAAGGCTTTGTACAGTGTCGGTCGTAGCACCTCGGCCAGGGCGTCGGCGTCAGGCAGTTCCTCTGCGGCGTTGTTCAGGCAGGCCTGCATGATCACCGACGAGCCGACATTCGACGTCAGGATGATGATGGTGTTGCGGAAGTCGATGGGCCGCCCCTCGGCATCGTCCATCTCGCCCTTGTCGAACACCTGGAAGAACATCTCCAGCACATCCGGGTGGGCCTTCTCGATCTCGTCCAGCAGCACCACGCTGTAAGGGTTGCGGCGCACGGCCTCGGTCAGCACGCCGCCCTCGCCATAACCGACATAGCCTGGCGGCGATCCCTTCAGCCCCGACACGCTGTGCGCTTCCTGGTACTCGCTCATGTTGATGGTGATGAGCTTGCGTTCGCCACCGTAGAGGATGTCTGCCAGCGCCAGCGCGGTTTCGGTCTTGCCGACGCCGGACGGGCCTGCGAACAGGAACACGCCGCGCGGCTTGTTGGGATCTTCCAGGTTCGCGGTGGCGGTGCGCACGCGCTGGGCGATTGCATCCAGCGCATGGTCCTGGCCGATCACGCGCGCGGCCAGCAAGGGCTTCAGGTTCAGCACCGTGCGCAGCTCATCCTTGACCATGCGGCCGAGCGGAATCCCTGTCCATGCCGATACGATCTCGGAAACCACGTGGCCGTCTACCTGCAACGGCACCATCGGTGCTTCACCCTGGAGCGCACGAAGCTCCGCCAGCAGCTGGTCGAGTTCGTCGGGCTCCGAAGCCACAGCGGCTGCCTTGCGGCTGCCCTTGCGCGGCATTGCCACCACATCGCTGTTGGCTGCCATGGCCGGGGCGGCTGCTTCCGTCTCCGCATCGTTGCCCTGCTCTCGTGCCGCACGCAGTGCCTGGATGCGCGCCACCAGTTCGCGCTCCTGCGCCAGGCGCGCATCGGCGGCGGCCACGCGTTGTTCCAGTTCGGCACGCTGTGCTTCCAGCGCTGCCAGGCGCTCTGTGTGCGCCGCCCCAGCGCGTTGCTCCCGCTGCAGCGCAGCCAGCTCCACGCCCAAGCGTTCCAGCGCCTTGCGATCGTCCTCGATCGCACCTGGCGTGGCGTTCTGCCCCAGCGCCACCTTGGCGCAAGCGGTATCGAGCACGCTGACCGCCTTGTCCGGCAGCTGGCGGCCGCTGATGTAGCGATGCGACAGGCGCACAGCCTCGGTGATAGCTTCGTCCAGCACGCGCACGCCGAAATGGCGCTCCATCAGCGGCACCATGCCGCGCAGCATCGCAGCGGCCAGCGTCTCGCTGGGCTCATCCACCTTGACCACCTGGAAGCGCCGCGCCAGCGCGGCGTCCTTTTCGAAGTACTTTTTATACTCGCTCCAGGTCGTCGCGGCGATGGTCCGCAGCTCGCCGCGCGCCAGCGCCGGCTTGAGCAGGTTGGCGGCATCGTTCTGCCCGGCCTGGCCGCCCGCGCCGATGATGGTATGGGCCTCGTCGATAAACAGGATGATGGGCTGCGGGCTCTTGCGGACTTCCTCGATCACGTTCTTCAGCCGATTCTCGAATTCGCCTTTGACGCTGGCACCGGCCTGCAGCAGCCCCATGTCGAGCGTACGCACGGTCACGCCTTGCAGCGGCGGCGGCACGTCGCCCACCGCAATACGCTGCGCAAGGCCTTCGACCACCGCGGTCTTGCCGACGCCGGCCTCGCCGGTCAGGATCGGGTTGTTCTGCCGGCGCCGCATCAGGATGTCGATGACCTGGCGGATCTCGGCATCGCGCCCGATCACCGGGTCGATGCGGCCATCGCGGGCGGATTGGGTCAGGTCGACAGTGAACTGGTCGAGCGCCGGCGTCGCGGTCAGCGCGGGCGCCGCGGTAACGCCGTTGGCGCTTGCCGTTGCCGCGCTGCCATCAGCCATATCCACCGCCTGCTCCCGCTCTTCGGAACCGGCGGTCAGTTTGTCGAAATCATGCTTGAGGCGATCCGCATCAAACTCGGCAAAGCGATGCGAGCCGCGTACTGCCAGCGGCGCCAGCGCCGGCTCCGTCAGCAAGGCCAGCAGCAGGTGGCCGGATCGGATGCGGGTGGTCTGGGAGTCGAGCGACGCAATCAGCCACGCATGTTCGAACAGCTTCGGCAGATAAGGCGAAAAAGCCGGCGTTCGCGTGTTGCCGTCCTTGAAGCGCGTGATTTCCGCTTCCAGGTCGCGCTGCAGCGCCGAGGGATCGATGCCGCTGGCGCGCACCGCCACCGAGAAATCGCTGCGCGCGTTTTCCAGTAGCGCCAGGAACAGGTGCTCCAGGTCGACCTCATAGTTGCCGCGCGCCATGCACAGCGACGCGGCGCGCTCCGCGGCGTGCCGGCAGCTTGCATTCAGTTTGGCGATCAACGTCTTGAGGGGAATGGCCATGGCGGCTTGGGCTCCGGTAGGTGTGAATCGCGTTGGTGGCGCGCGTTAGTGGCGAAATCGGGACGAAATCAAAGCTGTACTCAGTGCACGGGCGCAAGCGTGTAGCGCGCATCGCTGCGGTCCTGGCGCGCGGGCCTCGTGCTGAGGAAAGTATCCCAGCCAAGCCTGCCGCTGCCCGCGGCGCCGAGCGCGCAGCCGGATACGTCGCTGGCGCGCAAGATCAGGCCGACTTCGTACTCCAGCGTGGCGCCGCACAGAACCGTCACCATCTTCCGAAGGGCCAGCGCCCCTTCGGCGCCAGGGAGGAAATTGCGATACTGCTCGCGACCCAGCGGTCCCATCCAGACTCGCACGCGCAGGTCCCGCTGCCAGACGCGGGCCCCGGCCAGTGCGGTGGCGCCCAACAGGTTGTTCGAACCGCCAAGCCGCGAATACTGTGACGGCGGCACCTGGTACCAGCCGCCGACGAACTGCTCGACGCGTACTTCAGCCTGGAAGTAGTCGGACAGCACCTGCTGCAAATAGGCGGCCGATACCGGCCGGTGGCGCACGGCGGTGGCATATCCGGCCAGCGCTTCATCATGCACGACCCCGGCTGTGGCTGACAGGCCGCGCCGCATGGACTTGTCCGCCATGCCGGCCAGCGACAGCAGCAGTGGCAGGTAGTGCCGGTTGCGGTCGACTTCGTGCTGGAACGGCAGCCGGTACTTTTTCCACGCCTGATAGAACAGCGCGGTGGCGCGATTGGAAAAGATATCGAAGAAGGCGCGTGCGGCGCGGTCGCGGCGCAGGGTTTCGCGCTCCGCCACGATCTCGGTGTAGTGCAGAGGCAGCGCCCCCTGCCCGCCCAGCATCCCGAAAAAGGTGGGCGTGATCGACACCTGGTCCAGCGCACCATCGGCCAGGGCTTGCGCAAAGGCTGCATCGCTATCCAGTTCGCCATTCAGCGCGGTGGCGGCCTCGATGGACTGCAGCTCGCTCGGCGGGAATGACAGCGACAGGGTGTTGCGGAAGGCGACGCGCGTGGCCAGCACCTGCTCCGGCGTGCCGGCGCCTTCGCGCGCATAGTGCAGCTCGAGCAACCGCACCGCCTGGAAGAACTCATAGCGGTAGGGTTGCCGCAGCAGTGTGCGGATTACACCAGGATCGATTCGCCGCTGCGGGGTGCGCATCTTGCCAGTTCCTTGCCGCCGCGGCGCGATACCGCGACCAGCTGCACAAAGCTGTTCAGGTGGACATAGAGGCCAAAGAAATGATCCATGACCCGGATAAAGCGATGCAGGCCGGTGCCGACGAAGGCATCCTCGTCCAGCGTCAGCTGGATCTCCAGCCCGCGCACAAAGGTGGCGAACGGCTTGCCAGCCAGCCACTGCGTGGTGGGCTTGTAGTCCAGGCCAACGATGCCTTCGATCTGCCGCGCCGAAATCGCGCTGCGCGGCAGGTCATGCAGGCGCAGCATTTCCTTGAGCGTGGCGAGGCCGTTCTGCACCAGGGACAGGTGATTCAGCGCCAGCAGCGAAACCAGCCGCCACTGCGACGAGCGCCCGCTGCTCAGCCGCATCGACGACGTCGGCTTGCGCAGGAAGCTGATGCGGCGAGCGATCGAGCTGCCCTCCATGGTCAAGTCGCCATCGGGCTGACCGAACGCCAGCAGCGCGGGCAGGTCGCGGTTGGTGCAGGTAACGCTCAGGCTCAGCGTTTCCGTGCGTGGGCTGGCGGGATCGAAGTCCGAATCGACGATGGAGATTTCGGTCTCGAAGCCCGGGCTGCGTTCCGCTACCAGGGCATTGCGGCGGGCGATCCAGTAGTGGCCGGCGCTGCCCGGATCTTCGCCATGGTGCAGGGAGTAGAACGGCCGGAACTCCACCACGTCGTGGCTGGCGGCGGTTTCGCGCACCAGTTGCACCTGGTCGATCGAATAAACCTCGAAACCGTGTGCGCGGCGGCTGTCGGCCACCACCGGATAAGCGGTGGCGGTATGCTCGATGCGGATCGGGTCGGCCTTTTGCCGGAACAGGTTGACCACCGGCGTGCAATGCAGGCGCAGGTGAGCAGCGCCAAGCCCTTCGAGCAGGCGCGCGGTGTTGCTGTCGCTGCGCACGTCTGTCAGTACCAGGTGCAGCGTCACGCGGCGCACGGCGCTGCCGGGCAACAGCGCCCGCTGAACCGGGTCCAGGTCGAGATCGAAGAAGTTGAATTTCTCGGCAAAGCCGAAATGCTCGCTCAGCAGGCGGTATGCCGGATGCGAGCGCGCGGGGGTGTCAATCAGCGCCTCGTCCGCGCCGAAACCCACCTCGCGCAGCGGCACCCGCTGCAGGCGCTTCCACACACCGGGGCGCTCTTCCACATACGCCGCGGCCACGTGCAGGAATAGCGCGTCGCCCAGGGCCGCAACGAATGACGGCTCGCCATCCAGGTAGACGCGCACCGCCTGGCGGCCCAGTGCATCGAAGCCGCCCTGCTCGCCCAGGTACTCCAGTTCGATCGAGATGGCGCCCGTGGCTCCCTTCGGCAAGGCCACCGTCGACGGCGCGGACACCGCCCGCTCAAAGCCCGCGGCAGCGACCCGCAACGGCAGGAAGGTCACGTCATAGGCCGTTCGGAAACGGCACTCCACCTTGCGCACCGGGCGCGTGGTCAGCAACGTGCCGCGCGGCACCGTGACCGGCGCGCTCAACTGCGCGGCCATGCCGGCCACGTCGAAATGCGCAATCGAGCAGGACGGAAACGGGCTCAGGTAGTGCGGGTACAGCACCTCCAGCAGCGCTTCGGTGAATTCGGGGTACTCGTCGTCGAGCTTCTTGCTGATGCGTGCGGACAGGAAGGCGAACGATTCGATCATCCGCTCGACGTGGGGGTCGTCGCAGCCATCGGCCGACATTGCCAGGCGCGCCGCAATCTTGGGATAGCGCTCGGCAAAGTCGCGCGAATACCGGCGCAGGAAGGCCAGTTCGCGTTCGTAATATGGCAGCAAGTCTTCCATTCTGTGTGGCCGGTGGTGACACTGGTAAGGCGGTGCGCAGCGATGGCGATCTGTGGCTCCGATGGGCCAATCCGACCCGCCGCGCTTCAGCCCCGCCCTCGGGTGACCGAATACTGCAGCGTCGATGGCTGCAACATGGCATCGAAGCTGACCGGCTCGCGCGCGGGTCCGACCAGCAGCACCGCGCTGATGCCAAAGCACAGCACGCTGGTAGCCCGCTCGTTGACCGACAGCGCGACGTTGACGTTCTGCAAGCGCGGCTCATGGCGCTCGATCGCATTGCGCAACGACTGGCAGATGTACTGGCGGTCATCGAAGCTGGCCAGGCTCAGCCCCGCGAAGTCGTTGAGCCCATAGGTCAGCAGAGACCGGCGGCATTCGGGCAAGCCGTTGAAATCGGCGTCCTCATGGACGATGCGCGTGTTCAGCAGCGATTCGATGTCGCGGGCAACCGTCGCCTTCAGTTCTTCCAGCGACAATTGCCGCAGCGCACTGGGCAGCGGCGCATGCGGCTCGTCGTCGAAGAGCTTGTCGAGCAGGCTGGGCTCAAAGCCTTTCATGGGAGCGAACAAGCAAATGCCGCGGCAACGCTGCCGCGGCAAGGCTCGACTGCAGGAACGTCAGACCGAGTAGGTCTTGTCGTTCTTGGTCAGGCTCCAGGCGCCCTGCGAGTTGCCGCCCTGGTTGCCACCGATCTTCTGCTGCGTGTACTTCCACTGCACGGCAGCGTACTTCAGCGTGAAGCTGTCGCTGGGGATGCCCTCGGCAACCACGTTGGCCGACACCGCACCCAGGATGGCGTTCTTCAGCTTGATTTCCAGGTACTTGACCCGCTTGCCTTCACCGTCGGCACGCAGGAAGTCGATGGTGACTTCGTCGAACGTGGTGCCGCCCGACACGTGCTGGTACAGCAGCGGGCTGACCACGTCCAGATCCTTGGTGAACACCATCTCGCCGTGCTCGCAACGCTCTGCGGTATGGCCGCCAGCGGTCGACGCGGTTGCCGAACGTGGCTGCGTGATGCTGTGCTTCCAGGTGTTGACCTCGATCCAGTCCTTGTGGTCCTTGTCTTGCGATTCGCCCTTGATTGCCGGGCTGCCGAACTTGACGTAGATATCCTTCATGGAAAGACCCTCGATGAAAATCGCTATTTAGGCTTCTTGCCAGTTTCCTGGCATTGCTAGGTACTGCGCCCGCATTCCCCCGCAGGGATCGCGGTCAGGAGTTTGCCGCTTTGGGCAAATCCGCAACCAGCCGCAGCGAGATGGACAGCTCATCAAGCTGGAAGTGCGGGCGCAGGAAGGCGACGGAGCGGTAGGTGCCCGGCTTGCCGGGTACCTCCGACACCTGGATCGAGGCTTCCCGCAGCGGGAATTGCGCCTTCTGCTCCTGGCTGGCGTTGTCATCCAGCAAAACGTATTGCGAGATCCAGCGGTTCAGGAAGCTCTCCACGTTCTGCGCTGAAGCAAAGCTGCCGATCTTGTCGCGCATCATGGCCTTCAGGTAATGCGCCACGCGCGACACCGAGAAGATGTATTGCAGCTGTGCGGACAGCACCGCATTGGCATTGGCGCTGTCGGTGTTGTACTTCTTCGGCTTCTGCACCGATTGGGCGGCGAAGAATGCGGCATAGTCCGAGTTCTTGCAGTGCACCAGCGGGATAAAGCCGAGGTCGCTCAGCTCTTTCTCGCGCCGGTCCGTAATGGCAATTTCGGTCGGGCACTTGAGTGCAATCTCGCCATCGTCGGTCTTGAAGGTATGCGTCGGCAGGTCCTCGACCAGGCCGCCGCCTTCGACGCCGCGAATGGCCGCGCACCAGCCGAAATCCTCAAAGGCGGCGGTCAGCCGCGCGCCAAAGGCCCAGGCGGCGTTGCACCACAGATACTTGCCATGATCGGTGCCGTCCACGTCCTCGACGAAGTTGAAGCCCTCGACCGTGGTGCCATCCTTCGGGTTGTACGGCAGGCGCCCCAGGAAACGCGGCATGGTCAGGCCGACGTAGCGCGAATCCTCGGATTCGCGGAACGACTTCCACTTG
Organism: Cupriavidus taiwanensis LMG 19424; assembly: GCF_000069785.1. Lineage (NCBI taxonomy): Bacteria > Pseudomonadati > Pseudomonadota > Betaproteobacteria > Burkholderiales > Burkholderiaceae > Cupriavidus > Cupriavidus taiwanensis. Next base: position 1,058,104 of record NC_010530.1, on the reverse strand, counting down.
GCATATTCGACGGTATCGAACACCTTGGCCAGATCGCGCGGCTTGCCAAGATCGGCGAAGGTCTCCAGGCCCAGCAGCTCCGGCGACGCCGACGCGATGAACGGAGCGTGCGAGGCCGAAGCCACGTGCGACATCTGCTCGATGAAATACACGTCCTCGGGCTGGCGCGTGATTTCGTAGTCGCCGATCAGCGCGCCAAACGGGGCGCCGCCAAAGGTGCCGAACTCTTCTTCATAGACCTTCTTGAACAGCGCGCTCTGGTCGAAGTCGATGGCGGTCTTGAAGTCGCGCACCAGGTCGCGCTTGGTTGCGTTCAAGGCCTTGATCTTGATCATCGTGCCGGTCTGCGTCTCCTTGACCAGGTACGACAGGCCGCGCCACGTGCTCTCCAGCTTCTGGAACTCCGGCGCATGCATCACGGCGCTGAGCTGGGACGAGATCAGGCGATCGAGCTCCGCCACGCGCGCATCCAGCGTCGCCGACAGGTTGTCGGACACCACCACGGTGCCGTCCAGCACCTGGCTGACCAGCTCGCCGATGATATCCTTGGCACGCGCATGCTCGGCATCGGACTTCGCGACTTTGCTTTGCTCGACGATCTCGTCGAGCAGGTTCAACGTGCCGACAGCCACGCCGGGCTGGGCCACTGCAGCGGACTGGTTATCAAGCATCGTCGCCACCGTTCCTGGCATTGGCACCGAGCTTTTGCAGCGACTCGGTATTGGTCAGCACTTCCGAAAGCAGGTCTTCCAGCTTGTCGTTGCCTGCCAGCTTGTTGCGCAGGTCGGCCAGCTTGGAGCGGGCTTCGAGCAGCTTGCGCAGCGGCTCGATCTGCTCGACCACCGCTTCCGGATTGAAGTCTTCGAGGGAATGGAACTTCAGGTCCACGCCAAACTTGCCTCCTTCCTCGGAGAGCGTGTTCGGCACCTGGAATGCGGCGCGCGGCTCGATGCCGGCCATCACGTCGTCAAAGTTGTCACGGTCGATATTGACGAACTTGCGGTCGCGCAACTTGGGCTGCGCCACTTCCGACTGGCCCGACAGGTCAGCCACCACGCCCACGACAAAGGGCAGCTCCTTCTGCTCGATGGCATCGCCCTTCTCGACGTCGTACGTCAGTTGCACACGCGGGGGACGCACCTTCTGCAGGCGCTTCTGGACACTTTCTTTCTTGGCCATCACTACTCTCCGATCTGGCGGAATCCGGTCTGGAAATCAGCGCAGCGCGCCGAACGGGTCTGCGCTGCCGCCGCCCGACGCCGCGGGCTGAGCCGGCTGCGCCGCAGCGGCGCTCGGCTTGGCAGGCGCCGCAGCACGGCGGCGCGGCACCGGCTTGGCCGCCGGCGCGGCATGCTTGTCGCGGGGGAACAGCACCTGCTCGCCCAGCGTTTCGCGCAGCATCTGGGCCAGCAGCTGGGCGTCGGAACGTACGTCGCCAGCCAGGGCGCTGTCGGCGCGCAGTTCCTGCAGCGAGCGGCGCGCCACGCGCAGGCCGCTGACCGCCAGCACGCTCTTGGCCTTGCGGTCGGTGGCGTCGCGCTGCAGCGCTTCTTCGGCTGCGACGATTGCCTGCGGATAGTGCTCGGCGCCGAACTCGATCTGCGCCATGCGCGACCACGGTTCTTCGCGCGTCGGATTGTTCTTGGCGATCTGCTCGAACAGGTTGATGGCCTGCTCGCGCTGTCCGCTGGCCAGGGCCGCTTCGGCCTCGGACATGCTCTGCTTGAACGACTCATCGCTCTGCGGCCCCGGGTTGGAGGTTGCGCAGCCGGCAAGCAGCGCGGCGGTGCTGGCCAGCACCGCCAGGGTGCGATGGATTCCTGACTTGGGCTTGTAGTCGTTCACGGCGAGTCTCTGTGAAAGTTCAAGATTGCGGCGGGGCGATTCGGGCCTGGCCCTGGCAAAGATCCGTCTGGGAAAAGTGCCAAATGCCAATAATGTCAGAACTGTGTTGAACCCGAATTGGCCGGAATAGTACACTCTGCCGCTTACGGCTGACAACAGATCGGTGGATATTGTCAGCATTAGTACTTTTTGGTAGTTCTGTACCGTTTTGTTGGATAGGTCTACAACTGCTGAATTAGATAGTTTTAATTTCTGTCATGCGACAAATTGAATTCAGTCAGGGGGCGTACAGCAAGCCAGGCGGGCATGGCGCGCGCCTGGCCGCTGCGGCGAAGCGAGTCAGGCTGGCTGCTGGCCTGGCAACCGCTGTCTGCGTTTCAGCGCTGGCAGGCTGCTCGGTCGGCGGCACGCTTCTAGCGGGTGCGGCCAGCGGTGCGCTGGAAGCCGTTGGCCTCAAGCCGTCCAACGTGCCGGAATCACAAAAGCCGCCGCGGGAAGTTCCGCTGAAGCTGTACGCCGGCAACAACCTGAATGCGGCAGCCGACAACCGGCCGGCTGCCATCGTGGTCCGGCTATACAAGCTGAAGGATCCGACCAGCTTCCTGCAGGCACCGTTCGATACCTTCATCGATCCGCAGCGAGAGCAGAAGACACTCGGCGCTGACCTGGTGCAAGTTAGAGAGATGACTCTAATTCCAGGCCAGCGTTATGAAATCGTGGAAAAGATCACCCGCGAGGCGGGCACCTTTGGCGTGGTGGCACTGTTTCGCAGCCCTGCCCCGCAGCGCTGGAAATTCGCGTTCGACAGCGCCAGGAGCGAAAAGTCCGGCGTGACCATCGGCCTGCACGCCTGCGCCATGACACTGACCGTTGGCGATGCCATCACGCCGGCGGGCGCCGCGGCCAGCAGCAATCTGAACCTCGTCTCGGCGGCCGGCTGCCGCACCTGACGTAGCCGACCAGGCACCAACAAGGACAACAAAGGCAAACGTGAGTTATTCCGCCAAGATTTTGTGGGGTGAAGGCCTGTTCCTGCGGCCCCAGCATTTCCAGCGCCAGGACGCATACCATGAGTCGCGCCTGCACGCCACCGCGCAAGTGATCCAGCCCTACGGGTGGGGCGTGCGCAATGCCAGTTTTGACACGGATGCGCTTGCCAGCGGTGTGCTGCGCGTGACCGAGCTGGCGCTGTTCTTCCCCGACGGCGAACTGTATTCCGCGCCCCAGGCCGACGAGCTGCCACCGCCAGTGGTGCTTGACGCGATTCCCGCCGGCACATCGGAACTCACCTTCTACCTGGCCCTGCAGCCGCTGCACGATGCCGGGGGCAACTACCGCGACGATGCGGAAGGATCTCTGTCATCCCGTTATGTCGGCCTGCAGACCGAAACGTCGGACCTTTTCACGGAAGCCGAGCCAGCCGCCATCACCTATCTGAAGAAGGCGGTGCGGCTGGTGGCCGAGACCGAGCCGCGCGACCAGTTCATCTCGCTGCCGGTCGCCCGCATCCGGCGCACCGCGACCGGCGGCTTTGAACTGGACGAGACCTTTGTCGCCCCCAGCCTGTCGATCAATGCGTCGGCCGTGCTGTACCTGCGCCTGCGCCGGCTGATCGATGCGCTGCAGGCCAAGGTCAATGCGCTGTATGGCTTCCATCGCGAACCCACCAAGAACATCATCGAGTTCCGCTCGGGCGATATCGCGTCGTTCTGGCTGCTGCACACGGCCAACGCTTCCTTCGCCGCGCTGGCGCACCTGTTCCATCATCCCGAACTGCATCCCGAGCGGCTGTTCCAGGAAATGCTGCGCCTGGCCGGCGCGCTGATGACCTTTTCGAAGAGCCACACGCTGGCCGATCTTCCGGTCTACGACCACGACAGTCCGGGCCCGGTCTTCGCGCGACTGGACAGCATCATCCGCGACCTGCTCGATACCGTCATCTCCACGCGCTACTTTTCGATCGCGCTGGACGAGACCCGTCCCTCGTTCCATCTGGGCCGGCTGGATTCCGGCAAGATCGACGACAAGACCAGCTTCTACCTGTCGGTCAGCGCCGACATGCCCGTGGCCGAGCTGGTCGAAGCCATCCCCAGCCGCTTCAAGGTCGGCGCCCCGGACGATGTGGACAAGCTGGTGCTGTCGTCGATGCCGGGCGTGCCGTTGACGTACACGCCGCAGGTGCCGCCCGCGATCCCGGTGCGTCCGGGCGCTTGCTATTTCGCGATCGAGGCGCGCGGCGCGCTTTACGACCGCATGCTGCAGGCGCAGACCATCACCATCTATACGCCCGCCGGCATCCGGGAACTCAAACTTGAACTGATTGCGGTGACCTCATGAGCGCTACTTCCACGCCTTCGCTGTTCGGCGCCTCGCCGGCCGGCCAGCCCTCCGTTGCCGCAGCGGGCTCCGCCGACGGCGCCATGCACGCCCGCACGTTGCTCGACCTGCTCTACGATGGCTTTTTCATGCTGTTCCTGCTGCGCAATGGCCAGCAGCCGGGCAGCGCCGAAGAGTTCCTGCAGAAGGTGCGCGAGTTCCTCGATGATTTCGAGCGCGGCGCCAAGCGGCTCAACGTGGCGGCCGAAGACATCTTCGATGCCAAGTACGCCTTCTGCGCCGCCATCGACGAGACCATCCTGGCGTCGAACTTCAGCATCCGCAGCACGTGGGAGCGGCGGCCGCTGCAACTGGTGCTGTTCGGCGAGCAACTGGCCGGTGAAGGCTTCTTCAGCAAGCTGGAAGAACTGCGCGCGCACGGCGCGCCGCGCCTGCAGGCGCTGGAAGTCTTCCACATGTGCCTGCTGCTGGGATTCCGCGGCAAGTACATCCTGGAAGGGCCCGAGAAGCTGGCCTACCTGACCGCGCGGCTGGGCGACGAGATCTCGGCGATCAAGGGCAAGCGCGCCGCCTTTGCGCCGCAATGGCCGATCCCGGACAAGATCTCGCACGCGCTCAAGCGAGAAACCCCGCTGTGGATCTTCGGCGCGGTCTTTGCATTGATCGCACTGCTGGCCTTCCTGGGGCTGTCGACCACGCTGCGCTCGCAGACCAGCGACACGCTGCAAGGCTACTCGCAGGTGATCAAGCTGGGGCCGCGTTATTCGCACCTGACCATCTCGCTGCCCTGATGCCGCGTTGATGCCATCGAAGGCGGTCCTGCCGCATCCAGGCCCGCATGCCGAACCCTCTAGCGCGACCCTGCTCCGATGAAGCCCTTGTCCTCTTACCCGTCATCCGCGATGGCTGCCCTGTCCGGGCTGCTGGGCCAACGCACGCGCCAGATCACGCTGGAGACGGCGCTTACCGCCGACGACCTGGTAGTGGAGCGCTTCGTCGCGCAGGAGAGTGTCAGCACACCGTTCCAGCTGCACATCGATTGCCTGAGCCCGTCTGCACACCTGGACACCGCGCGCCTGGCCACCGAGGAAATCACGCTGCGGCTGATGCTTGCCGACGGCAGCCGCCGCGCCTGGCACGGCTATGTGCAAACCTGCGCGGCCATCGGCGGCGACGGTGGCCTGGCGCGCTACCGGCTGACGGTGGGGACCTGGTTCGATCACCTGCGCGCGCGCACCGATTGCTATGTGTACCAGGACAAGACCGCGCTGGAAATCATCGAAGACGTGCTGGCTGACTATCCGTTGGCCCAATACCGCATGGCGGTGAGCCAGCCGCTGCGCAAGCGCTCGGTCTGCTGCCAGTATCGCGAGACCGATCTTGACTTTGTCACGCGGCTGCTGGCGGAAGAAGGCCTGTCTTATCGCTTCGAGCATCAACAGGACGGCGCCGAACAATCCAGCCGGGAGGACAAGGCCCAGTCCCGTCATTGCCTGGTCATCTTCGACAACCAGGCCGAACGCCCCGCCTGCGCGCAGCCCAGCATCCGCTTCCATCGCAGCGACGCCACTGAGCACGAAGACGCCATCGACCATTGGTCGCTGCAGGCAGCCACTGGCACCAACGCCGTCACCGTGGCCTCATGGGACTACAAGTCCCTGGCCGCCACCGCCGCCGACGCCGGCAACGAAAGCCTGGGTGAATGGCCCGCGCTGGAATCCTTCGAAACGCGCGGCACGTACCGCTTCCCCGACGCCGATGCCGCCCGCCGCGCCGCGCAGCTGCGCGCGCAAGCGCATGAAAGCTGCTACCTGCGCTACGAGGGCGAAGGCAGCGTCCGCGCCCTGGGCGCCGGCGAACGCTTCACGCTGACCGGGCACTTCGACACCGCCGCGAACGAGTTCGTCACGTTGGCGGTGCGCCATGAAGCGGCCAACAACCTGGGGGCCGAGGTCGCGTTGCTGCTGGGCATGTCCGACATCGAGGCCGGCAGCTACCGCAACCGCTTCGAAGCCGTGCGCGCCGATGCCCCGATCGTGCCGGTGTACTCGCCCAAGCCCACCGCTCCGGAAGGACAGCCTGCCGTCGTCATCGCCGAAGGCGGCGCCCCGCTGACCACCGAGCGCGATCACCGCGTGCGCGTGCGCCTGCCCTGGCTGCGCGCGCCGATGGCCGATCCCAGGGCCGACACCGCCGCCGACCCGGCCCAGGACGACCTGAGCCAGGTCACCGCCTGGGTGCGCGTGGCGACCGCCGCAGCCGGTCCCAACTGGGGCGTGCATCACCTGCCCCGCGCCGGCACTGAGGTCATGCTGACCTACCTCGATGGCGACATCGATCGCCCGATGGTCGTGGCGCAACTGCACAACGAACAGGACACCCTGCCCTGGCCCGCCACCGAGGCGCCGCTGAACACAGCGTTGTCCGGCTGGCATTCGCACAACCTCGGCGACGGCGGCTACAACCAGTGGATCGTCGACGACAACACCGGCCAGCTGCGCATGCGCCTGGCCAGCTCGGCCGCCGACACCCAGCTCAACCTTGGCTACGTGATCGCGCAGCCTCCCGCCAGCGGAGAACGCGGCGCCTGGCGTGGCACCGGCGCCGAACTGCGCACCGACGCGTGGGCCATCGTGCGCGCCGGCAACGGCTTGCTGCTGTCGACAACGGTCCAGGCCAGGGCCGCCGGCACCATGCTCGACATCCGCGAAGCCCGCGGCCAGATCACCGCCGCCGAGCGTACCGCCCAGCGCCTGTCCGATGCCGCCACCTCGCAGCAGGCGCTGCCGCTGGGAGCGCTCGCCGCGTTCGAACCGCTGACCAAGGCCATCGACCCGCAGCAGGACGGCAGCTATCCGGACCGCGTCAACGAGCAGGACGCCAGGCGCCCGGATACCGGCACCGCTGCCGAGCGCTTCGGGCAACCGTGGCTCGTCGCGGAATCGCCCAGCTCGATTGCACTGGCCACGCAGGCCACCACCAGCATCTTTGCCGGACGCCACCTGCTGGGACTGGCACAGGCCGACTGGCATGTCGGCGCCGACAACACCGTCGCCGCGGCCGCGGCCAAGGGCGTGAGCCTGTTCAGCCAGAACAACGGGATTCGCGCCATTGCGGCCGGCGGACCGGTTTCCATCCAGGCGCATACCGATGCGCTGGCAGTGATGGCCGACAAAGCCGTGACGGTGACCTCATCGACCGACGGCATCGAGGTGCTGGCGCAGAAGAAAGTGGTGCTGCACGGCGGCTCGTCGCGGATCGTGCTGGATGGGAATGCGATTACGTTTGAGACACCGGGGTTGTTGTCGGTGAAGGGGGCTGGGCATCCGTTGGTGGGGGGTGGGGGGAATGCCGCGGCGTTGCCGGCGTTGCCAATTCCAGCAAGTCAGCCCAACTGGATCGAGATGAGCCTGCTGGGCTATGAAGGTCAGCCTATGCGCAACATCGAATACGAACTCACGTTTGCCGACGGCACCAAGCGTACGGGCAAGCTGAATGGCGTTGCCGAGCAGCGGGAAGAAGCCGTGCCATGGGGTCAAGCCACGCTCACGTACAAGAACAACCCGGCTGCAAAGGACGTGCCCCGGCCCTCTCTGGATGACCTGCTGGCGGCCACTGAACCGCTCATCCGTGAAGAGGAAGCACGGCTAAACCAGGACCAGACGAATACGACCGCATGAGCACCCAACAACAGACAGAAGAGGCATGGGGCCTTGTTCACGGCCAGGCCAAGCCTGAAGACAAAGGGGTCGGCCTTTGGCTATGGGAAGCGATTCAGGGCGACTTCAATGAAGACCGATCCGCCGGTCAGATTGCGGCCGACATGGTCATCTCCCTGATTCCGATCGTCGATACGATCTGCGACATCCGCGACCTCTGTGCAAATATTCGTGCGTATCGGAAGGACCCCGGCAACAAGCTGATCCTCTTCTTCATCGCCCTGACCATTATCGGCTTCTTCCCCGAGGTCGGCTCGGTAATCAAAGGGGTCATCAAGATCGCCTTTGTCTACATCCGCAAGTACTTGCGGCGGGTAGATGAGCTTTTCGATGCTACCAAGCTGGGCCGCGCCACCAATCAGGCACTGGATGCCGCCCTGCCCAAGATTACCGAGTTTCTGAGCAGTTCCAGGGTCGTGAAATGGGCAACCAAGGAAGGGGTGGCTGACATCTACCGATTCTGCTCGAAGAAGATCACTGAGCTAGCAGGGTTGGTCAATGGTGCCAAATTGAAGGCGCAGTTCCTCGCGGCAGCGGAAAAGACTGAGAAGTTGCTGGGCAGGCTGAAGTATATTGTGCCGGGATCGACGCGGGAGAAACTGAACGATTTTCTTGATTTCCTTGGCAAGAACAAGCAGAAGATGGCAAATGGGCTCGAGCAGTTTACTGGGCCGATTCGCACGATCCTGAAGATCACGGCTAAGCGGCTGGATGATCATGCCTGGATTGCCTATACGCAAACGCATAACAAGGGATGGATTGCGCCGATCAGTCAGCAGGGTGCGGCTGCTTTGATGAACAGGCATCCGCCCAAGTGGGTCAGAACCGGAAATGCATTTCCTCATCCTGCACCCACTGATAGAGAGGTGGAAGCTATCAAGGTCCAACTGGAAGCCCGTATCAAGAAGCTCAGGGAAGCGGGTCTTCCAACGCCACCGTCGCTCGACGATGCGACGATTAGAACCTTCGAGTCTGGTAAATTAACGCCTAGCAAGATCGTAGGTCCGGCTAAGTTGTATCGCGTTGTTGATCCGACAAGTGCGGCCGGTGGCATGTTCTGGGTTGATGAGAAAACTTTTCACAGCCTAAAAAACCGCGCCGACTGGCGCGCGAGGCTCGCGGTCAAGCCGGAATGGAATCAGAATGGCCAATACGTAGTCTATGAACTGGCCGCAGGGGAGACACTCCCAATATGGAAAGGGCCAGCCGCATCACAAAAATTAAACGGCACTCCATATCATCTGATTGGTGGCGCGGAACAGATCGTGTTCACTCCGGCATGGGACAAAGCTTCAAATACGCGACCGAGAATTGACTCTGGATCGGGCCTTCCCCTGCCTGGACGTGGCGGTCAACCCGACACTCGTATCGAATGGGAAGACATAACCGGGCAGAAAGTCCCCGCTCCAGTGCGGAATAGGCCTGGAGACCCCCATGTCAAAGGTCCGTACAATACCAACTGGGGGTTCTCTGACTGGAATCATGAGGACGCTAAAGGTATTATTGTGGCACTACCGGACAGTGGCAAATGAGCAGATCTAATTTTAGGCCTTACGATATACCGCGCAATCTCGACCAAGATGCGTGGTTTCTCTATCAGACCACTTCGCCGTCATACTACGAATCATGCGCTCAGTTGAGCGTTGAATTCGCGGAGTTATACAACCGTTTCATCACCGACCACGGGCGACACGGAGCAGGTCGACTGGATTACTGGGTGTCCCGCTACTTTGCTCACGCTGACAATATCCGCCGCGGCATCAAGCTCATTCAGGTAGGGGATGACTATATGCCTATGGCCGATATTCTCGATGCAGCCGCTTCAGACTATCGTGGCCTTGTGGAGCAGCCACTGGAATGGATGACAGAGGAGCAACGCGAGCGCTGGAACGAAAGCTTCAATCGTCTGAGTGGTGCATGCACCATTGGTGCAACTACACTGAGGAACAACGAATGGAGCGGAAGAAATTGGTTAGAGCGTGATCTTCACAGACATGAATATGAGCTGGTAGATCGCGACAATGGACATACCGGTGACTTGAAAGACTACATCCAAAGTCTGACTCAACGCGGGTTGCTCGCCCCACCAACGACCTATCCGCATCACCCGGTAAAAACAAATGTACGCGCCAAAGCGGGAGAGCCTTGCCCGCAAACCGGCGTGTGGGTGCCAGCTCAATGGCTTCATGGCGCGAAGGATTTTAGCCTCGCCTTCTGCGTTCGCGGGCGGTTAATGCAGCCAGCTTTCCAACTACACTGGGGAAAGCCCTATGACATATGGGCTGAGTTTCCGCTTCCAGACGAAGATCCCGAGGATCGGCTAATCACGCCCCTTAAGACGACTGCTGTCGATACAGTTTGGCATTTCGTTGCACGACCTGCAGTCCAACCTGCGGCCGCGGAAGCCCCCCACCTGCGGTGCCAATCTAGTCAATCGTGTCCTAAATCTGGCTATTGGATGACCCCGGCCAAAGCCAACTCCCGCCGCTATTTTCACCAAGGCGACACCATGCCTGAAGTGGTCTCCGATTACGGCACCACAATCTGGCAATGGGACACTGACCAGTCGGATCCGAAGCTCTAAGGCATGCTTCACTGAATGAAACCTAGCTAGAACACAGTTCATCTTGAGACCGGATGCTGGCTGGCAGCTTATGAGCCGGCTCCCACCCGCCAACAGCTGAAGCTACTCCACCTGAATGAGCCTTGAATCCCGCGCTCCAGCCAAGCTCCGCGCAACTGAATCCACGCTGTAGTTCGCAAGCCCGTAAAATTATCGCCGCTGTCTTTGACTGACGGTACAGAGAGAGATACTCAGAAGCGCCAAGTGTGACCTATGCAAACAACACGACAGGCTCTGACGAAGTTGATTGGCCCTTCGACCCAAACTGAGTTTCTCTGACCGGAGCCATGAAGATGCTAAAAGCACCTTCGTAGCACTACCCACAAAATGAGCAAGCGAGATTCGAAGCCCTACCAGGCCACGCGCGATATTGATCAGGACGCATGGTTCCTTTACCACACCACGTCGATTCCCTACTACGAGATTTGCGCCCAGCTTTGCGCGGATTTCGCTGACTTATACAACGGATTCATCACCGGACATGGGCTACACGGCGCGGCTCGCCTCGACTACTGGGTGTCCCGCTACTTGTCTCATGCCGAAAATATCCGACGGGGCATCAAGCTCATTCAGCACGGCGGGGACTATATGCCTATGATAGGATTTCTGAACTCACCGGCGACAGACTATCGAGGAATCGTTGAACAGCCCCTCGGATGGATGACAGAAGAACAACGCAGGCGCTGGGATGAATCCTTCGATAGAATGAGCCATGCATGCAGCACCGGAGCGACCACCCTTAGGAATAACGAGTGGGCCGGTAGCTACTGGCGTGAGCGAGATTTGCACAAGCATGATTATGAACTGGTTAACCGTGATGATAGTCATAAGGGAGATTTTGGAGACGATATCCAAAATGCGGCAAGCTTAGGCTTGATCGCACCTCCAAAGGAATATCCTCGCCATTCAATAAATCACGATGTTAGTGTTAAGCCGGGAGAGCCATGCCCGCAAACCGGCGTGTGGATACCGTCTCAATGGCTTCGAGGAGCGGATGACTTCAGCCTTGCCTTCTGTGTGCAAGGCCAGCCAATGCAGCCGGCGTTTCGCTTACGCTGGGGGAAGCCATTCGACATGCTAGCGAATTTTGATCTGCCAGACGATGGTGATGACACCGGATTCATCTCGTTTCTCGAAACGACAGCCCTCGACTCAGACTGGTACCTCGTCGAAAAACCTTCGAGTTGTCAAATACCCTAGACGACCTTGGCCTACCTGCGAAGCCGGCCAGCCTTGTCCGTGATCCCATCGAGGGCCAATTCGCGCCGCTATTTCAATCAAGGTGAGACAATGCCCGATGTAGTCTACGACTATGGCACAGCCATCTGGCAATGAGACATTGACCAATCGGATCCAAAGCTCTGACAAGACGTCTGGTCGATTCAGGAATATGAGGCCAAGTCCAGCCATTGCATGAAGTCTGGGAACACCCAGCCCGAACGCGCCCTGCCCGCGCGTAAGCCAGCAATCCTGACGATACTCAATGAGCTCCACTAACCTGAAGCCCTATCAAATCGCGGAGAGCAATCTCGACCAAGATGTTTGGCTCCTGTACCAGACCAGTTAGAACGAATGAGCATCCGCAAGAATGGATAGCACCATGAAGCGCCTACTAACCCCGATCGTCTCCGCACTCCTCGGAGCCATAGTTGGCGCAATTGTGGTACACCAACTTGCGCGCGAAGAAACTCCGAAGGTGCACAAGCTGCAGTACCCGTTGATGCTTACCGGCGGAAACTCAGATAGCCCTGCCGCAATCCTTCCCCCAGGAACGTCGCTATATCTCGACCGCACCTTCCCGGAGGGTTTTGTCCGATACAAGGTCTACATCAATGTGGAAGGCACAAAGCTGGAACCTCGGGACGTAACGGAAGAATTCTGGCTAGACCCGCTCACTGCAACGCCCTTCGACAAGGACAGCCTGCATGCGCTGCTCAAGCGCTTTCCACTAGGGAAGGATGATTTTTCAGCTGTGCTCGGCTCAGGCCAATTGACCAAGGAAGAGATACGCGACCTGCTCCGCGCGTACAGCCAATAATCCGCCTGCAACTATCGCGCGCAGCTATTCGTCGAGCATTTCACCGCCCCCTCTCCCGCTCCATCTTTTCAATCACCCCCACCCTCTGCCCACAATCCCCCTCCACCGCCTTGCACAGCGTCTTGTCATCCACCCCCACCTTGCGCTGCAAGGCCCGAAACTCCCGCAAATAAACCCGCGCAGCCGCCTCGGCCCCCGGCAGCGACAAACGCGCCGTACTATTGGCCCCGACCCACGCATAGTAGTAATGCCCAAGCAACCGCGCCGTCGTATCCTTACGGCCGCGTGGAATCTCGCGGGCGATGGCGTCGATGCAGGAGCGGTATTCGTCGGCGTCGTCATGCATATATTCCTGGCAGGCCGCCATGGCATGCCGGCTTGCCTGCGCCACGGCTGGCGGCAGTTCGGTGGTGGCGGCTTGGGTAATGCCCGCGCACACGGCCAGTGCGCAGGCGATCAGGTTGGGATGCATTGGCGTTCGGTGCATGGCGTTGATGGCGCTTCAGGTTAGCGCCATGGCATGACATCCCCGCGTCATGAAGGAGTCACGATGGGCCCATAGAGTGGCTGCCTGCAGCCGCTTCCCAAAGGATTGGCCACATGACACGCAAACGGTATGTCGTCGCGAGCCTGGGTGCGCTCGCTCTTGCAGGCATCGTTGCCGCCTGCGGTTCTGGGAATGACGAGGGCGGTTCGGCGCCGTCGAGCCCCGCTCCGGTGGCGGATGCTCCGGTATCGGTCAAGATCATCGGTCTTAATGATTTCCACGGCAACCTGGAAGCGCCGGGCGGCAGCGTGGTGGTGCAGGATGCCGCCAACCCGGCTGGTACCCGGGTATCGGCGGGCGGTGCCGCTTACCTGGCCGCGCTGATCCAGAGCCTGAAGGCGAAGAATCCGAATAACGTGGTGGTGGCCGCCGGCGACATGGTCGGCGCTTCGCCGCTGGTTTCCGGGGCTTTCCATGAGGAGCCGGCCATCGATGTGCTGGGCCAGATGGGCCTGGAGATCTCGTCGGTTGGCAATCATGAGTTCGACAAGGGCCGCGATGAGCTGCTGCGGCTGCAGAATGGCGGGTGCTTTCCGCGGTCGGCCGACGGCCGGCGCGGCATTGTCGGCGTGGACACATGCATGACCAACGGCGCGTACGCCGGGGCGAAGTTCAAGTACCTGGCCGCCAACGTCATTGACCAGGCGACCGGCAAGCCGCTGTTGCCGGCGTACCAGATCAAGACCTTCGACTGGGCCAAGGTGGCCTTTATCGGCATGACGCTGAAGGACACGCCGTCGGTGGTGACGCCCGCGGGCACCGCAGGCCTGACGTTCGAGTCCGAGGCGGATACGGTCAACAGGCTGATTCCGGAACTGCGCCAGCAGAACGTCAATGCGATCGTGGTGTTGCTGCATGATGGCGGATCGACCACGGCGGGCACGGTGAATGACAAGAGCTGCCCGGGCCTGAACGGTGCCATCGTGTCGATCGTCGACAAGCTCGATCCCGCCGTGGATATCGTGGTCAGCGGGCACACCCACCAGGAATATGTCTGCACCCGGCCGGACGGCAAGCTGCTGACGCAGACGGGCTCCTACGGCCGGCTGGCCACGGAAATCGATATCACCATCGATCCGGCCACGCGCCGGGTCTCGTCCAAGCTGGCGAACAACCGCGTGGCGGTCAACGATCTGGTGATCAAGGACGGCCAGGGCAAGCCGATCCCGCTGCCTGCGGGCTATACGGCGCTGCCGAAGGACAGCGCGGTCGACGCGATGGTCAGCCGCTACGTGGAACTGACCGCGCCGATCAAGAACGCGGTGGTGGGCGCCATCACCGCGAGCATCGACCGCACCCAGACTGCTGCGGGCGAATCGGCACTGGGCGGCCTGGTGGCGGATGCCTACCTGGCTGGCACGTCGGATGCGTCGTTCGGGCCGGCGGTGATCGCCTTCACCAATCCGGGCGGGCTGCGCCAGAACCTGACCTACGACGCCGCCACCAATGGCCAGACCACGTTCGGGCAGCTCTATGCCGTCATGCCTTTCAGCAACAGCATGGTGACGATGAGCCTGACGGGCGCGCAGATCCTGCGCCTGCTGGAACAGCAGTGGGAATCACCGCAACCCGCAGGCGGGCGGGTGCTGCAGGTCTCCAGCGGCTTTACCTATACCTGGGACGCGAGCAAGCCGGCAAGCGCCGCCTCGGGACAGGGCAATCGCGTCGACCCGGCATCGCTGCGGCTCAACGGCGTCGCCATCGACCCGGCCAAGACCTACCGTGTCACGGTGAACAACTTCATGGCCTCCGGCGGCGACAATTTCACGGTACTGAAGCAGGGCACGAACCAGCAGGCTGGCCCCGTGGATATCGATGTCTTCGAAGCTTATTTCAGGGCGAAATCCACTGTCAGTCCCGGCGCACCGAACCGCATCACGCGCCTGAACTGAAGGCGCGAACGGCGGCTCCCGCCGCTACGACCGCGGCGCGCCAGCGGCCAGCCTCATCCAGCTGGCCACGGCACCGGCCCCGGCAAATGCCGCGCCCAACGCCAGCGCCAGGCCCGGCCCGTGGTCGCCGCCGATGCCGAAGCACAATGCCACCAGCGCCGCCCCCGTGGCCTGCCCAAGCAGCCGGGCCGTGGCCACCACGCCGCTCGCGCCGCCACTGCGCTCGCGCGGGGCGCTGGTCATCAAGGCCTTGAGATTGGGCGACTGGAAGAAGCCAAACCCGGCCCCGCACAGGCACATGCGGATGCCGATATCGAGCGCGCTGGGGTTCGCCGGCAGCAGCGCCAGCGACAGCATGCCGGCACTGAGCACCGCCAGGCCCACGCCGCCGAGCACGGCCGGCGGGTAACGGTCAGACAGGCGCCCCGCCAACGGCCCGATCAGCGCCACCACCACGGACCATGGCGTCAGCAGGAAGCCGGTCTCCACCTGCCCTCGCCCCAGTACGTGCTGGAAGTAGAACGGCAGCGACACAAAGGCCAGCCCCTGCGCCGCGAACGAGCACACCGCGGTCAGCGTCGACAGCGCGAACATCGGCCGCCGGAACAGGTCCACCGGCAGCATCGGCGCCGGATGGCCGCGCTCGCGCCACAGCAGCAGGCCGAACGCCACCACGAAGACGCCGGCCGCCGCCAGTGACAAGTGCAGCGGCGCGCGCTGTGCGCCCTCGCCCAGCGCGAGGATCAGCGCGGCAAAGGCAATCACACTGAGCACTGCTGCAACGCGATCGAAGCCGTGCGTGCTGCGCGCCGTCTGCGGCAAGGAGCCGCGCCCGATCGCCAGCGCCAGCAGGCCGATCGGCAGGTTGACGGCAAACAGCCACGGCCACGTGCCAACGGACAGGATCACCGACGCCACCGTCGGCCCCACCGCGAACGACACGCCGACCACCAGCGCATTCAAACCCAGCCCGCGCCCGAGCCGGTGCGTGGGAAAGATGGCGCTGATCAGCGCCGTGTTGACGCTCATGATGGCCGCCGCGCCGATGCCCTGCAGCACCCGCGCCGCCGCCAGCGTCGGCAGCGACCACGCCAGCGCGCATACCACCGACGCGGCCGTGAACAGCAGCACGCCGCCCAGGTAGATGCGCCGGTGGCCAACCACGCCGCCCAGCGCCGCAAACGGCAGCAGCGTTGCCACCATCGCCAGCTGGTAGGCGTTGATCACCCACACCGACGCCGCCGGGGTGGCGCGCAAGTCCGCCGCAATCGATGGCAACGCCGTATTGGCGATGGCGGTGTCGAGCGTGGCAAGGGCGACGGCAATCAGGATGGCGGCCATGCCGCGCCGCTCGCGCGAGGTCATGGCGTCCGCCGCGGAGGCGGTCTGGAGAGGGGCTGTGCTGGACACTGTCTTTACCGGTTGCCGCCAGGCCGGTTTCGGCGGTGCAGAGGTGCACTGCGGGCCGGGGCGGTCATCAGGCAAGACGATACGGGAAAACCCTTCACCTTGCTGAAGATGCATTCATATGTATGCACATTACCTTGTGACAAGATAGGTTAAATGATGCTCAACATCTATTGAATAAATGATGAACATCATCTAAGCTTTGCGAAAGCCCCACCCAGCGAGGTCTCAGATGGCACGCGCATCACGCGAACAAACCGACAAGAACCGCGAGGCGATCGAACAAGCGTCGTCGCGGCTGTTCCGCGAGCGCGGCCTCAACGGGGTCAGCGTGGCGGAGTTGATGGCCGGCGCCGGCCTGACCCATGGCGGCTTCTATGGCCACTTCGCCTCGAAGGATGCGCTGGCGGCGCAGGCCTGCAAGCGCGCGTTCGAGGAATCGACCGCGCGCTGGGAACGTCGCCTCGCGCGCGCCGACGGCGACCGCAAAGCCATGCTCGCCAACCTGGTCGAGCCCTACCTGACCGCCGCGCATTGTGCCAACCCCGGCGTCGGCTGCGCGGCCGCCGCGCTGGCCGTCGATGTCGCCCGCGAGCCCGCCGGCAAACCGGTGCGCCAGGCCTATGCCGAAGGGCTACGAACCATGATCGATGACATGGCGCAGACCGTGGCGTCGGACGATCCGCAGGAACGCCACGAAGAGGCGCTGGTGCGCATGGCGTTACTGGTCGGCGCCCTCACGCTCGCGCGCGCCACCGAAGGCGATACGCTCTCCGACGAGATGCTGAACGCAGTGCGAACCCATCTGCTGGACGGCAACGCCTAGTACCGGGCTTTTTTCCTGAAGATTGACCGACAACCCGCAGCCGAACGCAGCGGGATGCCCTTCCTTTGTCCTTTCCGATCCGCATCGAAACCGAGACCACAAGAGCCCCCATGTTCGCCCAAGCCCTTTCCCGCCGGCTCGACCGGCGCGGCATCCACTACGCGTGGCTGATCGCCGCCCTGACCTTCATGGTCATGCTCACCACCTCGGCCGCACTTGGCCTGCCCGGTGCCTTCCTGCAGCCGCTGAGCCGGGAGATGGGCTGGAACACCGACCAGATCTCGTCGATCCTGGCGTTCCGCTTTGCCCTGTTCGGGCTGATGGCGCCGTTCTCGGCGCTGCTGATGGACCGATTCGGCGTGCGCAACGTGGTCTGCGCCGCGCTGGCGTTGATTGCGGGCGGCATGGCGCTGGCCACCGTGTCGACCGAGCTGTGGCAGCTCTTTGTGGCATGGGGCCTGATGCTGGGGGTCGGCTCCGGCCTGACAGCGCTGGTGCTGGCGGCCGTGGTAGCCAACCGCTGGTTCAGCGCGCGGCGCGGCCTTGTCATCGGCATCCTGACGGCCAGCGCCGCCACCGGGCAGCTGGCGTTCCTGCCGGTGGCGGCCTGGCTGATCGAGCATATGGGCTGGCGCGTGGCCGTGCTGCCGGTGTTGGCGGCGTGCGCGGTGCTGGCATTGCTGGTATTCGGGCTGATGCGCAGCCGGCCCGCCGAGGTCGGCCTGGCCGCGTTCGGCGAAGTCCCGGCCTCCACGCCGGTGCCGCCCGCACCGCAGCCCGCTGTGCCATTTACGCTGAGCGGCCCGTTCCGCGTGCTGCGCGACGCGGCGCGTAACCAGGCCTTCTGGGTGCTGGCCGGCACCTTCTTCATTTGCGGCTTGAGCACCAACGGGCTGATCCAGACCCACTTCATCGCGCTGTGCGGCGACTTCGGCATGGGTCCTGTACCCGCGGCCTCGGCGCTGGCGATGATGGGGGCGTTCGACTTTGTCGGCACCATCCTGTCGGGCTGGCTGTCCGACCGCTATGACAGCCGCAAGCTGCTGTTCTGGTACTACGCGCTGCGCGGCCTGTCGCTGTTCTGGCTGCCCCACTCCACCTTCACGCTATACGGGTTGTCGATCTTTGCGATGTTCTATGGCCTCGACTGGATCGCCACCGTGCCGCCGACGGTCAAGCTGGCGGCCACGGCGTTCGGGCGCGAGCGCGCGCCAATGGTATTCGGGTGGATCTTCGCGGCACACCAGATCGGCGCGGCGGTGGCAGCGTTCGGCGCCGGCCTGAGCCGTACGCTGCTGCTGACCTATACGCCGGCGCTCTACGCGGCCGGAGCGGCCTGCCTGGTGGCGGCGCTGATGGCGTTGATGGTCAGCCGCCAGCGTGCGGGGGTGGCTGCGGAGGCTGCACGCGCCTAAGCCACGCGTGAGGCGCTGTTCGCATCAGCACTGGCGAAGCAAACGAGAAAGAGAGATTGCCGGCGTCACGCGCGCCGGCCACTCAGAATTTCGGGATGCGCAGGGTCTTGCTGACCATCAGCGTGCCCGACAACGCGAACAGCAGCACCAGCGGATGCAGCACGGCAGGGCCAAGTGGGTAGGTGACGCGCTGAGATTAGCAGCGGAATTGCCGTCTGTCACCATTTCTGTAACCACTGGCTACTCCATGGCCGCTACCGATCAAACAAAAGGCACCCAAATTCGGGTGCCTTATTTTGTCGGCTTTTCTTCAATCCGCCCGCAGGTGCGCCGCGAAGATCCAGGTCGTGCTGAGATCCGTCAGGCCGCTCTTTTCAGGCCATCCGCACCGGTCCAGCTTTCCTGGTTGGCTGACACACTCCTCTTAACAGCGCAAGGATTGCCAGCCGCCAGAACGCCTCGCGGAACATCGCGCGTCACGATGCTGCCGGCGCCGATCACGCTGTTGGCTCCGATGGTTACGCCAGGACAGATCACTGCGCGAGCGCCAATCCAGACGTTATCCTCGATCGTGATGGGCTTGCTTTTGGCGCTTGGATCCGCTGCCCGTTCCAGCGGGTCGATGTGGTGTCCATCTGCAGCGAATACCACGCCGGGGCCGACCAGGACGTTCGCGCCGATGAATACCTGCGCACCGTTCAGGATCACGCAGCCGGTGTTGAGAAACGACTCGCTGCCAATACTTAGGTTGCCGCGTTGATCGATGTGGATTGGCGCGGCGATCGAAACACGCTTTGCGATTCCAGGGAAGGCTCGGCGCAGGAGACGCATGCGGTGGCTCCGTGAGAGCCATGACGTATTAAAGAGGCGACAGGCACTTTCTGCCGGAAGGGCTCGGCGCAATAAGTGGGCAATGTAGATCAACGACATGTAACGAATTGTATCAGCATCCAGGCAATGTTGCTAAACGATCACTCCTTGTCGCGCTCCATTGCCTCCACGATGGATCTGGTCGGGTCCTCATGGATGCACGGCTCATCCTTCAACATCTGCATGAGACCGAGGAGTGCGAGGTCCGCCTCTTGATAGCCCATGCCTGAAAGTGCGCGGCCCAACTGATTCGCCTTCTTGACGATTGTCTGCAGGCGCTTGATTTCCCACAGCGCTTGACGCATCTGGGGCGTGGGACATGCCTGGTAAAGCTCTCTCAGTTCCCCAGCCGCATATTTGTGCTGTGGCCGTGGGCCAAACTTGATCCAGTCCATGATCGTCGGAGATACTGTATATTTATACAGTATAGACGGATTGCCGCCCTAGGAGCATCTCGGCCATCCCGTAAACGGCCAGCCTAGTCCCACTTGAGGCCAGCTGTTTCGAACACCAGTTGATTTGGCATCGCGCCGACGAGTGGAAACTCTACGATCATGACTTTGGACTTCTTCAGCGACTTAACGAATGCTTTGGGCTCGACTATGTGGAACGAATTCAAAGGAGCCTGGCCTCGTTCCTGGACTGCAACCTTAATCACAGGTCCGGAATCAAACCGCATTTCAAGTTGACATCGCCCTTTGCAGCCAATTTCTTTCCCTACTGTCCGATCAAATCGAACTATGTCACTACCGTTTGGGGCAGAGTTCAGACTTAGAACGACTGTAACGTCGGCGACGGAGTGTGGCCGGTCAGCAGGCGTAAACGCCGACAGTCGTGCAGTCACTCTTGTCTTGTCTCGCATCACGTCCTTGTTGACCGTGTAAAGCCACTGCGATTTCGGATCCTTCAAGTAAGTGGTTTGTCCAAAGCCGACGAGGTCTTTTTGTGAAGGTGAGCGTGGCGGCTCATAGGGCACCAACCCTTCCAGGGTGTGAGATAGGCCATTTCCCGTCGCAACGAATAGCACAACGGCGAGCATCAGACGCGAGGTAGGCATGATTACTCCGTAGCTTCACTGGGGGAAAGCGTAGGGCACGTTTCTCAAGGCAGCCATCAGCCGTTCGCACTACACAAAGTGACCGGTGACGTCTGCAAACTACCTCATTGCTTACTTACTCCAACGCCAAATGTTTCGATGTAGGCCTGCGACGCCTTCTGCATGGCGTAATACAGCTCCTTATGCAGGTGCGTGCGGGTGCGGAGAATGCCGGAACACATGACCCAGAAGCCGCCCTCCAGATGGAGATCCGTGTCGCTGCTGGTCATGGTGGCCATCTTCCAGAAGGCGCCGTCGACGGTATGGCTGATCTTCTGGAAGATCACCGTCGGATCGTCCACGTTGTCGTCGCGGATCAGAGCCATCATCTGCCTCTGCTTATCGTGCGGCTCGATCAGGTTGAACACCTGGCCGTTGGCTTCGAACGTCAGCTTGGTGTCATAGGTCCGCTGCTGTTGGGCTTGACGCACGCGGTCCAGGATCAGGTCGATCATGTCGATTCCCGTTCGGTTGTTGATGTAAGAATTGTCGCAATCGGTAGTAGGACTTTGAGTTGGTCCTGCTACTTAGCCTGCAATGACGCCGCTAGTCGCGGCAGGGCTGCAGCACTGGATCGTCCGGATCCACCCCATTGGCCACAGCCATCGCTCGGTAGCTCGGATGCAGCGCATGACCGCCGTCCGACACGTCGTTCTTGATGCGTCCGTTCATCCGGCCCATGCGCACGCTGAGGTTGTGTTCGGCGCCGCGCAGCAGGAAGCCAGCGCACGTGGCCGGCTTCTGTTGACCAGACTGGTGGCAGGCAAACGTGTGTGTCGCCATGTCGTAAGCCGTTGGGGCCGAATGCCGGAAGGCCTCAGCGGGAAACTCAGCCACGGCATCCACCCGCCAGGGGCAGTCATCGCATGGCTGCTTTCTGTAGAGGCCGCGGCCGCCCTCCACCGTGACAACCTGATGGTTGTCGCCGGCAGGACGAATGCGCGTAACTTTCGGCTCTGTGCGCTTGGCTTTCATGACTTGCCGCCTTCCGCCAACACCTCGGCAATGAGCTTGGCGGCCAGAGCCTCCTGAGCAGGATCGCGGAAGCGCTTCACTGCCGCCTTGCATACCTGGAACGGCTGCAGATATTCCTGAGCGCGCTGCTCCAGGTAACGCAGCGTCTCCTCGTCGCTATTGACCAGACCGAGCGAGCCACGAATCTGCGCCAGAATGTTGTGGGCAAACCGCACCGCGGCACGCTTCCACTCGGGATGAATATTGTCCGGAGCTGTGTCCAGCAGGCCGCCTTTGCAGTATGGGTATGGCTTCACCTTACCAAGGCTGTGGCCGTAGAAGTGAAAGGCATCGCTGGAGATAACGTCGATGTTCGCGGCAGCCCAGGAGCGCACGAGGTTCTGGAACTCGGCGTTGACCTGATAGGCCGCGTCCAAGGCAGGCAGGCCGGTAGTCTTGTTGGCCATATCAGGCATTTCTTCCTCGAAGAGGAGTATGCCGCGGTTGGCATGGCGATCAAGGAAGTAGGCCACCGGCACGGCATTACCGTAACCGTCCGATCCCCACTCGAAGCCATTGCCGAGGGTGAGGAACAGGTGTTCCAGGACGTGATTGCGGGTCGGGAACAGGCTGAAGTGGTCCAACATCGCCTGCTTGACGAAATCGTCCACGATGGTGCGCTCGGTCATGCTTTCTCCTCGAAATTTATGGTGTCTGCCGGCACGTCCATGCCGTAGTGCTGCAGCATGGCCGCGCGAAACTGCTCCCACTCCGCCGGCCCGGCCGCTTCATGAGTGCAAAACAGGCACTGATCCAGCCCGGTCATCTGATCCGTGAGAGTCCGATGCACGTCGATGCCAAAACGCTTGGAGAACCGGCCGATGCACGAACCGTCCGGAGCGTTCACCCACACGGTGTCGCCCAAGCCGGAGACTTCGATCAGGTCCTGGTGGCTGATGCCTTCAGGCAGCTGCAGCGTCATCTGCGGTCTCCATATGCTGGTCGCAGACATGACCGCGCCGCAGCCGCATGATCTGCTTGATCTTCCAGTAGGGCACCGGTTGCAGCCCATTCGGGTCTACACCCACGTCATAGAGCCGCATGTCCTCGTAGGGGTGCCTGAGCGTCCCATGGCTGTGGCCATGCAGCATCCAGCTGCCGTGGTGCATCCAGTTCCAGGACAGGATCGGGAAGTGGCACAGCACGATGCGCTGAACGCCGCCCTTCGCGTCCGGGTCCGTGATCTTCAGCTCCTTGTAGGGTTGGACCGACTGGAACAGGTTGGTCAACTCCGGCTTGCGCTCCAGCGCGTGGTCATGGTTGCCGGTGATCCAGTGCTTGCGGCCATTCAGTTGGCGCACCACCTCCACCGTCCTGGCCAGCCCCGCAAAGGACAGGTCGCCAAGGTGGAAAATGTCGTCGTCAGGTTTGACCACGCGATTCCAGCGCTTGACCAGGAGGTCGTTCATGCTTTCGACCGATTCGAAGTCCCGGAACTTGAGTGCGTTGCGGTGCCAAAAATGCGTGTCGGATGTGAAGAGAATCATGCCGGCTCCACAACGTCGAAGCACCAGTGGTCGATCAGGAACATATTGATGTCCGCGTTATCCACCTCCACCGGGAAGGTCTCTTCCGGGTAGGTCATGGACTCGCGGTCCACGTGCGTGATCTTCATCTGCAGCGTCTTCATGTGGCTCAAGCCACCGCGGCTGTTACCGTAGATTTGCTGCAGGCCGAAGTCGTTCAGGGCGACGGTGTCGCCCACCTTCGGCACGGGGTGCGTTCGTGTTGGCCTGGGCATCAGGCTTTCTCCTGGGTTTCATTGCGGCGCGAGCGCTCGACTCGCAGCTCCGTGCGATGGAAGCAGCCGGGCAGATTTCCGATCCACCAGTCCAGGTCCAGATCCGAGAGCTGGTCCAGCGGCGGTAGAATCTTCATGAGGCGATCCTGTTGGTCGTAAAGCGCGCGGACCTGGCGATCCAGATCCTGCATCTGCGCGACGACTTGACGTTGTGCCTGGGTAATCAAAGTTGCTCCCACTTGCCGTTGTCCTGGAGGTATTCGATGTAGGTGCAGCCGCTGTCCGCGGTGGCCCAATCGAGCGGCTGGAAAGCGATCTCCGAGTCCCGATCGGACGACAGGCCCTCGTAGTAGAGTTCACCATCGTCGTCATACAGGCGGGAGGCGTAAGGCATCTGCTTGCGCAGCTCCGCCAGGAAGGCGTCCCTCGCCTCTGCCGGCACGCCCGGCAATGTAGTCTCCACTTCCTTCTTGCAGGTGCCGCGGCCAACGCAGCTCGGAGTGTCAGGGCTCTGCTCGTGCAGGAAATCTCGCGTGATGATCCACATGGGTCGTCTCACATTGTGTTGGTCGGTGTATGAATTCTGGTTACGCACCGCAGGATATTGTTCGTCACTTATGACTTATCCAAGAAAGACGCCGCCCACCACGATAAACCGGGTATGGAGCTAATTCGTGCTGACAGAGCCGCAATCATACGTCACTGATGACTTATTATGCAAGCGATTCCGAACTGCGTAAAATTCAGGCTCTACAAAGTTACCAGCGACGCGAATGGATAGTAGTGCATACCTCAAAGTGGCCGGGTATCCGGTCCTCCGGACACCGGGTTTCCTGTCGATGTGGCTGTTCCTCGATGAAGATAAAGACCGTTCGAACGAGCATTTGGCCGGCGGCGGTCTATTCCCACGCTATCGGTATCGAGCAACTGTAAGAGCGATGAAAGCGCGACTGGACGCCCTTGGTTACACAGTGGAAGATGCCGAACGGGAGTTCAAATTCGCCTGCGACAAGCTATCCGACGAGGCCGGACAATGGCACGATTGGATCGAAAACGAGGACGTCGAACTCTATGACCGGATGGACCTGAAAGAGTGGCTCGAAGCAGCCCGCTTCGTGATTAGCGCGCCAAAAAAGGCGCACGTAGGCGTGATCAATGAAGTGGAAGGCTCGGCAATCCACCGACTTCTCTTAAAGATCGACGACCACCTCCGACGCTCTACTTGGCTTCCTCTTGATCTCGGCATCCCAGCTCGGAGCATAAATGGTGCGATGCGGATCGCCCTTGAGGCAGCCCCTGAGAACGCATCCTGCGAACTTGACGCCACCGAACTCGTCCGGGGCGGCTATATTGCAGACTTCTTTGGGAAAGAGAACGCCGCCTCCGCCCCTCGGACGACCGTATTCCACGACACGTTCGTTCGATCAACGACCGAAGCGCTGCAACTGTTCGGCACGGTGCCGCGGGGCAATGATGTCCTTTGCAAGATGGTCTACAGCAATCTCGTGACTGCCCTAGAGGCATACTTGTCCGACACCGCGCGGCGTTTCATTCTGAAGGATCGAAACCTCCTGCGCCGGTATGTCGAGTCGGGTGGCCTAGGTCAGCGCGAAAAGAAGGTTGCCATCCAAGATCTCTTTACCACGCTTGACCAAATCCAGTCCATGGTTCAGGAGAGCTTGGAAAGAGTTTCGTTCCATAACATCGGAGACATCAAGTCAATCTTCAACAACGTGCTCCTAGCCGATATACCCGAAGCGCTGCTCGACGATCTTGCCGGTGTCGTTTCTGCGCGCCATGACTTAGTGCATCGGAACGGGAACGCTGTTGATGGGAGCCCGCGGAAAATTGAACTACATCACGTGAACCACCTCCACCACTTACTGCTAAAGATCGTTCAGCACGTTGACAACTTCGTGATTAGCAATCTCCTGCCGAAGCTTAACGACATCAGGTGACCCACCTGCCACAGTGTGCAGTCGCATCAGAACAGTGCGGCCTCGCGGGCAATTCGCGCAGTGCTACCCGACCCTTAACGCTGCAGCAAGAATCGCTCATAGAGGGTCTAAGCGCTCGCGTCCTTACACCTCGTCGAGGAACTCGGCGCGAATGTCGTCGTGCAGATTTGCCAGCTGTTGCAGCACGACTTTACCAAGAGTCAATAGGCGGTCGATCCGCTCTGGGTCATCCCAGGACTTCTCCCCATGCTTGCCGCCATGGAAGAGATTGTTACGGACGACCTGGAGCGCGTCGACCGTATTGGCAAGCTCGGATCGGTTGGGATCAGCCCTCAGTTCACGCCACACAAGGGACTGGTCCGGCCCCACAAACTGGCACTTCGGCCGCGCCTCAATCAACGCCATCCCCTCTGCGCTTTGGACATAGTCGGCCTCAAACATCTCAACAAAGGCGCTCCACCCCGGCTTCGCCTTGGCATCCTCCTTTTCATGCTCAAGCAGCCGTCGTTCTTTCAGCGCTAATTCCATCCGTGAGAAGGCAAAGAAAAATTCATAGACCAACGGTTGCAGTTCCTGCTTGTTCAGCGCCATAGCTCTCCCCCCTATTCCATGGAACCCCATTGTCGCAAAAAGGCAGGGCCGAAGCCTCGCAAAGTCACACACTCTCAGGTAAATCGGTGCCGCTTAGAAGGTGGCAGCGCCCGACAGCGGCTTGTCGGAGCGAGCGTGTTCAGCTGTCAGGAGACTGGGGCTGACGCGCCAGGTGCGAAAGGTCGGCTTGTGGGTCGTCGGATCCACCTCGGTGCCGCTGACCGTCTTCATGTTCAGGCGGTCAATCCGGATCTTGACGGTCTTGCCATCCTTGCGGCTGTAGAAGCTGGCGATGCCACCGATGCGCAGGCTGATGGCAACTTCCCGCTGCTTGGCAGCTTGGCGCTCGCGGATGACGCCCACAACGGCATGGTTCAGGGTGCGCAGAGCATCGTCGGACAGCAGGCGCAGTTTGGACACGTCCATCATTCTCTCCAAGGTGTCGGGTGGTTTCACTGAGAAGCCGCCTGCAGCGCAAGCGGCTTGACGGTGAAGGGGCGGACGCCCTTCATGACCGCGTTTGCCTTACTGCAGCGCCAGGCGGGCCTTGATCTGCGGCAGCAGCGCGCTGTCGGGGTTGGCGATCATCTTGCCCTTCTCGCGGATTGCGATCTTCAGCAGGGGCAGAAGGGCGAACATCTGCGAGGACTGCGCTCGCGCCGTGCCCAGTGAGTAGGGCTTCGCCAGCAGGTCGAGTTGGAGGTTGCCCTTCTCGCCCGAGGTCAGGAACCCATCGCGGTGCAGGACCGTGAACGTGCGGCGCATGATTTCGTTCAGTTCGCCACCGTTCTTGATCCAGCCGAACAGCATCAGCGCCTTGTCCGCGACCTTCTTCTGGACCGCGGCCTGGCCGTTGGCGCGGGCGATGTTGGTGGGCGACATATCGAGCATCGCCATCAGCGCATCCTGCTTCGCCTTCAGTTCTTCGGGCGGCAGCGTGGCATCGCTCATCTCCAGGACGAGGTATTCGGATACCTGCTCACCCAGGCGGGCAACCAGCTTCTCCGACTTCTTGGCGCTGGTGCTGCGCAGCGGGTTGTGGCTCGCCTGGCGCTTGGGCTTGGCCGGGTCCATCGGCTGGACCTCCTCGGTCGCCGGCGCATCACCAGCGCTGGTGGGCAGGGCCGGCTCTTGCTCGGCATACAGCGCTTGCAAGGCTTCTTGCTTCTCGGCGCCCTGCACCGCCGCTACCAGCGCCGCTTCGTCGATGGCGTTGGCGTCGATCAGCGGAGCGACCGGAGCGGGCAGCGCAGGCACCGCGGCTTGCATGGTCGATTTACCCAAAATCGCGGCGTTGGCTTCGTCGCCCGACGGCAGCGCAGGCTCAACAATGTCGTCCGGATCCAGGTTCAGGTCAGCGAGCAGGCCCGCGACTTCGCCCTCGGTGCCCGGAATCTCCAGGCCGTTCAGCACGTCATCGAGAACGGCTTGGTCGTTGGCACTCACATCAGCGATAAGGTTGGTCATGATGTTTTCCTTTCAAGTGTGTTTTTAGGTATGTATCGAAGCGCTTTGCGTTGCGCGCTGCGATGTAGAGATATTCTCAAGCGCCAGCAGGCACAACAATCGATCCAGCAGGAGAGATGCTTGGCACGGTGCAGCGTGAATGGGTGCGCAGGCGATGCGCGAATAGCGTTGGTAGCAAAGGAGACCAAGCGGCCGGTAGCGAAGCCGCGCGCGAGTATGCTAGGCTGGCGCTCCAACTTATTCTGGAGATCTTGGATGGAGAGGAGTTTCAAGCTCGGTATCTCGAGAGAGGAATACGAGCGCATCAATCCCACTTGGCCGTGGACCTATGAGTTCTATACCGAGAACGAAGTCGGGAAGCCGGAGCGCTTCGCGGTAATTGGCGCCAATGGGGAACTGAGTCACCTGGCAGTCGGCACGGCCATTCGCCTGCAGGCACGTCATGGCGTCTCCACATCCAGCAATATGGAGACGTGGAATGTGACGAAGTTGTGTGTCACCCCCATCCTGCGAGACGGTGTCGTGGCGGCGCAGAATTTCCAAGTCATTTGCGAACTAGCAGCCTAGGCCGGCTTGGGAGGATTTGAAAGGCGCCGAAAGGCGCCTTTCCTGTGTCTGGCCCGTCAGACCAGCGAGTGGGGATCGAGGCGGACGCGCTCCCACATCTTGCCGACGAACTCGTAGGCGGTGTAACCCTGCCAGCGCAATTTCTCCAGGAAGCGCTTCATTTCGCCTTTACCGATCAGCGAGTAGTCCGAGGTTTCCTCGATCAGGTAGGGGCGGTTGAAGGACGGCGCGAGTTGGCTGGTCGCGTAGAAGGAGAGGACTTCACCCTGCCCGTCCGTGCAGGCGCGCATCACGCGGCCTGCTTCGTTGGGGATGGCCGCTTGCATGCGGAACCCGATGATTTCACCAGACGAACGGTGGCGGGTGCATTTGAGCTGGATGATGGCTTTCATGATGGACTGTCCTGTCGGTTGGTTGTCGCGCTGAAATGAACTCAGCAGTGA
The DNA here is from genome assembly GCF_000069785.1 of Cupriavidus taiwanensis LMG 19424. Lineage (NCBI taxonomy): Bacteria > Pseudomonadati > Pseudomonadota > Betaproteobacteria > Burkholderiales > Burkholderiaceae > Cupriavidus > Cupriavidus taiwanensis. Next base: position 1,029,708 of record NC_010530.1, on the reverse strand, counting down.
CATGCTCGCAACCGGGAACAGGACAGTCATCAGGGCCTACGCGACTTGCCTAGAACGGCCCCCAGGCACTGTTGATGTTGATCTCCTGGTCCAGGCCTGTCTCCTCGAATGTCACCTCGCGGTCAGGCTTGAAGCAGTCGAAGCCGGAAAAGTCCTCCTCGTGCTTGATCGACTCAAGGAAATGCTCCCCGAATTTCGTCCGGAAATGGACGAAGCATTGCTTCTCGCCATTCCAGCGCGCGATCGTGGCATTGCGGCAGCGCCCCTGGTAGTAGGCGCCATGTTTCATCTCAGACTTCGGAATCATCCCTGGATCTCCTTGCGTGTGCGTTCGACAACCGAATCATTCATTCGGAAACTCCAGATGGATCGGCGCCGACGCAGGAACTCCTCTTGCTGCTTCGCCAGTTGCCTGGCATCGCGGCGATCACTGGCACGGGTCAGCAGCGCGACAAGCGGTGACAGCCAGAAGAAGAACGGCAGCAACAATAGTAGCGCGACAAAGATGGCGGACAAGAATCCTTCCACCACAGCGTCCCAATACCAATTGATGCGGCCCCAGGCGGTCAGCATGCCCTTGGTCGATTCCTTGACATACTGCCAATAGTTCTTGTTGACCTTGCTCACGCACACTCCTTGCTGGCGCTCTGCGGGGCGGCGAGAGCAGCCAAGGCGCGTGCGCCACGCTCGATCACCGGCGCGCGGCTGGCCTTCTCTTGATCCCCCTCACAGTTGGCTTCATACGCCATATCGGATGAGAGTTCGTCCAGTTCTTTGACCAGTTCTCCCGCCTCGGCTCCCGTAGGGGCGGCAGGCGATGCGGTCGGCGCAGGGGCGGCGCGTAGGCGGTCAATCTCGCGCGCGGCTTCGTGCGGGTTCTCGTAGCACCACATCCAGTCGGTGGGCTCCGCCTGTTGCGCGCTGGCGCCCTGGCCGGTGGTAACAAGGAGTGCGCCTTCGATCAGGCCGCACAGTCCGAAGATGTGTTCTGCGGCTTCCCGATCCCCACCCATATTGTTCCGCGCGTAGGTGCGTGAATGGTTGATGGCGCGCTCCAGCAGTTCGCGGGCGTCTTTGCTCAGACTCATGCCAATGCTCCTTGTTCGTTTGCGATAGCTGTGCCTGCCATCTGCAGCCGGTAGCCGTGGGTGTAGACAGGCACGAGCTTGAGGCCGTGTTCGCCGTTTAGGCCCAACTTGGTGCGCGTGCGCGAGATATGCGAGTCGACCGTCCGCGATTGGGGCGACAGGTCGCGGCCCCATACCGCGGCGACAAGGTGATCGCGGGTCACGACGCGATCCATGTTACGAAATAGCAGCACCGCCAGATCGAATTCCTTTGGCGCGAGCGGGACGATGCGGCCATGACGCGAGGCTTGGCGGGAGCGCAGATCGAACACATAGGCGCCGCAACGCACGGAGCGCCCGGTAGGTGCGAGCGCTGCGCCACTCGCCGCACCCATGCGCCAGGCTTCGCGCAGTTCGGCCACGCTGATGTAGCTGATGTTCTTGCACCGGCCACTCCACCACTCCTCGAACGTCATAGCCACCACCTCCTTTCCTTCTTCAGTTTGGCCCAGCCACCTTCCGGTGCGCCAGCTTTGACCCAGGCCTCGATGTCGGCAATCTCCCGTTCGGCCTGCTCACGCGCGCCTTTGTAAGGATCGCGGACGAACTCAACCAGGCGTCGCCAGAGATTTCGAATCACGGCGAACTCCTTTTCCGTTTCACCGTGCCGCCGTCGAGCTGGCGCAGGCGAACCTTGACGGCGTTCTCGACCGTCTTCTGCAGGCCAGGCACTTGCAATGCAGCCTCGCATTGCGCCTTGTCGAACTTCTTCACCATGCCGATCCGATCGCCGGCGGCAACGTGGAAGGTCTGTTGGCCGTCGTAGCACGGGCCTTTGAACGGGTTCTCGCTTCGCTTCATGGCTACTCCTTTCAGTGGACTTCACGCGCGTCGAAAGTCAGCGGCTGCTGGTGGAGGGACGCCCGCAGGTATTGCCAGGACGCCCAAGCAAACGACTTTTCGTATTCACCACCGCCGGCGCGGCAATACCGGCCGTGGTCTTGCCACCACCGCTCGAAGCGCGGATATTCGGCTTCGCGTTGCGCTGCGGTCAGGTAGAGGTCCGGTGTGCGGCTGTTGGGAAGATCCTCAAGACTCACGACGGCCCCTTCATCGCGCCAGTGAGCAGCGCCGTGAAATGAGCCTCGCGCTTGGCGGTCTGCTCACTCACGGTCTGCTCCAGATCCAGGAACGGCACCGGCGCACGGCTGCGCTGCAGCGTGTAACCACGGCGAGCCATGAACCAGAGGAAGATGTCGATCACGTAGCACTGCCCGGAGATCCAATCGACCCTGGCCGCCATCGCGTTGCCTTCCACATTCACAATCTCGTGCATGGCCATAAAGACTTCCTTCTGGTCGTGGAAGTCCCGCAGCGGCTCAGGTAGGTATTTGCCCGACTTCAGCCAGGCCTCGAGCTTCGGGTCAGCTTTAGCCACGATCGGCCTCCAGGATCATCTTGCGCAGGTTCTCGCGCTCCTTCTTCGCGGTGGCCAGCATGGTGCCGGTATCGAATGGGCCGTCAACCGAGGCCCATGCGCTGGCGAACACCTGTGCCTGCTCCATGAGCTTGTCCGCCCTGTCCTCTCTGGACATTTCGCGCTGGAAATCGGCATCCCACTGGCCGTTGAACCACGTGACGAGCGAGGCGTCGACCTTGAACCCCATCCCCTCCACCTCCTGCAGGGTCTGCTCCATGGTGAAGCTGCGCGACCAGCAGTCCTTGAGGATTTCGTTGAGCGGCGTGCCGGGGCGATAGTTGCCTTTTCTGGGCGCCTTTCCCATCAGCTCCTTCTCCAGCTGCACGGCGTGCATGAGCAGCCCATATTCCACCCGCGAGCGACGCTCCATCGGTGTCTCGGCGCGCGGCTGGGACAGTTGGTGGAACAGTGCGTCGGTGCGTGGCGCGCCAAACGGCTTCGATTCACCAGACGCCGACATCGTCGTCTCCGGTGGAAATCATGGCCACCGCCTCTTCCGAGTGCGGCGCGTCAGGGCTGACCGGCGTGTGGATGTTGCCGACCTCAACCACGTTGCCGTCGTCGTCGCGCGTGGACTCGGTCCTGCGCACCACCTGCTTCTCGTAGGCCTCGATGGCTTCCTGCTCGGTGCCGAACATCTTGCCGTCCTGAGGGTCCGGTATCAGGCGTCCGTCCACGTCCGAGTAGGTTTGGAAGTGCAGCCTGAACAGCGGCGCAAGGTGCTGGTAAACCGCCTCGCGGTCCTTGCACTTGCCATACCACTCGATGGCGATGTAGACCTTGCCGTTGTCGAATTGGCGCACGACGTTGTAGGCGGTGTCGGCGCGCTTCTCCAGCCACTCTTCAGAAGTCAGTGGCCTACCTTCGCGGTCGAAATATTTCATGTGAGGATTCCCCCTTTCCTTAACCGAGCGCTGCCAGCGCATTCTTCTCGGCCTCAGCCAGCTTCTCGACGTAGCCGGCCAGCGTCGTCGCGTCCTCGCGGTTCAGCATGCGCATGGAGAAGAAGGTCGGCATGCCATTGATGGAGCGCGGGCCGGCCTCGCTCCAGAACTCGTAGATTAGGCCCAGCGTGCCGACATCGAAGGCGCTCAAGGCGCCAAAGACGATCGGCATGAAGGCCAGATGGAGGTCGTTGGGCTGCTGGCACTGACGGTCGGTGAAGATTTCGCCGCGCAGGTAGGCGCGCGCCAACTCCTTCAGCTTCTCCGGCTCCATCGGCGGCACCGGGTGCTTGACCTCGGGCTCCGGCAACGGGTCACCAAAGGCACCTTCGGGCAATCCCTCCGCGCCGTCGATCGGCTCGACCGTGAGGCCCAGCTCTTCGGCAACGGCGGCGTTGATGGCTTGCGCTAATTCACTCATGACTTATCCTTTAGGCGTCATTAAAACGGCTGTTGATGGCTGCAGCCAGGCCTTCCGCGAAGCTCACGGGTTCGGCCGCTGCGGAAGCGGGCTTGGGCTTGGCGACCGGGGCAGGCTTGTGGACCACGCGCGGCGCTTCGGCTTGTTCTTTCGGGTAGACGGTCGGCGCCGGCGGCCAGCGGTTGTAGACCTCCATCCGGAGCATCGCGCGGTGATACCCCAGCGGCAGCTTCTCGATCCAGCCCTCGATGGTCGGACGGTCGGTGGTGGGCTTCCTGGCTGCAGCAACCGCCGGATCCAGCAGGCGGTCGAGGTGATTGTGGATGACTTCGCGGGCCTCGTAGTTCGTGTTGGCCCGGAACTCGTTCTGTAAGGAATGCGCTTGCGCATACTGCGCTGCCGTGAGCATCTTTGCTCTCCCGTTGGTGTGGTAATAACGAAACTGTATCGACCGAACGCAGGGGCTTGAAGCGCTTGCGCAGGAGAGTTGTGCAACCCTCCGCAGCCCGCTGCAGCGCGCCACGTCAGCACCGCTCTAACCCGACCGTCAAAGTGAAATGGCCCGCGCGATGTCGCTGCAAGCACGATGCCTGGATCGCTTCGACGCAACATATTATAACCTCAGCAGTGACTTATCTGACAAGCCAAAAAAAGCCTGAGCCGCAGCCAGAGAGTGCGACCGCGGCACCCAGCATGGCACCGATCGTGACGATGGAACGGAAGAACTTCTTCATGGTTTCTCCTATGAGAGTGGTAAATCAGTTGGTGAGGGTGTCCAGGTTGGACAGGACGAACATGATGGCGATGACGACCCCCAGCACGCCCAGCCCCAGGCCAACCAGGCGATTCACGCGGCGCAGCGTGTTCCAACGCTGATCCGGCCGAATCGACAAGTAGACATGCAGCAGGCCGGACACCAAGGCCAGCAGGTTCAGAAAGACGAAGGCGACGCGAATCACGGCCCCTTCCTCCCGCCGAAAATCAGCCCGAAGGCGACGGCGATGCAGATTGTGGTAATCACTCGATTGGCTCCTCGAAGCGTTGCCAGTTCTGGATGATGATCTGGTTCATGCCGCGGTGATTCGGCATGATGCGGATGGCCTGTTCCATGTCTGCCACGTCCTCGATGGTGCAAACCGGGGTGGAGCGCTGCAGCCGGCAGCGCCCTTCTCCCGCCACCTGGCCATCGGGGAGTGCCACCGATAGGCGACAAAGTAGCTCGGCATGGCCCTGGCCTTAGATGTGGCAGTCGACCACGGTCAGCGGCGTGTCGTCGGGCAGGCCGTCGATCAGCTCGGCAAACTGGCGATACCACTCGTTCGTGTCCTTCTCGTCGGACACGCAGCCCCACCAGCCCATCGAGCCGCGTTCATACCACTTGCCGTCATGCAGCACGGCGAAGGTAACGCCGGCCGCGTCGCGCGCCGCCTGGACATAGGCTTCGCGGGTGCAGTTGTAACTCTCGACGTTGTCCATGTAGCTAGTTACTTTTATCGGCGTGACATGCAAGTCCTCACACTTTGCTAGGGTTTAACCCATCGGTGGCGTGGGGCTTACCTCACTCACTAGTAGCTTATCTGATCTATAATTAATGCAACGAGGCGTCACCAAATAGATATGTGACTGGCACCTCCTTATACCTACGAACGTTATCTCCGACGAATGTGTCGGGCTGGAGGATCTATGAACGCAACTGCTTCCAAGAAGGCAGCTAAGAAGTCGACTGAACAAATCAGCGTGGCAGACTTCATTGCCAAGGCCATCGAGCTATCCGGCCGAAGCCAGATCGAGATCGCGGAAATCGCAGGCTTCCCTAAGCCCAACGTCATATCCATGATCAAGAGCGGCAAAATTGCTTTGCCCCAGGCTCGCATCGCTGGCATGGCTCGCGCTTTGAACGTCGACCCACTCCATCTCTACAAACTTGTTCTGTCACAAGACGAGCCAGAATTGTGGGCCAGCATCGAAAACGAAATAACGCGGCAACCAATCCTCTCCACGGGTGAGCGGGAACTAATCGAAGCGCTACGTGATGCAGGTCTCACCGACTACCGCGTCGCCACCGATGAGCAGAAAGCGAAGGCCGTTGCGGCATTCAAAGGCTACGTTGCGTCGGAAAAAAAGGCCTCGGCTTAAGCACCCTTCAGCCTTCAGCACTCGTTGACGCCGACCCATTGGGTCGGCGTTTTTGTTTGGACGCGCGCCTTTCGCCGCCGAAGCCAAGCTCGAAGTGGTCTGATGGGGAAAGGTTGCGTGTTTTACACTTTTGGCTACGACGTAACATTATTGGCACGCTGCGGTAGACATGGCGGTCTGCGCGCGAAGAAGAAGGGGCCGAACGTGGCGCTGGTGGTCGACGCCCGCGATGAATGGTCTTCGCACCTGGCCAACCACGCGCAGCAGCGGCGCGCCATCGTCGATGCCACTCCCGGCTTTGCCGAGAACGTGCTGCGCCGGGGTGACGACTTCGACTTCGTGGGCCTGGGCCTGGCGAAGGCGGCCGCATAAGGGACTTGCCGCCCGGCTCGGGCGGGTCTACACTTCACTCATTACTTACTTAGGCGCGCCCATTGACCCACACCTTGATCCTGAATCTCGCCATTCTGCTGTTGATCGCGGTGGGCCTGCTCCTGACGCAGAACCCGCTGATGCTGCTGGGCCTGCTCCTGCTGCGTGACCTGCCCTACCAGCTCGCGGCCATGCAACTGCAGGCCGAGGATGAACCGTCCAACCCGATCGGCTTCACCACCTGACCGTTTCCATCGTGATGTCTCCTGGCGCCCCTTCCAAGGGGCGTTTTTTTTGGAGTCTGACACAACGAGTCACGACCTATAATACACACAAGACACTTTACACAATCAAGGACTGATCCATGACGAAAAAGCAAACCGAGCAAACCACCGAGGAAAAGAAGCGCTACAGCTACTTCCTGCGCCCTGCCGCCCAGGACAAGCTCTTTGCGCTGGCAAAGAAGCATGCGCTGCCGGTCGGGGATGCCCTCGAGGTAATCCTGGACAACCTGGATGAGGCCGCGGTGGGCGCCAAGCTCGACGAATACCGTCGCGGCAAGAGCCAGAAGCGCGGCGAGAAGTCGGAGCTGTTCAAGAAATTCCAGACCCTGACGCCCGAGCAGTTGGCCATGCTGGAGAAGCTGGGATGAACCAGACGGAGCTTTGCCTCGCGGTGAAGACCCACCATCCGGACTTCTTCGAGGAGTGCATGGAAGAGTGGCGGGGGCGGGGGAAGGAGCGACCGACTGATGTTCTAGGCCATATTATCGAGAAGGCGGGCTTCCGTAACAGGCTCGCCGGCGAGGGCTACAGCCGCTACTACGAGGCACTTTGGCTTTGGATTTGAACGCAGGGAGTATTTTTGACGGACAACCGGGGAATAATAATATGAAGAAATTGATTATCACCGCGCTTGGCGGGGCATTGCTGTCGGGCAACGCAATGGCCGACATCATGTGGAAAGACTACAGAATTGCAGCTGCAACACAGAAGAACGAAAAGGAAGTAGACGGCCTGCTTGACGTTTATATCGCGGGGGCAACTTCTTCGCTTGGCGTTGCGAATGCTCAACTCCAATTCGACAACAAGACTCTTCTCTATTGCCAACCCGGCAAGCTTTCGCTGAACCCGAGCAACGTTCGGGCGATGCTCGACGATCGCAACTCGCCCGTCGTTGCCAAGTTCAAGGACAACATGCCGCTAGGCATGGCAATTTATTACGTTCTTCGCGAGGCTTTCCCATGCAAGTGAGGACGACCACCATGAAGAAGGCGCTAGCAGCCGCTGCAATCCTCTTCACGCTTCACACCCCTGCTGCGCACGCAGTAGCCATTTTTGGAAACATCGACTGTGGGAAATGGGTTCGGACGCCAAACAATACTCAGAAGACTTGGCTGCTTGGTTATCTGAGCGGCCTTGCCCAAGGGCTTTCCAAGCCCGGTTTCGATCCGCTCAATAAGCTCAACTCGGCCGAGCAGGCGTATCTATGGATGGACAACTATTGCGCCACGCATCCGCTCAAATCTGAGGCAGACGGCGCAGAGGAACTTTGGTTTGAGCTAATCAAAGCAAAGTAAATGCGTGTGGTTGGTAACGGGCGGGCGCGAATACGACGACCGGGAATGGGTATGGGCGGTCTTAGATCGCGTCCACGCGCGTCGCACCATCACCTTGCTGATTCAGGGCGAGGCGACCGGTGCAGACGCGCATGCGAAAGCCTGTGGCGCGCGGCGTGTCACTCCCACCACCCTTCCCCTATGAGGCGGCCGCAGGCCGCCGGGGTGGACGTGTCAGGAACCATCGCATGCTGCGTGAGGGCAAGCCTGAATTGGTGCTCGCCTTTCCTGGCCACACTAGCACTGCAAACATGATCGAAATTGCCAGGGACGCAGGCGTCAAGGTCGTCGTGGCGTGGTCACGCCCTGCTTCTCTCCATTAAAATCGCAGGTCTTCTATAAGGATGTCGATATGACACGTCTGGGTCTTTTTGCTGTAGCTGCTTCCATGGCATTCGCCTCGCTCTCTGGCTGCGCGCCGGCCTTCACAACCACCACCAATGCGGATGTGCGGGTGCCTGAGAACCTGCGGCGCGATGTTCGGATCCAGAAGCCCATCGATCAGGTCTACGCCAACATCGCCACCTATGCGGGTGAATGCCAACCTGTGGGCAGCGTGGTGTTGTCGCCTGACAAGACGAAGATAACGATCACGGAAACAGCCTTCGGCCCTCAGATGCGCTCGGTCTATATGGTCGTAGACATCCAGGCAATGGGTAAGGATGCCATCGCCTTCAAAGGCTACAGCTATTACAACTTTTCGATGTGGCAACAGCGCCTCGACACCGTGCTCAAGGCTATCAATGACCCCAAAAAGTGTGCTTAATATGATTGCCAGCCAAGATAACGCCAAGCATGCCTTCGACGAACTGAAGATTCATATTCAGGACGCGGAAGCCTCGCAACCAGAGTTTGCTGTGCAGCTGTTTGAAAAACACCCTTCTGTCGGCGTCTCCTCAGTCGGACGCCCACGCCTAAAGCGCGCCGTGCTCCGCAGAGTTGTCCTGTGGGGCAAGTCCAACGCAATCATGCTTGAATTGGGCGAAGGTAGCTGGAACAGGAGCACCATCAGATGGAACGCTTCCATGATGGAAGCGAACATCGAATCCCTGCCCCGCGAAAACCGTCCCACGGTTGAATTTTTGGAGTGCCCAGACCTATAAGCGGGCCCGCACTGCGGAAAGAGGGGCTGCACAGCCCCTTTCCTTAAGCTCGGCGCATCATGAAGACATGTGCGATGATGCCGATGATGCCCCCACAAGCAGCGGCAACGAGCGCGCCAGGGGTCTTCAGCCCACCCATCATCATCAAGTCGACCTGGTCCATGGTCACCTTAGCGTAGATCCATCGCCAGCCGAAAGCCGCGCAAGCCACAACGATCCCCGCTCCCCAGGCTCCCAGTAGCATTGGGACAAACCGCTCTCGGTCGCCTGCGAAGAACTGGGCGGCAAATCCAAACAGCAGCACGAACGACGCTCCTGCAATGGCGGCGCCAAAGTTGCTCAAAACATCCCACACAATACCGAACATCGCTTCTCCATCAAGACAGCATCCTTGGGTTAACGGCATGCTGCGCGAGGACTTGATGCTGCCCTATAAGGAGCCGGTGTTGCTGACCCCGCCCCTGCCTGTATAAGTAGGGCGGAGGCCACGCCTTAACGGGGCGCTGGCCCTTAAGGGTGGCATTGGCTTACCAAGTGGATAATCCGCTTACCTGTCTTCAACACTACATCCGACATCCCATCGGCGTTAAAGTCGCCAACAGTTGCATTGAATACCGCTTCGCCAACTCCAATCGTTTGTTGCTTCCAATTATCAGCTGTGGTTTTGTCGTCAGCAAGCACGTAATATAGCAACAGGTCTTGCTGACGAACCCAAACCAAATCATCCATTCCATCCCCATTGAAATCGGCAACCGCAGCGGAACGAGAATTGCTGTTTGGAATAACTGTGAACGTGCACGAATATGGCAATGCACTGGGATCGTCTAGCCTCTTTTTCAAGCTAAGCGTGTATATACTCCCTTGACCCGGAGCAGCAACCAGTAACGTCTCATTTTTGAGCCTTAGCGTAACAAGCGTTTCGATATGAGTTCCTATTGATATTGGAACATCGCAAGAAATTTTCTTACTGAATTGACCGTTCTGACTTTCAAAAATTGAGATATTTGCGGGTATGCTGGGCTGTGGGGCGCTTCTCCAGTGACGGCCAACTGCAAGCGTTTTGGATCCGTTACCCAAAAAATCTCCCCACGCTGGCCAAAACCCGAAGGTTCCGTCAAAAGCGACATCGTTCAACACAGTTACGGGCGCCTGAAATTGTCCGTTGCCAGTTCCGTATGCGAGAGCCAACGAGCGGCGATCGGGCGTTACAAATAGGAAGTCTATCTTCCCGTCGCCATTTATGTCAAAGAACTGCCCAAATGTTCTGGTAGGTATTGTTGTCATCTTGATGCCGCGAAATTGAGGCGTAGCCCCAACTTGAGCGTAGATTGCCCACGGATCGTCATAAACTCTCCCCAAGAATACTCGTTCATTTTTGGTAGTGCCAATGTAGTAAGGGCCCACAGGCGCGGACGCGGGCTTGGAGCTACTATTTATTGGTCCACCTGGCGCACCATTGCTTGCAGACAAATATACAGCAACCATTCCGACGCCTTCCCCCTGTGCCGATATCACATCGTCGCGACCATCACCATTCATATCAGCCGAAAGCAGCGTCCCTCCTAGTTTATCAACTGCCAGAGATGAAATTTGCATTAACTCATGTTTTTTGCATTGCGCATTTACCCCTCCAGAAAAAAATAGAGCCAACAATGGCATCAGAACCCAATTGGAGCGCATAACGGTCCCTCCCATTAAAGACTTAATTATAGGAATAGACGTGCAAGGCAAGCACAGGACGGGTGCGCTTTCGCACGGAGCGAAAGGCCCCATAAGGATAAAATTTCCGAGGCCCGCCCTGCCTGTATAAGGAAGGTCGTGCCTGGCCCGGAACGAGGAAGGCTGGGGAGCCGGGTCGGGCGAATCCTTCTAAGACTCCCCCGTTTTTTGCTTGACAGACCGGGCATTTACCCGGTTGTCTCACTAGTGACTTACTTGACCGTCAAAATCTCCTTCAGACGGTCGCTATTACATATTGCAACGCAATTGATGGGAGCTATCATTGGTGATCGCGCATGGCGCAGTGTGTCCCTTCGGTTTGTGTAAGATTCCGTCCATCGCATGACAACAAGACACTAACTATGGCGGACAGCGGGTCGCAAACAACCAAGAAAGGCTTTTGGCACAACCCTACAGTTGTTGCCCTTGCCCCTATCCTGGTCTCTTGGCTCCTTACCAAGATCGAGAACGTAAAACTGGAATGGGCCTGGACTTGGATCCCGGAATGGGTCGTCAGTATTGGACGGTGGTTCAACACACCCATCGGTCTGAAGCCGGCATGGATCATTTCTGCGGCAGCGGCGGCATACCTGCTAGTGCGCTTGATCAATTCGGCCAGCGCACGTCTGTCCACGGATGGCCCAGACATGAGCTTCCTCAGCTACGTCGCGGATCGTATCGATGGACTTGAGTGGAAGTGGAAGTGGCGTAGGAACTCGGAAGGCAAGTTTGATATGGAGAACATCCTGGCGCTTTGCCCAAAGTGCTCTTACCCAATGATTTGGACCACGACAAATCTCTCCTTTGGCTTCTCAAAAGATGGTCTGCGTTGCGAGGAGTGTGATTTCTCACACGACCTAGGCCGTTCGATGTATTCGGCGCAGGACCGGATTCGTCGGCGTGTGTTTCACACGGTGGAGCAGAAAGCCCAAGAGGCTTCGAAGAAGAATGGCTGACATCAAGTCAGCCAAAACTTAATCGTTTGGGAAGGTTGTTCGCTATGAGCGAAAAAGACGGGAAATCTAACTTCAGGAAAGAACTGGCGATTGCCATATTCACTACCGTCATGACCTGGCTGCTAGGCAAGGTCGACGGGTGGTTGGAAAAATCTGACGCCAAAGTTCCGGATTGGTTGATGGACTTTGCCGCCTGGTTTGCAAGAGCTACTCCGATCAATAATACCTTGCTGCTCTGGTGCCTACTCTCTGGGGCAATGGCATTCTGGCTACTCGTTCGATTCGTCGTGCTTTCTCGTCGTGTTCATGCTCAGCATGCAGCAGCCCTTGAAAAGGCACAAAGAGAGCGCTCAGCCGACGCCGCAGCCCGACAACAGATTGAGGAAAAACTGACCAAAGTGCGGGGTCACCTTTCTATGCGCAACGAAGAGTTGGACAAAGCCAAGGAGGATCTGGCAGTAGCTCGCCAGCAAATCGCTGGAGCAAATCCTCGTCCGAAGACCGGCTTGGCCTCCTATGTGCCTCCCCCCAGCCCTGCCCACAACGACCTATTCCGCGAGGCAACTATCGAGCATGTGCATTGGCGCTGGGACTACCATCCTAATGGGCAGCCGCTAAATATGAGGTCCTTCTGTGAAAAATGCGATATGCCCCTTAAGTTAAACGAGGGCCATCGATCTCCGAGTTCAGGCTACCTTAATGTTGCGTGTCGCAGTTGCAGACATACCATTCACATGACCAGAACAGACATACAAGAGGCAAACAATGCCAGGGACATTATTGAGCGCGCAATTCGCCTCGACATCTGGTCGCCATACCTTAAAGAGAACCAGCTCCGTAAGGACCGCATTTCCAAAGACGCGGCCGCTTCACAACTAGGCCTTTAAGAAGGTTACTGGAGATACGGAACATGAACGACAGGGAAGATAAAGTAAATTGGAAGAAAATCGGGTTGGAGTCGATCGCTGCTGCGTTGGCTGGCGCTATTTTCACGCCTTTGGTCAGTGAGTTGGCAACTAAGATTTTGACAGTAGAGTGGCGGGTCCCGGAGTGGATAACGGTCACCGCAGAATGGTTTTTGTCTAAAACGCCAATTAGTAATGCGGCCGTTATTTCGACAATCTTAATGGGCACATACGCTGCCTGGACTACCACTCAAATCCTCAAGCGAACTTCCAGCATGCTTGTGCGATGGAAAGGCCAGTTAAATGGGGTCCAGGATGAACTCGTGCAAGCGGCCTCGTCCAACGCGACACTCAGGGATGCAAATAAGCATCTTCAATTGGAACTCGCCACGGCTTCGGCTGAATTATCCAAAGCAAAAAGAGAGCTTGACCTGGCTCATGCTGAGTTAGAGGAAAAGAAGCGTGTTCCGGTGGGGCAGGCAAGCCATAAACCTGAAAACACATGGGATAAGTCATACAAGGAAGCAACGTTGGGTGGGATTCACTGGCGCTGGGGTTATATGGCACCCACCAATAAAATTTGGAACGTCCGACCCTTCTGCGATTACTGCGATCACGAAATGGATTTGGATTCAGCGGACATTGACTTCGATGGACCAACCGCTTTTCTGACCTGCCCGTGCTGCGGCAAGGTCGCAGATCTTCCGCTACTCACAGCAGAATCCAATATCAACAGAATAACTTCTGAGATTGAGCGCCGCATACGTATTGACGTTTGGCGCGACGATTTAAACGCCAACGCGCAAAGGGTTTCCGACATTTTTAATAGTGTTGAGCGTCGCAGGCCCGTGAAGATCGCCAATGCGTCATAGTAGAAGCTGCATTTGGCCCACTTCACTGACCTGTCCTACAAGGTTGCCAACCCAACCTTCTATAAGACGGCCCCACAATTCCATGGCGGCCTTCCGTTCTGGAAGGTATTCGCCATGGTTGTATACGGCCAGCACTCCCTTCATGCGGTGGTTCAAAATCTTCTCTGTGATGTGAGGGTAGACGCCAGCGTTGGCCATGCCGGTTGAGGCCGTCCTTCTAAGATCGTGTGGCGTGAATCGCTTCATGGCGCCGAACTCACCGTTAGCCAGCATGCGGGCCACGGCCCGCGTCAAGGCATCAACGGTGGTAGCCACATCCCTCCCTTTGACCACACTATTGAAGACGTAGACGCTGCCGCCAGTCTCCTTCTCTGCCATCTTCAAGATGCTCACGGCCATATGAGAGAGGTGGACGACATGGTCACGATCGGACTTCGTAAGCTCGGCCGGCAAGAACCAGATTCCATTGGCCAGATCGACGTCCTCCCAACGCATCCCGCAACATTCACCAGGCCGTTGGGCCGTCAGCAGAATCAGCTTCAATAGCGCCTTGGTTCGCCAGTTCATGCGGCGACGCCTTGAGTCCAGCGCGTGCCACAGCGTCTCTATCTCCTTTGGGTTGAGCACACGGGAGCGCGCCTTCTCGGCACCGCCTGCGCCCTTCTTAGTCATGGCGACCGGGGTGGCGTCGATGTAGCCATGCTCGACGGCATAACCGAACAGAGATTTCAGCACACACAGGGTTCTGTTCGCCTTCGTCCTGGCACCGCGGTCAACGATCTTGCCAATTACCAGCGAGACGTGCCGGCCGGTCACGTTTTGGACCAACTCCTGTCCGATGACCGGAACAATGTCGCTCTTGAGATAGTGCAACTCCTTGTCGGGACGCTTATAGCGCTGCCTGCAATATCGCATTTCCCATTCCGTCGCCAGCTGTGCCACCGTAATAGGCGATGTGAGAGCATCGACTTCTTTGCTGGCACTGGGAAGGCTGTCATGGACCTCCAGCAGCTCTCGCATCTCCGAGGCCTGTTTGCGGGCCGCGGCGATGTCCATGTCGGGGAAGGTGCCAAGAACCTTTAGCTTCCGGCTACCCGCGACGGTATAGCGAAGGCAGAAGGTCTTGGTTCCACTCGGCTCCAGGCGAAGGTATAGGCCCTCACCGTCGGCGATGAATTTGGTTTTTGGCTGGATCTTCGACCGCTCGATAAGGCGGTTGTTGAGTTTGGACATAGCGCGTTAGGTGGCAGAAGTCTGTAACCATTTCTGTCACCACTCCGGCGCGATTTTTGACAAGAACCGCCCGGAAACCCGCTCTGGAGGCCACTCAGAATTTCGGGATGCGCAACGTCTTGCTGACCATCAGCGTGCCCGACAGCGCGAACAGCAGCACCAGCGGATGCAGCACGGCGGGACCGAGTGCCCATGCGCCGCCAGGCAGTTCGCCGCCCAGCTGGCCCTGCGAGGCGCACCAGGCCAGCACGGCGGTCAGCAGCACGCTGGTGGGGATGGGCGTGCCTTCGAAGTACGCCACCTTGCCGCTGTCACTGCCGGCCGCCAGCGATTCGGCCGTGACGTTGAAGCGCGCCAGCCGGCTGACGCCACAGCAGACAAAGTAGATCAGCACCGCCAGGTCCCAGCCGCCGCGCATGCCGGCGGCAAAGGCCAGCGTGGCGGGGCCGACGCCGAACGAGATCACGTCGGCCAGTGAGTCCAGCTCGCGCCCCAGCGCGGAATGCGCATGGCGCCAGCGCGCGATGCGGCCGTCCAGCACGTCGAAGATAAAGGCCAGCGGCGCCAGCGCCGCGGCGGTATAGAAATGCGCCAGCTGCTGGTCCGCGACGAAGAACATCGCGAAGAACACCGACCCCATGCCGCAGGCCGCGTTGCCGAGCGTAAAGACATCGGCCAGCTGCAATTCGCGCAGCATCGAGAAATGGCGGGGGCGTTCGGGCCGGGTGCTCATGGCGCGGGCTTACAGGACCTTTGACTCGTGGTGCACGTGGGGCGGCGCGGCAAAGGTCTCGGCAACAAGGCCGCGCCATTGCTGGAACTCGGGCGATTCGCGGAACAGCACCATATGGTCGTCCACGGTTTCCCAGTCCACAACAAGCGTGTACTGGTCGGGCTGCTCGATCGAGCGGAACAACTGCACGCCGTGGCACCCGTGCGAGCGCAGGAACAGCGGCGTGGCCTGGCTCACACCATGTTCGAACTGCTTGTCCATGCCGGGCTTGATGGTGATTTGCGCGATTTCCTTGATCATGTCGTCGTGGCGATGAAGTGGATGCCGGCGCCGGTCGGGTACCGGCGGGTCTCTACTACCTTAGCACGATCGCGGCGTCACATGCCCGCGGCAAGCATTCCGTTACAAGCGGGGGTTAGCATCGTCCACCTTGCCACGACCTGCCGAAACCGCCATGCGCCTGTCCATGCCTGAATGCAGCATCGCCCTGAATGCACTGCCCGCCTTGCTCCTGGCCAGCCTGCTAGCCGTGCCGTCCAGCGCGGATGCTGCCATGCAGCCATGCGGCAGTCCCGCGACCGCGCTTGCGGACATCCGCGGTCAGGGCCGCGCCTCGCCGCT
Source organism: Cupriavidus taiwanensis LMG 19424 (assembly GCF_000069785.1). Lineage (NCBI taxonomy): Bacteria > Pseudomonadati > Pseudomonadota > Betaproteobacteria > Burkholderiales > Burkholderiaceae > Cupriavidus > Cupriavidus taiwanensis. The sequence goes on along the minus strand of NC_010530.1, from coordinate 1,013,528 downwards.
GGTCGGCCGCACGGTCGAAGTCCAGGCCATTGTCACCGCGGACTTCAGCGGCGATGGCGGCCTGCGCGGCTTCTTCCTGCAGACCGCGGACGCGCAACGCGTGCATCGGCCGGGCCTGTCGGAGGGGCTCTTTGTGTACGCGCCGCGCGCCCAGGCCAATGCCGGCGACATGGTACGCGTGTCCGGAAGGATCGAGGAACGATTCGGACAAACGCAGCTGGTGCTGTCGGGCGTGCCCGTTGTGTGCGCACAGGGCCTGTCCGTGGCGCCGCGGACGCTGACGCTGCCGCTTGCCAGTGAATCTGACCTGGCTGCCATGGAGGGCATGCTGGTTCGCCTGCCACAGACGCTGACGGTCAGCGATACCCATGAACTGGGCCGTTATGGCACGGTGGTGCTGAGCCACGGGCGCCCGATCGCGCCCACGCAACAGGCGCTGCCGGGACCGTCCGCGCAGCAAGCCGCAGCGGCCAATGCCCGCAACCGCTTGTTGCTCGACGATGGCTCGACGCGCCAGTTTCCCTCCGTGGTGCCCTACCCTTCCCCGCGCCTGTTGGCGGAACATCCGCTACGGGCCGGCGATACCCTCACCGGCGTGCAGGGCGTGCTGGAGCAGCGCCACGGCCAGTGGCGGCTGCAGCCGGTGCGCGCTGCCGGCGCACCGGTCTATCAACGCGCCAACCCGCGTCCCGCGGCGCCACAGCGGCATCCGGCCACCGCGCTGCGGGTGGCGGCCTTCAACCTGCAGAACTATTTCAATGGCGACGGCCAGGGCGGTGGCCTGGATGCGCCCGGCAACCGCGGCGCGCAGGATGCGGCAGCGCTGGCACGGCAACAGGCCAAGCTGGTGGCCGCGCTGCGCGGACTGGACGCCGACGTGATCGGCCTGATGGAGGTCCAGAACAACGGCTACGGCCCGACCGGCGCCATCCGCCAGCTGGCGGCGATGCTGGGGCCGGACTGGCGCGTGGCCGATCCCGGCAGCGCTGCCCTAGGCACCGATGCCATCGCGGTCGGGCTGCTGTTCAACGCCCGCACCGCGCTGCCCGCCGGGCGGGTAGCCACCACATGGGTGGGCGAGCGCAGCCGCCAGCCGCTCGCCGCCACCTTCCGTGCCGCGACGGGTGGCGCGCCGGTGACTGTGGTGGTCAACCATTTCAAGTCCAAGAACTGTGTCGAGGCCGCCGGCGCGCAAGCCGACCAGCGCGACGGCCAGGGCTGCTGGAACCCCGCGCGCGTGCAGGCCGCCGACAACCTGGCCCGCTGGCTGGCCACCGCGCCGACCGGCGTCGCCGACGCCGGCGTACTGGTGATCGGCGACCTGAACAGCTATGCGATGGAGGACCCGATACGCCTGCTCGCGCGGCGCGGTTACGCCGACCTGGTCGCGCGCTTTGCCGGCCCGCACGCCTACAGCTACGTCTACGCAGCGCAGGCCGGTTACCTGGACCATGTGCTGGGCGACGCCACCGCCGCAGCCCATGTCGTCGCCGTCCAGGCGTGGCATATCAATGCCGACGAGCCCGCGGCCTTATCCTATGCACCGGCGCCCGGGTCCCGCGCGGCGCCCGCCTTCTATGCGCCCGACCCGTACCGGTCTTCCGATCACGACCCCCTGGTGGTCGACTTCGCCAGCAGCCCGCGCGCCAGGTAGAGCACCACCAGCAGGTTGGCGGCGGCCAGCGCGCCATGCAGCCAGCTGGGATGGACCAGGGCCTCGTACAGTTCCAGCGGGATGTAGATGCCGCCCGACCACACCCCGAGCCAGTTGCCCCAGGGCAGGCCGCGCCACAGCCCATAGGCTTCGGCAAAGCGCATCAGCGCATAGACCGCGGCAGAGCCGCCGATGGCCCACAGGCGCGCATTGTCAGGATGCTCGAGCAGCGACAGGAAGATGGTGGGATAGCGGCTGGCCGGATTGACATGCCAGCGCTGGATGACGGCTTCGGCCAGCGCCTGGGCATCGCGATGCAGCAGTGTGGCCAGGCCCAGCCCGGCCACGATGACCAGCAGCCCCTTGGCGGCCTCGAACAACGCAATGCTCCTGAGGCCCAGTGCGCCCTGCTTTGCCATGCGGTATCTCCGGTCGATGCAAGCCATGCAAAGCCGGTATTGTGCAATATCGGCAAGCGCAAGGGCTGGGCGAACCCAGCGCGCGCCGCCTACGGGCGTGACTTCTGGTAAGTGCCGATCAGTTCCGCCTTGGCCAGCACGTGGCCTTGCATCGATCGCTCCAGGGCGGCCTTGTCTGGCTTGCCGATGTCCGGCAGCGCCACATCGAGCGCATAGAGCTTGAAGACATAGCGGTGCCGGCCGACCGGCGGACACGGGCCGCCGTAGCCCGTGCGGTGCCAGTCGTTGAGCCCCTGGCGCGTGCCGGCGGGCAGCCCGGCCCTGGCGATGTCGGCGGGGAGCGCGGCGGCGTCGGCTGGCAGGTTGTAGAGCACCCAGTGGACCCAGGTCATCTTCGGCGCGGCAGGGTCGGGCGCGTCCGGGTCGTCGACGATCAGCGCCAGGCTTGCCGTGCCGGGCGGCAGGCCGCTCCAGGCCAGCGGTGGCGAGGTATCGGCGCCCTCGCAGGTGTGCTGTGCCGGGATCGCGCCGCCCGGGGCAAATGCAGTCGATTGCAGCTGGAACGGCATACGGGCCTCCCTGGAGGCAATGCGCAATGGCTCCAACTTAGGCCGGTTCGGTGCCGCGCGCAAGGCGCCGCGCTGCGATGGCGGCGGCTCGGCCTCGAGCAGCACCTTGAGCCGGCGCACCGCATCGGTGGACTCGGCCTGTAACTGGTCGCGCAGCATCAGGCGGTTGATCAGCGCAAACAGCAGCGTCGGAGAGCGGTAGCGGAATTCGCGTTCGAAGCGGGTGCTTTCGGCCGCCGGGGCCAGCGAGGAGGTAATGGCCGGCGTCAGCCGGTAGGTGATGGTGCCGACGCGGCGCCCGGCGGCCACGCCCTCGATCGACCACGTGCGCGGCCGCTGGCTTTCGATCACTGTCCAGACGACCACGCCGCCGCGCCGCGCCAGCATGAACGTTTCGGCGACGCGCTCGCCGCGCTCCAGCGGATGGTCGGTGGCCCCCGCCACGCCGAGCGAGGCGGGATGCCAGGCGGGCCAGTGCCGCGGGGTCGCGACAAAATCGAAGACCAGCGCCAGCGGGCGCGCGATCACTACCTCGTCATGGATGGCGGTGCGGTCCAGGCCCGGCAGGGGCGCCAGCAGCGCACCCACCGTGGCCGCGGCGAACACAAAACCCCAGAACAGTTTCCTGTGTCGGACAAGCATGGCAGCGGGACCGGACGCAACCGGGACGCACCCGTGCATCCCTTGCGCATGGCGCGATGCTTACAGTGTAGTGACTGCCCGGCATCGCGCCAGTCCCCTGCGTGGCTCAGCGCGCCACCGTGGCGGCGGCGCCCTCGGCCGCGGGCACCGGGGCCGCCGCCACGGATGCCGGCAACGGGCCCCAGCCCCCGCCCAGGCGCCGCACCAGCGATACCGTTGCGGCCGCGCGCAGGCCGGCAACCTGGTTGGCCTCGCGCTGCGACTGCAGCACGGTGCGGTCGGCATCGATCACCGTCAGGTAGTCGACCGCGCCCGCGTCATAGCGGCTGCGCGAGATCCGCGCCGCCCGCCTTGCGCCGCCGAGTGCGCTGTCCAGCGCGCCGGCCTGCTGGCTGAGCCAGCGCACGTCCGCCAGGCTGTCTTCCACCTCGCGGAAGGCGACCAGCACGGTCTGGCGGTAACTCGCCACCGCTTCCTCGTGGGCAGCACGGGCGCCGGCCAGGTTGGCGCTGTTGCGGCCGCCGTCGAACACGGTCTGCGCGATGCTGGAACCGATCAGCGGCCCCAGCATCCAGGTGCGCGAGGACCACTTGAACAGGTTGGACAAATCAGCCGATTCAAAGCCGAACAGCCCCGTCAGCGTGATGCGCGGAAAGAACGCCGCCTTGGCCACGCCGATGCGCGCGTTGGCCGCCGCCATCTGGCGCTCCGCCGCGGCGATGTCCGGGCGCCGCTCCAGCAGTTCGGACGGCAGCCCGGCGGGGACCGCCACCGGCGCGGCATCGAACGGCCTGGCCGGCAGCGAGAACGCCGCCGGCGGCACGCCGGTCAGCACGGCCAGCGCATGCTCCTGGTTGGCGCGGCGGCGCTCGATGCCGGCCAGGTCCGCGCGCGCGGTGCCGAGTTCGGCTTCGGCGCGCGCGGGGTCGAGGTCGGTGGTCTCGCCGGCGTCATAGCGCTTCTTCAGCAGCGTCAGCGCATCCTGGCGCAGCCTGATGGTCGCGTTGAGCAGGTCGCGCTCGCTGTCCAGCGTGCGCAGCGCGAAATACGCCTGCGCCACGTCGGCCTGCAGCGCCAGCTGCACCGAGCGGTAGAGGTCTTCCGCAGCCTCGCCTTCGGCCCGCGCGGCGTTGACGCTGGACGCGACGCGGCCGAACAGGTCCAGCTCATAGCTGGCGAAGGCACGCGCCTTCAGCACCGTCTGTGGCGGCACCCGGGTGCCATCGGGCAGGCCCTGCGAGGCCGCCGACGGCTGCGAGCGGGTCGGGTCCAGTCCCACGCTGAGCTGCGGGTAGAGGTCCGCCTCGGTCGCGCCGGTAAAGGCGCGCGCCTGCTTCAGGCGGGCCGCGGCGATGGCGAGATCCTGGTTCGATTCGCCGGCGGCGGCCATCAGGCGGTCGAGTTCGGCGTCGCCGAAGATCTTCCACCATTCGCCGCGGTGCTGGCCCTCGGCCGGCGTCGCGGTCTTCCATTGCGCGCCTTCGGCCTGCGCGGCCTCGGCTTCCTTGAAGGCCGGCACGGTGGCTGTCTCCGGCACCTTGTAGGTCGGCGCGAGCGAGCAGCCGGCCAGCACCAGCGCGGCGGCCAGCGTGGCGATTCGGGGCAACTGCCTTGAGATCTGGGCAATCATTGGTTCATTCCTTGACTGTTCTGTAGTAGCTCCCCTCTCCCGCTTGCGGGAGAGGGGTTGGGGGAGAGGGCCGGCGTGTATGACGAAGTGAAGGCCGCAAGTACTGCGAGCTCCCCCTCTCCCCCGCCCCTCTCCCAGAGGGAGAGGGGAGCAAACCTGCGTTATTCAGCCGAAGCCACGGCCTGGTGCTCCACCTGCGCCGGCTGCGCGCGCCTCTGGCCGCGCGTCGCCAGCAGCCGCAGCGCCACGTAGAACACCGGCGTCAGGAACAGCCCGAAGAAGGTCACGCCGAGCATGCCCGCAAACACCGCCACGCCCATCGCATGGCGCATCTCGGCGCCGGCGCCGGTGGAGACCACCAGCGGCACCACGCCCATGATGAACGCGAACGACGTCATCAGGATCGGGCGCAGGCGCAGGCGGCTGGCCTCGCTCGCGGCCTGCACCACGGTGCGGCCGTGATGCTCCAGTTCGCGCGCGAACTCGACGATCAGGATCGCGTTCTTCGCGGACAAGCCCACCAGCACAATGAAACCGATCTGGGTGAAGATGTTGTTGTCGCCCTGCGTCAGCCACACCCCGGTCATTGCCGCGAGCAGGCTCATCGGCACGATCAGGATCACCGCCAGCGGCAGCGTCAGGCTTTCATACTGGGCAGCCAGCACCAGGAACACCAGCAGCACGCACAGCGGGAAGATCCAGATGCCCGCATTGCCAGCCAGGATGTCCTGGTAGGTCAGCTCGGTCCATTCGAACTTGATGCCCTTGGGCAGCGTTTCCGCGGCAATGCGCTCGGCGGCGGCCTGCGCCTGGCCCGACGAGAAGCCCGGCGCGGGCCCGCCGTTCATGTCGGCGGCGGTAAAGCCGTTGTAGCGCACCACGCTGTCCGGACCGAAGCCCTGCTTGACCTGCACCAGCGAAGACAGCGGCACCATGTCACCCGCGGCATTGCGCGTCTTCAGCTGCAGGATGTCCTCGGCATGCGCGCGGAACGGCGCGTCGGCCTGCACCTTGACCTGGTATGTCCGGCCGAACTTGTTGAAGTCATTGACATAGGCCGAGCCCAGGTAGGTCTGCAGCGTGTCGAACACGTCCGTCACCGGCACGCCCAGTTGCTTGGCCTTGACGCGGTCCAGCCTGACGTCGAGCTGCGGCACGTTGACCTGGTAGTTGCTGAAGATGCCGGTCAGCTCGGGCGTGGCACGCGCCTTGTTGGCGAACGCGTTGGTGGCCTCGAACAGCGCGTCATAGCCCAGCGCGGCACGGTCCTCGATCATCAGCTTGAAGCCGCCGATGGTGCCCAGGCCCTGCACGGGCGGCGGCGGGAACACCGCGATGAAGGCGTCCTGGATCGCCGCGTACTTCTGGTTCAGCTCGGCTGCAATGGCCGCGCCGCCCAGCTCGGCGCTCTTGCGGTCCTCGAACGGCTTGAGCGTGGCGAACACGATACCGGCGCTCGGGCTGTTGGTGAAACCGTTGATCGACAGGCCCGGGAAGGCCACTGCCGATTCCACGCCCGGATGCTTGAGCGCGATGTCGCTCATCTTGCGGATGACGTCTTCGGTGCGGTCCAGCGTGGCGCCGTCAGGCAGCTTGGCAAAGCCCACCAGGTACTGCTTGTCCTGGGCCGGCACGAAGCCCTTGGGCACCAGCTGGAACACGCCCCAGGTCAGCGCCAGCATCACCGCGTAGACGCCGAACACCGAGCCCTTGCGGCGGATCACGCCCTTCACGCCGCGGCCATAGCTCTCGGCGCTGCGGCCGAAGAAGGTATTGAAGCGCTTGAAGAAGCCGCCGAACACGCGGTCCATCCAGCGCGACAGCCAGTCCTTGGGTGCGTCGTGGCTCTTGAGCAGCAGCGCCGACAGCGCCGGGGACAGCGTCAGCGAGTTGAACGCCGAGATGATGGTCGAGATCGAGATGGTCAGCGCGAACTGCTTGTAGAACTGGCCGGTCAGGCCGGTCATGAACGCCAGCGGCACGAACACGGCGATCAGCGTCAGCGCGATGGCGATGATGGGGCCGCTGACCTCCCGCATGGCCTTGTAGGTGGCCTCCTTCGGCGTCAGCCCTTCCTCGATGTTGCGCTCGACGTTCTCGACCACCACGATCGCATCATCGACCACGATGCCGATCGCCAGCACCAGGCCGAACAGCGACAGCGCATTGATCGAGAAGCCGAACAGATGCATCAGCCCGAAGGTACCGACGATCGACACCGGCACCGCCAGCAGCGGGATGATCGACGCGCGCCAGGTCTGCAGGAACAGGATCACCACCAGCACCACCAGTGCGATCGCCTCGAACAGCGTGTGCGTGACCGCCTCGATCGAGTGGCGCACGAACTGTGTGGGGTCATAGACGATGCTGTAGTCGATGCCGTCGGGGAAGTTTTGCTTCAGCTCTTCCATGGTCTTGCGCACGTCATCCGAGATCTGGATGGCGTTGGAGCCAGGCGCCTGGAAGATGGGAATCGCCACCGCCGGCTTGTTGTCCAGCAGCGAGCGCAGGGCATATTCCGACGCGCCCAGCTCGATCCGGGCGACGTCCTTCAGGTAGGTCACCGCGCCGTCGGCGGAGGTGCGCACGACGATATCGCCGAACTCTTCCACCGTGCTCAGGCGGCCCTGCGCATTGACCGACAGCTGCAGGTCCGCGCCCGGCAGCGACGGCGACTGGCCGATCACGCCCGCCGCCACCTGCACGTTCTGCTCGCGGATGGCCTTGATCACGTCGCCGGTGGCAAGCTGGCGCTCGGCCATTTTTTCCGGGTTGAGCCACACGCGCATGGCGTAGTCGCCCGAGCCGAACAGCTGCACCTGGCCAACGCCCTGCAGGCGCGCCAGCCGGTCCTTGACGTTGATCACCGCGTAGTTGCGCAGGTAGGTCATGTCATAGCGGTCGTTGGGCGAGACCAGGTGGACCACCATGGTCAGGTCCGGCGAGCTCTTGACCGTTGTGATGCCAAGCCGCCGCACATCTTCCGGCAGCCGCGGCTCGGCCTGCGAGACGCGGTTCTGCACCAGCTGCTGCGCCTTGTCGGGGTCGGTGCCCAGCTTGAAGGTCACGGTCAGCGTGAGCAGGCCGTCGCTGTTGGACTGCGACGACATGTACAGCATGTCCTCGACGCCGTTGATCTGTTCTTCCAGCGGCGACGCCACGGTCTCGGCGATCACCTTGGGGTTGGCGCCCGGATACTGCGCGCGCACCACCACCGACGGCGGCACCACTTCCGGGTACTCCGAGATCGGCAGCTTGAACATCGAGATGGCGCCGATCAGGAAGATCAGCACCGACAGCACCCCCGCGAAGATGGGGCGGTCGATAAAGAATTTCGAGAGATTCATGTTGGTCTCTGCTAAAAGCGCTCCCCTGGCGGCCCGCTCGTGGCGGGCACCATCCACAGCCGGGGGACGATGCAAAACTAGGGGCGCTGCGTGTGCTGGCTACGGTGACGGCCAGCTACGACGGGCTCAGACATCGCGCGGGAGAGGGAAGGAAATTGTCGGCGCGCATGGATCAACTCACCGGCTTCGCGTCCGCGTCGCCCTTCTCGCTCGCAGCCTGCTTGCGGTCGGGCGCTGCCGGGCGCGGTTCCAGTTCGCTGCGGTAGGCCATGGCCACCGCCTTGGGCTGCACCGTGTCGCCCGGCCGCACGCGCTGCAGGCCATTGACGACGATGTTCTCGCCCGGCTTCAGCCCCTTGCGGATCACGCGCAGGCCTTCATAGTTGGGCCCGAGCTCGACTTCGCGGTAAACCAGCTTGTTGGCCTTGTCGACCACCAGCACGAACTTCTTGCCCTGGTCGGTGCCGACCGCCCGGTCGTTGACCAAAACCGCCGCATGCGGCGCGCCGCCGCCCATCTTGACCTTGGCGTACAGGCCCGGCAGCAGGCGCCCGTCGTCGTTGTCGAACACCGCGCGCACGCGGATGGTGCCGCTGCGCGTATCGAGCCGGTTGTCGACCGACTGGATCTTGCCCTGGTGCGGATGGCCGTCTTCGTTGGCCAGGCCCAGGAAGACCGGCAGGTTGGCCTGTCCGCCGCCGGCGCCGGGAGCGGTGTAGCGAAGGTAGCTCTGCTCGTCGATCTCGAAGCTCGCGTAGATCGGCGACACCGACACCACCGTGGTCAGCGGCGGCGTCGCCACGCCGGGCGCCACCAGGTTGCCCACCGTGATCTCGGCGCGCGACACGCGGCCGGACACCGGCGCGGTGATGCGGGTGTAGGCCAGGTTCAGGCGCGCGGTTTCCAGTTGTGCCTGGGCGGCGCGCACGTTGGCGCTGGTTTCGCGCGCGGCGTGGATGCGCTCGTCGAATTCGCGCCGCGAGATGGCGTTGTCATCCAGCAGGCGCTGTGCGCGTTCGCCTTCGCTCTTGGCATGGGCCGCGCGCACCTGCGCCGCGGCCAGCGCGGCTTCGGCGCGGGCCACTTCCGCGGCATAAGGCCGCGGGTCGATGGTGAAGAGCGGATCGCCCTTCTTCACCAACGCGCCTTCGCGGAAGTGCACGGCGTCGATGGTGCCGCCGACGCGGGGGCGGATTTCCACCCGGTCCACCGCTTCGAGGCGGCCGGAGAATTCATCCCACTCGGTGATGGTCTGTCCGACCACCGCGGCCACTTCGATGGCCGGCGCGGGCGGCGGCGTGTTGGCGTGGGCTTCGCCGCTGTGCCAAGGGCGCAGGATCGAACCGGCCACGCCGGCGCCCAGCACCACGACGATGGCGAGGGCAATCAGGGTACGTCGCTTCTGCTGCTGCATTTCTCAAACTCCTGGATCGGGTTTTCTTCAACCGGAAAAGCAAAGGGCCGAACGCCGCCTGCCGGTCCGCGCGGGCGGATCGGAACCATGGTCAAACTGATGGTCGGACTGAGGGCCGCGGGCGCATCACGACGCGCCTTGCGGTCCTGGCTCTGGCCGAAACAGAGCCGGCTGGCGGTTGTCTGGAGCGGCTCAGCCGGCGGGCTTGGCTCCAGGCCCGCTGGCGTTGGCGCCAGCGTGGCGTTCAGTCAGGGATGAGGTGGCGTCGGCCGCGGCCAGACATCGCCGCAGGAACCGCGCCCCTTCGTCGACCCATGCCTGACAGCTGTCATGGGCCTCTTCCACGCCGTCGCCGCAGGCGCCGGGCATGATCATGGCTTGGGCCGGCACACCGGCCTTGCCCAGGCGCCCGGCGAAGGCTTCGCCTTCGGCGCGCAGCGCGTCGTGTTCGGCCACCTGCACCAGCGTGGGCGGCAGCCCGGCCAGGCGCGAGGCCAGCGCCGGGGCGGCATACGGATGCACCGTATCGGCCGGCGTCGGCAGGTAGTCGCGATAGTTGTCGGCCAGCCGGCGCAGCGTTTCCATCGGCACCGTGCCGCCGCCGAAGCCTGCGCAGGAGGCATGCTGCAGGCACGGGTCGGTCACCGGGCGGATCAGCCACTGGCCGCGCGGCTGGGCGGTGCCACGGTCGCGCAGCATCTGCGCCAGCGCGATCGCCAGGTTGCCGCCGGCTTCCTCGCCCACCAGCGCGAAGCGGGTCTTGTCGACCTTCAGGCGCCGGGCATTGCGCAGCACCCATTGCACCGTGCTGTGCGCATCCTCGGGCGCCGCCGGGAACGGGTGGTCGGGTGCCAGCGAATACGCCGGCGTAACCACCACCGCGGGCACCGTCGTGGCCAGGTCCTGCACCAGGTGGCAGGCGTGCTCCAGGCCGCCGTCGACAAAGCCGCCGGCGTGCAGGTACACCAGCCACGGCAGCAGCGCGGCGCTGTCCATGCCCGGTGCCGGGTAGCCCGGCGGGTAGCACACCCGCACCAGGATCTCGCGGCCGTCGCTGGTCACCGTGTGCTCAACCACGCGCGCCTGTCCCGGCCCGGCTGCCGCGGGGGCAGTGTCGGCGCTGGCGGCTGCGGAGCGTTGGCCTGGCTTCTGTGACATGGCATCGGCGCACGGCATGGACAATGCGCTTGAGTGTTGCGATGCAACGGATTATGGTGATTGACGAGGATGGGATAAAGCGAGAGATCGCCAATGCACTGTTCCGGGATTGGAATAATCGCAACCGGCCTGTCATCCGTCTGCAAAGCGAAATCCCCACGCATGACAAGGTCTTGGATTTTGTGATTCACTCCCGCTCTCGGCACGCGCGGCGGTTGGCCAGGCCGTTGCACGCCCGGCCCGCGGGGGTGGACGCCCGCGGCGCCAGACGCCTGACAGAACCCATGCCGGCCGCGCGCCCAGCCAGCGCGCATCCAGTGCCAGCAGCCGGCAGACTCCCCATCACAACAACAAGAGAGGCCGCGTGCGCCACGAGCGCGGGCGGCACGCCGTTCGGATCTATCGTCGGAACCTCATCATGGACCGTCTCGTATCAATGCAGGCATTCACCCGGGTCGTCGACGTGGGCAGCTTCGCGCGTGCCGCGGAGTCGATGGACCTCCCCAAGGCCACCCTGACCCGCCTGATCCAGAACCTGGAAACCCATCTCGGCGTAAAACTGCTGCACCGGACCACGCGCCGCATCAGCGTGACCAACGACGGCGCCGCGTACTACGAGCGTTGCGTGCGCATCCTGGCCGATGTCGAGGAGGCCGAGCAGTCGCTGACGCGCCAGAACAACTCGCCGCGCGGCACGCTGTCGGTCGACACCACCGCCGGGCTGGCGCAGCTGGTGCTGGTGCCGCATCTGCATGAATTCTTCCAGGCCTATCCGGACCTGAAGCTGGAACTGACCATCAACGGCAAGCCGATCGACCTGCTGCAGGAAGGCGTCGACGTGGTGCTGCGCGTCGGCATTCCGCTGGACGAAGCCATGGTGGCCCGCCGCATCGGCCACGTTCAGCTGGCGTTCTACGCCTCGCCGATCTACCTGAACCGCAACGGCACCCCGCGCGACCTGACCGAGCTGGCGCAGCACAAGGCCGTCAATTTCCTTTCCAACCGCACCGGCCGCGAAATGCCCTGGCCGCTGGCGCGCGGCACGGAGCGCGGCGAGGTGCTGCTGCCCTCCGCCATTTCGACCAATGACGCGGATGTCTACCTGGGCTGCGCGCTGGAAGGCCATGGCATCGCGCGCATCTCGCGCGCCATGGCCGAGCCCTATGTGGCCAGCGGCAGGCTGGTGGAGATCCTGGCCGACTGGCAGACCGATGAACTGCCGATCTCGGCGATGTATCCCCAGAACCGGCACCTGTCGGCCAAGGTGCGGGTGTTCGTGAACTGGGCCGCCGAGCTGTTCTCGCGCCATCCGCATTTTGGTGCGGCACAGCAGCCACTGCCGGTGGCGGCCTGAGCGGCTGCCTGTTGTTGGCGCGATCCGCCAGCGGCGCGTAGCCCAGTCCGCATGTAGGACAAAACCGGAAATCGGTTCAGCGGGCGCCGACCTATACTGTTTCATCCGAAATCATGACAACAAGAGGATTCCGATGAAACAAGTGCTCCTCCCCCTGGCGGCGTGCATCGCCGCAACCCTGGCACTGGCCGGCTGCGCCGGCTCCGGCATGACCTCGTCGTCCGCGGCCCAGCCCTCCGCCACCGGCGCCAGCGGTGCCACCAGCGGTGCCCGGGCCTCGGCCACACTGCAGCCCAAGAGCGGCTCCAACACCGCGGGCACCGTCACCTTCCAGCAGCAGCCCGGCGGCGTGATGATGACCGCCGCGATTACCGGGCTGCCGCCCAATTCGGTCCATGGCTTCCACGTCCACGAGAAGGGCGACTGTTCCGCGCCTGACGCCATGAGCGCGGGCGGACATTTCAATCCGGGCGGCAAGCCGCACGGGCAGATGACCATGCCGGACCACCATGCCGGCGACATGAACAACGTCACCGCCGATGCCAATGGCAACGTGCGCGTCAGCATGCTGCTGCCGTCGCTGTCGGTGGGCACCGGCGCCAACAGCGTGATCGGCCGCGCGGTGGTCGTGCACAAGGATCCGGACGACTACAAGACGCAGCCCACCGGCAATGCCGGCGGCCGCATTGCCTGCGGCGTGGTGGCGGCGTCCTGAGCGCAGCACACTGGGCCGGCGGGCCTGGACCACGCGGGTCCGGGCGCGCCGCGCTGCCGCACTCCTCTCAATACCCCTTGAAGTTCGCCTCGACCCGCTGCCGCAGGTAATCCCCCGCGCTGATCGGCGGATACTTGCCGGCAGGGCCTTCGACGATGGCCCCGCGATTGGCCTGGCAGAAGAACGCCATGCTGTAGCGCGGCCCCATGTACTCGCCCGGCGCGGGATTGCGCACGCGATGGAAGTTCGACGACAAGCGGTCGTCGCTCCAGCGCATCAGCATATCGCCGATATTGCAGGTGATAACGTCTTCGTCCGGCTCGATCGGCGTCCATGCCTGCGCCGCCATCTCCCGACCCGGACAGACCTGCAGGCCGCCCTGCCCAGGGCGCTGGAACAGCAGCGTCAGGCAGTCGAAATCCGTATGCGCGCCGGCGCGCCACAGGCCCAGCCCGTCGCGCAGCTCGGGCGGGATCGCGTAGTAGTGCAGCAGCCGCAGCGTGCTCTGGTAGTCCGGCGCGCACGGGTCGTGTGCGCGGGTGAAGAAGTCGCTGGCAAAGCCCAGCTTGTCGGCAAAGCATGACAGCACCTTCATGCCGACTTCCCAGCATTGCGCCTCGAAGGCCAGCATGGTGTCGCGGAAGCCGTCCAGTTCGTCATCGCCCGGCCACAGTCCGTCCATATGCGGGCGCGTGATCTGGTAGGACTCCTTCTGGTCCGGCGTGCCGGTGGAAGGACGGACCTGCGCGCGGCTTTCCCAGCCGGCGTTGTCGGCCTTCTGCAGCGGGTATCGCGCCTTCACTTCATCGGGCAGGGCAAAGAAGCGCTCGGTCATGGCAAAGGCTTGGCGCACGCTGGCCAGGTCGATGCCGTGGTTGGCAAGCTGGAAGAAGCCGACGTCGACCGAAGCCTGCCACAGCGCGTCGGCAATCTGCGGCTTGCGCCGGGCGTAGTCGGACAGGTCGATGCGGCGGATCTCGCGCCGGCGGGTTTCCGAACCGAACGCGCCCATGCGCGCTTCGCGGTCGAGTTCGGTCAGGGAGCAGGCGTTGTCTGGCTGTGTCATGGTATTCCTCGTGGCAAGCGGGTCAGGGACTTGCCCCGCGCCGGCCCAGGCATGGCCGCCAACGACAATGCGCGCCGGGACAGCGCACTCCTGAGGCCGACGGTGCCAGCCTGCGCAACGGCGCGGGGCACGGACTTCAAGAGCAATTCCCGGCCAGCCGCCATGCGCATCGATCTGGCGCGCGGCTGGTGAACGCTTCTACTCTTGCCATCGCTTACGCAGGTTCCGCGCCAGCGCCGTGGCCGCGGGGCCGCGGCGGTTTTGCCCCATGGCGGCCCGCGCGGTGCGCCGTCATGGCGCATGCCGGGGGCCTGTCTGGTGCAGTGCACAGCGGCGCCGGCTGGCCCGAATCGCGACGCCGGCGGCACGGCATGGCAACATGGCGGCATCGCCGACACCACGGGCCCGCGACCGGGCCGCCCGGAGGCCCGATGCCCTTGCCGACAGACACTGCATTCGCCCCGCCCCGCCGCCTGCGCGCCAGTTCGCTGATGCTGTGCTGCGCCGCCCTGCTCGGCGGCTGCGCATTGCCGCCCCTGAATCCTCGCACCGAGTCCTTTGCGCTGACGCCGGCCGAGGGCCGGGCCACGCCGCTGGGGCAGGCGCTGGCCGATGAACTGGCGCGGCACCCGGGGCTGAGCGGCATCCATCCGCTGCAGAACGCCTACGCCGCCTTTGCCGCGCGCGTGCAGCTGGCCCGCACCGCCCAGCGCACGCTCGACGTGCAGTACTACATCTGGCGCAACGACCTGACTGGCACGCTGCTGCTCGAGGCCCTGCACGAGGCCGCCGAACGCGGCGTGCGCGTGCGCCTGCTGCTCGACGACAACGGCATTGCCGGCATGGACGAACTGCTGGCGGCGATGGACGCGCACCCGCAGGTCGAAGTGCGCATCTTCAACCCGTTCGTGATCCGCCATCCCAAGGCACTGAATTTCCTGACGGATTTCCAGCGCCTGAACCGGCGCATGCACAACAAGTCGTTCACCGCCGACGGCGTTGCCACCATCATCGGCGGGCGCAATGTCGGCGACGAATACTTCGGCGCCACCGACGGCGTGCTGTTTGCCGACCTCGACGTGATTGCCGTCGGCCCCGCGGCCGGCGACGTGGCGCAGGATTTCGACCGCTACTGGTCCAGCGCCTCGGCCTACCCGGTGGACCGGCTGCTGCCGCCGGTCAGCGTGGAAGGCCTGCAGGCACTGGTGTCGCACGCCCGCGAGGTCGAGCGCAATCCGGCCGCGGCGGCCTACCTGGCCGCGGTGCGCGAACTGCCCGACGTGCAGCGGATGCTGGACGGCACGCTGCAGTTCCAGTGGGCCACCACGCGCATGGTCAGCGACAACCCCGCCAAGGCGCTGGGCGAGGCCACGCGCAGCACGCTGGTGGCGCACCAGCTGCGCGAGATCCTGGGCGAGCCGCGGCGCGAGCTCGACCTGGTCTCGCCGTACTTCGTGCCCTCGACCGGCGGCACCGCCTTTTTTACCGACATGGCGAGGCGCGGCGTCGCCGTGCGCGTGCTGACCAATGCGCTGGAGGCCACCGACGTGTCGGCCGTGCATTCCGGTTATGCCAAGCGGCGCAAGGCCTTGCTCGAGGCCGGCGTCGACCTGTACGAACTGCGGCGCGCGGCAGCGCCCCGCCAGAAGGAAGAGCGTGCCGGCCCCTTCGGCAGTTCGGGCTCGAGCCTGCATGCCAAGACCTTCGCGGTCGACGGCAGCCGGGTCTTCGTAGGCTCGTTCAACTTCGATCCGCGATCGGCCATGCTCAACACCGAACTCGGCTTCATCATCGACAGCCCCGTGCTGGCGGGCCGGATCGAGTCCTCCTTCGCCAGCGTGGTCCCGAGCGCGGCCTACCAGGTCAGGCTGGACGAAACCGGCCGGCTGTACTGGCTGGAGCGGCGCGGCGACGAGATCATCCGCCACGATACCGAGCCGAACACCAGCTGGTGGCGCCGTCTCGGCATCTGGTTCCTGTCGATCCTGCCGATCGAGTCGATGCTGTAGGCGCGCGGCCGCTCAGATCTGGTCGATCAGGCTGCGCACCACGTCGGCCAGCCGGCCGGCGCGCTGGCGCCCCTTGGCGTCGAGTGCCATGCCGCTGCCGCCGGCCAGCGCCTTCAGGCCGAACAGCGCATCGCCGACGTCGCGCCAGGCCGGGAAATCGGCATGGAGTTTTTCCAGCGCGGCGGCGCCCGCCTCCACCTGCGAGGGCGCGGGCGTGTTGCCGGCCGCCAGGTCTTCCAGCGCCATGGCGGCGTCGACCAGGCCTTTGCGATTCATCTGCTGTCTCCCCGGAAGCTCTTTTGTCATGGCCGCCCGACAGGCGGCCATGACACTGTAGCAGGCCTGTGGCTGGCCTTTGCCGGGATGGGGGAAAGTCCGGGGCGGGCCCGGTTGCGACGGCTCAGTTGCGGCCAATATCCTGCAGGATCCGCGTCATCAGGTACAGGCGCGGCACGATCGAATCCAGTTCGATGTATTCGTCGCGCGCGTGATAGCCGAAGCCCGCCAGGCCGAAGCTTTCCACCACCGCGGGCTTGCCCGAGCGGGCGGCAAAGCTGGCGTCGGTGGCGCCGCCGGTGCCTTCGGCCAGCGCCAGCGTGCGGCCGTCCAGCTCGGCGTAGATTTCCTGCGCGCGCCTGGCCAGCGCGCGGCCGCGCGCGTCGGCCACGAACGGCGGCCGGCCCTCTTCCATCGTCACCGTGGTGTGGGTGTCGGGCACCAGCTGGCTGGACTTGACCTTGTCCTGCAGCGCCACCTTAAGCTTCTCGGCGGCACCCGCGGCCGTGGTGCGCACGTCGCCGTAGGCCACGGCGCTTTCCGGGATCTGGTTGCGCACCGTGCCGGCCTGGGCCTGGGTCCAGTTCAGCTGCGAGCCCGGCACCAGGGTGGCGGCATCGCGGGTCTGCTGCAGCTGGTGGGCAAGTTCGAGCAGCGCATTGCGGCCGCGCTCCGGCGCGGCGCCGGCGTGGGACGCGCGGCCCTGGACCTGCATGGTGGCGGTGGCGGTGCCCGAGGCACCCAGCAGCAGCGCCTCGGCCTTGACCACGTCCTTGGCCGCGGTGGGCTCGCACGACAGCACCACGTCATGCTGCGCGGCCAGCGTGGCGATGGTCTCGGCCGAACCCACCGAGCCGACCTCTTCGTCCGGGTTGAACAACACCGTGATCTGTGCGTAGTCGCGCCAGCCCTGCTGCTTCAGGATCTCGAGCGAATGCAGGATAACGGCGATGCCGCCCTTGTCGTCGGCGATGCCCGGGCCATAGAGCCGGTTGCCTTCCTCGCGGATCGGCTGCGTGGCCAGCGTGTTCTCGGGGTACACCGTGTCCAGGTGGGCAATCAGCATGACGCGGCGCTTGCCGGTGCCGGTGAAGGTGGCCTTGACCATGGTGCCCGGGCCCTTGGTCACGGGCAGGCGCTCGACCTTCGCGCCCAGCGCCTGCAGCCGCTTCTCGGTATAGCTGGCCATCTGCGCCAGCCCCCTGGCATTGGCGCTGCCGGATTCGATCGACACCATCTCCTTGAGCGACTGCACGACCTTGGGCTGGGCGGCCTGCGCGGCCGACAGCAGCGCGGCATCTGGCTGCGCGGCGCTGGCCAGCGTACCGGCCCCGGCAAGCGTCAGGGCGGCGGCGATGGCAACGTGGCGAACGAAAAACGGCATGGAATCTCCTCGGTCTGGTCTTGTTGGCGGCGCCGCGGGCAAAGCCGTTTGCCACGGCACAACGGCACGATGCTAGTCCTTGCCATCCACTATGGGGAGGTTCAATATCGCCAATCCGGATGCCGATCCCGCCACGGCGCTCCGCGGCCCGCCTTCTCCAACGACTCGAACAGCTTCAAGGCATGCCAGCCCCCACCGTTTCCATCGCGCCGTCGTCACAGAACGTTCCGCTGCACGTACGCCTGCTGTGGCTGCCGCAAGCCATGCCCGGCAGCCTGTTCACCACGCTCGATGTGCTGCGCACGGTGGCCGGCGTGGCCAGCCTGCAGCGCCCCGGCGCCGCGCCGACGCTGAGCTGGCAGCTGTGCCGCGCCAACGGCCGCACGCTGGCCACGGCGCTGCCCGGGCTGGCGTCGTCGACGCGCCGCGCGCGAACGCGGGGCAGCCGCACGCTGCTGGTCATTCCCGCGCTGCTGGCCAGCAACGCGCCGCAGCTGGGCGAGCTGGCGCTGCGCGACACCGCGGCGCTGCGCCTGGTGGAGCGCCATGCGCGCGCCGGCGGCTGGATCGCCGCGTGTGCGTCGGGGATGGTGCTGCCGCTGCAGCTGGGCCTGCTCGATGGCGCCAGCGTGGGGGCGCCGTGGATGTACCAGAGCTGGATGGCGCGCCAGTACCCGCATTGCGATCTGACCAGCGACGCGGCCATGAGCGTGCACGGCCACGTGTTTTCGTGCGTGGCGCCCGCCCTGCAGGTGGAATTCATGCTGCGCGTGCTGGGCCACCTGCACGACCCTGACCTGGCGCAGGCGGCGTCGCGGCTGATGCTGTTCCAGCCCGAGCGCCAGCGCAGCGTGCCGGCGCTGGTGTCGCAACGCTGGCTCGGCCGCACCGCCGACAGCCCGGTCTACCGCGCCATCCAGTGGCTGCGTGACCACGTATCCGAGCCCTACCGGCTGGCCGCGGTGGCGCAGGCGGCGGCGGTCAGCGAACGCACGCTGCTGCGTCATTTCCGCCAGGTTACCGGCATGACGCCGCTGGACTACCTGCATACGCTGCGCGTGGAGCGTGCCCGCATGCTGCTGGAAGTCACGCTGCACGGCACCCATGCCATCGCCGAGGCGTGCGGCTACAGCGACGCCGCCGCGTTCCGCCGGCTGTTCCAGCGTGCCACGGGCATGTCGATGTCGGACTACCGCGCCCGCTTTGCGCTGCGGGCGCGGCGGCGCTACTGGCGCATGGAAGATACCGCTGCAAGGCGCGCCGCGCAGCGCGGCGAGCAGCGATAACCACTCGCTTGCCCCCGTTCAGGGGCGCAGGGAGATGTGGTTGACCACGTCCTCCACGCCCTGCACGTACCAGGCATCGCGCTCGGCCTGGCGGCGCGTGCGCTCGTTGCTGACGCAGCCCTCCAACGTGACCACGCGGTCCTGGGTATGCGCGCTGACCTGGCTGGCGTCGACGAAGGGATCGGTCTCCAGCACCAGCATCAACGCCTCGGTGATTTCATCGTCGCGGTCGGCCTCCGCTGGCGCCACGACCAGTTCGTTGACCACGCAGCGGCAGCCGCCCGACCACCACGCCAGCACGCCGGCCAGGCGCATGTGCGACAGGCTGATCACCTGCCCCCACAGCGTCACCACGCCGTCCTGCACCGCGACCTCGATCCAGCCGTTGCGTTCGCTCACCGGTTCGCGCATGGCTTCCGGCTTGCCCTTGACGCGCGCGCAAATCTTGCAATTGTGGAATTCGACGGCATTGAGCAGGCGCTCGCACACGGCGTCGCGCAGCTCGCCGTCGCCGACCGGCGCGCCCCCGTTCGCCACGCGCAGGTGGTCGATCACGCTGGTCACGCCGTCCACGCGCCGCAGTGTCGCCGCGGCCCGGGTCTTGTCGACGATATCGGCCACCTCGCCTTCAAGGATCAGCGCTCCGTCGGAGAGCCGCAACTGGATGGTCGGATGGAGGACATGGCCCTGATACGGCACATGGGCCAGGGCTGCGCGCGCCTGCGTCAGCACCGCTTCGCTACTCTGCATGTTGTCGCCTCGCCGGTTGGTCTGGAGATGGAGGATGCGCGCCCCTGCCTGCAGGCGCGCCGGGAGCGGCGCCGCGGGCGTCCTTCACCCCCGGGGCCCCGGCAACCGCTTCCTCATTATAGGAAGCGGTCCGGGGCGGGCCCACGGGCCTCCGGCCAAGCGGGCGGCGCTCAGGCGCCCGCCGCCTGGCGCACGCGGGCGACTTCCTGGTTGCGCAGGATAAAGCGCTGGACCTTGCCGCTGGGGGTCTTGGGCAATTCGGCCACGAATTCGATTTCGCGCGGGTAGGCATGGGCAGCCAGGCGCTTGCGCACGTGCAGGCGCAGCGTCTCGGCCAGCTCGGGCGAGCCCTGCTGGTGCCGGTCCAGCACCACGAAGGCCTTGATCAGCTCGGTGCGTTCCGGGTCGGGCTTGCCAATCACCGCGGCCTCGACCACGGCCGGGTGTTCGATCAGCGCGCTTTCCACATCGAACGGCCCCACCCGGTAGCCGGAGGTGGTAATCACGTCGTCGGCGCGGCCGATAAAGCTGATGCTGCCGTCGTCGTTCAGCTCGGCGGAATCGCCGGTCAGGTAATAGTCGCCGGCGACGGCGCTGGTGGGCGTGCCGTGATAGCCGCCGAACCAGCACATCGGCGAGCGCTTCAGGTCCAGTGCCAGCGTGCCCGGCTGCCCGGGCGGCAGTTCACGCAGCGTGTCGTCGACCACCACCACGCGGTGCCCCGGGCTGGCAAAGCCGGCCGCGCCCATGCGCACCGGATGGGCCAGCGCGTGGTGGTTGCACAGCACCATGCCCAGTTCGGTCTGGCCATAGTGGTCGTGGATGGTCACGCCAAGCTCGCTGGCAAACCAGCGGATCACTTCGGGGTTCAGCGGCTCGCCGGCGCTGCTGACGGCACGCAGCTGCCCGCGCAGCGGGCCTGACACGGCCTCGCCCGCCGCGATCAGCAACCGGTAGGCCGTGGGCGAGCCGGCCAGGTTGGTGATGCCGTATTTGCGGATCACGCGGCAGGTGCTGTCGACGCTGAAGGGGCCGTCGTAGAACGTGGTGGCATGGCCCAGCGACAGCGGGCCGGTGACGGCGTAGTACAGGCCGTAGGCCCAACCCGGGTCGGCCAGGTTCCAGAAGGCATCGTCGTCGCGCAGGTCGACCGCGTCGCGCATATAGCCCGCAAACGCCACAATGGCCTTGAGCGGCACCAGCAGCGGCTTGGCCGGGCCGGTGGTGCCAGAGGTGAACATCATCAGGAAGGGATCGTCGCCGCGCCGCATCACGGGTTCGAACGACGCCGGCTGGCGCGCCAGCTCGGCCCAGAAGCTGAAGTCGCCCGCCGCCAAGGCGGGTTGCGCAGCGCTCCCCTGGGTGCCGCTCACCGTGACGATGGCAGGACAGCCGGCCACCTCATCCAGCTTGGGCCGGTTGGCGGTATCGGTCACCACCACCTTCGCGCCCGACGCGTTGAGCCGGTGCTCGATAGCCTTGGGGCCGAAGGCGGTAAAGAGCGGCTGGTACACGGCACCGGCGCGCCAGGTGCCCAGGATCGTCACCAGCAGTTCCGCGTTGCGCGGCAACAGGCCCGCGACGCGGTCGCCCGGCTGCACGCCCTGCGCCTTCAGGAAGCCGGCGAACTGCGCCGACAGGGCCTGCAGCTCGGCAAAGGTCCAGCTGCGCGCATCGCCATCGCGCCCTTCCCAGTTCAGCGCAATCCGGCCAGGCTGCGCGTGGCGGTCGCAGCATTCGACGCAGGCGTTCATCGCCGCCAGGCTGCCGCGCAGTTGCCGTGCCACGGCGTCGTCATGGGAAAATCCGTCGAAAGCTTGGGCGTAGTCGCGCATCGTGTCTCCTGAATCCGGCTTATGCCTGGTAGTCGGTGGCCGGTGCGCGGTGCCGCGCCACGGCTGCCGCAGGAGTGTGCGCCACGCCGCGCCGGTCCGGCAATAACCGATTCCGCCAGCGCGGCTGACGGTTTTTGCCACCTCTGCCAATCCGGCAGCCGTGCCGAAGCGTTCTTGACGCAGCGCCGCCGGCCCCACACGATACGGGCATCACCCTCGGGAGACAGCGCATGTGCACCAACTATGCCCCGGTCCAGCGCCGCATCCTGCGCGAAATCTTCGGCGTGGAGCCGCCGGCGGGCGTGTACAAGGCCGAGACCTACCCCGACTATGCCGCGCCGATCGTGCGCGCCGGCGACGACGGTGTGCGCAGCGCCGACCTGGCCTCGTTCGGCATGGTGCCGCGCTCGCGCATTCCGCCAGGCGCGCGGCGCTACGACAGCACCAATGCCCGCAGCGAAACCGTGGGCGAGCGCCCCGCCTTTGCGCGCTACTGGCGCCAGGGCCAGCTCTGCCTGATACCGGCCACGGCGTTCTATGAGTTTGCGTATCCCGACCCAGGCACGAACGGTGCGGCGCCGGCCGGCGCGTCGGGCAAGCCGGTGCGCTGGCGCGTCTGGCTGCCCGGCGAGCCGGCCTTCGGCATTGCGGGACTGTGGCGCGGCTGGCCGGACCAGGCGCTGTCCTTCACCATGCTGACCGTCAATTCGGCACAGCATCCGCTGATGCAGCGCTTCCACAAGCCGGGCGACGAGAAACGCTCGGTGGTGATCGTGCCGCGCTCGCAATGGGACGACTGGCTCACCTGCCGGGATCCCGAGATCGCGCGCACCTTCCTCTCGCTGTTGCCGGCGGACGCACTGCGGGCCGAGCCCGCGCCCAAAGCGCAGGGAGCGCCCATTCCCGACTCCGATTAGGCCGTCCGCGCCGGCCCCGCTCAGAAGCGATAGGTGACGGTGCCCACCACCGTGCGGCGCGCGCCGAAGTAGCAGTCACCGCGCGCCAGGCAGGTGGTCAGGAACTGCTTGTCGAACAGGTTGTTGGCATTCAGCGCGACCCGTAGCGGGCCGTGGTCATAGGCGATCATCGCGTCGTACAGCGTCACGCCGCCGACCCGGTTCTGGTCGTTGCCGTCATAGCTGGGCCCGACGTAGCGCAAGCCGCCGCCCGCCACGAAGCCCGGGATCCCGAACAGCTTGAAGCGATAGTTGGCCCACAGCGACGCCATGTTCGACGGCGTGCTGGCCAGCTTCTTGCCGACCTCGGCCGGGGTGCCGTCGATCACGCGCGCATCCAGGTAGGTGTAGGTCGCGATCAGGTCCAGCCGGTTCGTCAGCGAAGCCAGTGCCTCCACCTCGATGCCGCGCGTGCGCGCTTCGCCCACCTGCACCGAATCCGGAATGCCGTTGACCACGCCGGCGGTCTTGCGGTTCTTCTCGCGCATGTCGAATGCCGCGATGGTCAGCGTGGCGTTCTTGCCCGGCGGCTGGTACTTGATGCCCGCCTCCCACTGCGAGCCGCGCAGCGGCTTGAAGGCCTGGTTGGCCTTGTTGAAGCCGGCCAGCCCCTGGAACGACTCGGAGTAGCTGACATACGGGTTCAGGCCGATATCGGAGCGGTACATCAGGCCGGCACGCTTGGTCAGCTCGCTGTCGTCGCGGCTGGCCGACGGCGTGTTGTCCTGCGCGGCGCGCGACCAGTCATAGCGCAACCCCAGCATCAGCAGCCACTTGTTCCAGGCCAGCTGGTCCTGCACGTACAGGCCGGTTTGCGCTTGCGTGGCAGGGTTCAGTGAGCGCGTGCCGGGCGGCGTGAAATTGCCGTAGACCGGGTTGAACACATCGAGCGGCGCGGCGGAGCCGCCCACGCCGGTGGTCCCGGTGATTTCAGCATGCTGGTAGTCAACGCCCGTCAGCAGCGTGTGCTGGACCGGGCCGGTGCGGAAGTTGGTCTGCGCCTGCGTGTCGACCGCGAATGAATTCAGCGTGGGCTGATTCACGTAGACGGTGCGGTTCATCAGCGTGTTGCTGCCTGGCACCCAGCCGCGATTGGCATCGTTGAATCGCGCGTAGATGCTGCGGTAGTCCACCGAACTGTGCGAATAACGCAGGTTCTGCCGCACCGTCACGGTGTCGTTGAACTTGTGCTGGAATTCGTAGCCGACCGACTGCTGCTCGGCGGTGTAGCGGTCAAAGCCGGGTTCGCTGATGAACAGGTGGTCGGGAATCTGCCCGCCCGGGTTCGGGTACAGCGTGCCGCGCCACGGGAAGAAACCGACCGAAGTCCCGCTCACGTCGCGCTGGAAGTTGGCCAGCAGCGTCAGCGAGGTGTCCTGGGTCGGCCGCCATGTCAGCGAGGGCGCGAGAAGGTAGCGGTTGTCCTGCACGTAGTCCACCTGCGTGTCGCTGTCGCGCGCCAGCGCCACCAGGCGGTACAGCCACTTGCCGTCCGCATCGAGCGGACCGGTCAGGTCGGCCTGCACCTGCTTGCGGTTGTAGTTGCCGAACTGCACCCCGATCTCGCGCGCCGCTTCCGCTTGCGGACGCTTGCTGACCAGGTTCAGGATGCCGCCGACCGCGCCCTGCCCGAACAGCATCGACGACGGCCCGCGCAGCACATCGATGCGCTCGAGTGCGTAAACATCGGGACGCACGTTGTTGTAGAAGCCGACCTGGTTCAGCAAGCCATCGCGATACTGCGTGAACTCAGTGCCGCGGAACCGGCCCCAGTCACCGCGCGCGTCATTGCCGAAGGGACCGGCGTAGACCCCGGCGCTATAGCCGATGGCCTGCTGCACGGTCTGCGCGCCCTGCGCCTCCATGCGGTCGCGCGTGATGACGGTGATCGACTGGGGCGTCTCCATCACCGGCGTGTCGGTCTTGGTGGCAGTGGCGCTGCGCTTCGCCACAAAGCCATGGACCGGACCGGTGGCGGTCTCATCATCGCTGCTGGCGCGCACCGTGACCGCCGGCAATTCCGCCGCGGCGGCGGCCGCCGGCGCGGCAGGCGCAGGGCTATCGCCGGACTGCGCAAACACGCCGCCGGCCTGCAGGCTCAGCACGAGGGTGGTCAGGGAAAGACGGTATGGGGTGACAGGCGCGGAGCGGGCAAAGCGCAGCTTTGCCCGACGATTCGGGTGCAGAGACATCACTCAGGGATCTGAAGGTGGAGCTGCCGCCGAAGCGGCATCACAAGTGGAAAATTCTGATTACGAATAGGAATGATTCGTGATTACATCAGAATTGTAGCCTGAATGTGTCAAGAAGCAGACAAAGTCCACGCCTCCGTGCGGAATTTTCTGCCCTCTTTGCGACTATTCGCCCTGCAAACGGCCAAGCAACCGCCTGCCCGCCTCGATCACCGCGCGGTCCGGCTGCATCTGGTAGCGCACGATCATGCCCTCGATGCACAGCATCGCCTCCGCCGCCACCGCCTGTGGTTCGCGCAGCCCCAGGCGTGCCGCGATGTCGGCGACGAAGCCCTCCAGGTCGGCCTTGTGGGCCGCGGCTTGCTGCTGCGCTTCGGCGTCGCCGCCCGCCTCGGCCACGACGTTGATGAAGGCGCAGCCGCGGAAGTCGCGGGCGAACCAGTCGGCCAGGGTGTCGGCGATCACGTCCAGGCGGGGCCGCGCGGCCAGGCGGGCTTCCACGTCCTGGCGGAACCACGCCATCCATTCGTCATGCCGGCGCGCCAGGAACGCCGCGATCAACGCGTTCTTGGAGGCGAAATGCCGGTAGAGCGACATCTTGGCCACGCCGGATTCGGCAATGATCCGGTCGATGCCGGTGGCGCGATAGCCCTCCTGGTAGAACAGGCGGGCGGCGGTGTCGAGGATGCGGTCGCGGGCGGAAGGAGTGGCCATGTGGTGCAAGCGGGGTAGCGAAAACAGGACTTCACCGGGGCAGCGCCAAGCGCCGCCCCGCACCTGTGCCTCGATACTATGACAGACAGACCTGTCTAGCAATCGCCGCGCGGTCAGCCTTCCAGTTTGGCGGCGGCATCGCGCAGCGCCGTGCGCAGGCCCTCTTCCACCACCGGGTGGTAGAACGGCATCGTCAGCATCTGCGCGATGGTCAGGCCCTGCTGGTACGACCACGCCAGCAGGTGGGCAATATTCTCGGCGCGCGGGCCGGTCCATTCGGCGCCCAGGAAGCGGCCCGTGGCCTTGTCGGCATAGACGTGCATCAGCCCCCGGTTCTTCAGCATGACGCGGCTGCGGCCCTGGTCTTCGAAGCTGACCTCGCCGGTGACGAAGCTGTCCTCCCCGCGCGCTGCCAGCTCGGCGTAGCGCTGGCCGACCATCGCGATCTGCGGGTCCGTGAACACCACCGCGATCGGCGCGCGGCGCGCCAGCGGCTGCACCTGCGGATAGTTGGCGGCGTTCTCGCCGGCGGCCTTGCCTTCGTCGGCGGCCTCGTGCAGCAGCGGCAGGATGTTGTTGGCATCGCCGGCGATAAAGACCGGCGCATTGCCACACTGCAGCGTGTTCGCGTCGAACAGCGGCACGCCGCGCGCATCCAGCGCCAGGCCGGTGTTCTCCAGGCCCAGGCCGCGCACATTGGGCGCGCGGCCGGTAGCTGCCAGCGCGTAGTCGAAGCGCTCGGTCACGCTGCGGCCTTCGCGGTCGAGATAGGTCACCACGACCTGGTCGCCGTCGCGGCCCATGTCGGTGATCCTGGCGTCGGGATCGAGATAGAACTCCTGGTTGAAGGTGCGGGCCGCCTCGGCGCGGACCACCGGGTCGGTCAGCGGCCCGAGCGAACCGCTGACGCCGAACACGCGCACCCGCACCCCCAGCCGCGACAGTGCCTGGCCCAGCTCCAGCCCGATCACGCCGGGGCCGAACACCACCACGCTGCCGGGCAGGTCCTGCCACGAGAACACATCGTCGTTGACGATCAGGCGGTCGCCGAACACCTGGAACGGCGCCGGCAGCACGGGCGTGGAACCGGTAGCGATGACCACGCGGCTGGCGCGCACGGTGGTGTGCCCGTCCACGTCCAGCGTGGTGGTGTCGATAAAGCGGGCATAGCCGCGAATGCGGTCGGCCGGCGCGATGTTCTCCACGCCGCGCACCACAAAACCGACAAAGCGGTCGCGCTCGCTGCGCACGCGCGCCATCACCTCGCGGCCGTCGATGCGGATATGGCCGTCGACATGCACGCCGAACGGCGCGGTGTGGCGCAGTTCATGCGCGGCCTCGGCCGCGGCGATCAGCAGCTTGGAGGGCATGCAGCCCACGCGGGCACAGGTGGTGCCGTAGGGGCCGCCTTCGATGATCACGGCACGCTTGCCCGCCGCAATCGCGGCGCGGTAGGCGGCAAGGCCGGCGGTGCCTGCGCCGATCACGGCGACGTCGGTCTGGATGGTGGTCATGGCGGTGGTTCCTTTGTGTTCTGAAGCGTCAGGCTGGGTCAATCAGCGGGCTGGATGGCGCCGCCCGGTGCGGATTCGCGGGCAAGGCGGCGCCATCGGGTCCGGCGACTGCCGGCCCCGTGGTTCGGGGCAATCCGCGGATACGGCTGATTGCGGCTCAGGCGGCCAGGTATTGCTGCAGCGCTTCGGCGCCGCCGATCAGCTTGCCGTTGATGAAGACCTGCGGCGCGGTCATTTCACCGGACACGGCGCCCAGCACCTTGCCGCGCACCTTGTTGTCGAGCGGCACGTCGACGTAGTCGAAGCCGTTGTCGTCCAGCAGCTGCTTCGCCTTGGCGCAGAACGAGCAACCGACCTTGGAGAACACCACCACCTGGTCAGGCTTGCGCGCGCCGGGGGCGATGTAGGCCAGCATGGTGTCGGCATCGGACACCTTGAACGGGTCGCCCGGCTCTTCCGGCTCGATGAACATCTTTTGCACCACGCCGTCCTTGACCAGCATCGCATAGCGCCAGCTGCGCTTGCCGAAGCCCAGGTCGGCCTTGTCCACCAGCATGCCCATGCCTTCGGTGAACTCCCCGTTGCCATCGGGAATCATGGTGATGTTCCCGGACTCCTGGTCCTTGGCCCATTCATTCATGACGAAGGTGTCGTTCACCGACACGCACAGGATGTCGTCGACGCCATGCCGGGCGAAGACCGGCGCCAGTTCGTTGTAGCGTGGCAGGTGGGTCGAGGAGCAGGTTGGCGTGAACGCGCCGGGCAGCGAGAACACGACGACGGTCTTGCCGTCGAACAGTTCGGCGGTGGTGACGGTCTTCCACTCGTTGTCTTCGCGGATACGGAAAGCGACATTGGGAACGCGTTGGCCTTCGCGGGATTGCAGCATCTGTTCACTCCTGGTTCTGGATCAGTTGGTTCGGCTGCGGGTTGCAGCGAAGGCCCCATTCTGTCGACGGGGAAGTGATTTGTACAATTCATCGTTTTAAATACGACGATTGCCTGAGACTATGACAGCGGCATAGGCAGTGCCTATAGACAAGGACACCGTCCGCCCGCGCGGACGAAAAAGCATATTTTTTCGGGGAAAACCTCGGGGAGTGCCCTATCATGCGGCATCGCCCAGACTCACGTTCGCCCGCAATGACCCGACCTTCCCGCCTGCCGTACCGCCTTCGGTGGGTATCCATGCTTGCGCTATCGCTCGCGCTTGCCGTTCCCGCGCACGCCCAGACGCTGAAAAAGCCGGCGCTGGAAGCGCTTACCGGCAGCAGTTCGGCCGCCGCCAGGGCGGCCCAGTCTGACTTGCCGGCCTTCATGGCGGCGGCGGCCAAGGCCGAACCCGTGGTCGCCCCGGCGGTGGCGGCATGGCAGGCGAAGGCGCCGCTGTCTGGCGACAACCTGGTCAATGTGGCGCGGCTGCTCGGGGTTTACAACCGGCTGCACAACGAAGCCGCGGCCATCGATGTGCTCGGCAGGATGGTGGCGCTGCGGACGGTGCGCGAGGAAAAGATCGCCCAGCACGAAAACCCCGCCATCGTCGAGTTCGGCAAGCTGGTCGAAGGCATGGCGCGCGAGTTCGGGCTGGCCTATCGCAATGTCGACAACCGGGTGTTCGAGGTCACCTTGCCCGGCGGCGGCAAGGATACCTTCGGCATCCTGACCCACGCCGACGTGGTGCCGGCGGTGGCCGAGGAATGGGTGCTGGACGACGGCACCCGGCTTGACCCGTTCCGCATGACGCGCATCGGCGACCTGCTCTACGGGCGCGGCACCATCGACGACAAGGGCTCGATCGCCGCGGTGCTGTACGCGATGAAGACCGTCAAGGAAAGCGGCGTGCCGCTGGAGCGCAGCATCCGTCTGATGATCGAGACCACCGAGGAAACCGGTGGCGACGGCATGAAGTACTACCGCCAGCACACCACGCTGCCCGAGTACAACGTGGTGCTCGACAGCAAGTATCCGGCCGTGGTGGCCGAAAAAGGGTCGGGCACGCTGACGGTCTCGTTCGGCATCAAGGCGGCCGACGACAAACACGCGCCCAGCCAGGCCGACGGCAAGGGTCCCGCCATTGTCGCGATGCGCGGCGCGGCGTCGGCCAACGCCATCCCCGAGACCGCCACCGCGCGCATTGCCGGCGGCGATCCTGCCGCGGTGGCCGCCGCGCTGGAACAGGCCCGGGCGGATTTCGTGCGCCGCCACGCGCCGCGCGGCAAGTTCTCGATTGACGTCAAGCGTGCGGGCAACGATGTCGAAGTCAAGGTCACCGGCGCCTCCGCGCATGGCTCGCGGCCGGAAGAAGGCGTCAACCCGCTGCCTCGGCTGGCGCTGTTCCTGCAGGCCAGCGGCGTGCGCTTTGCCGAGAACCACTACCTGAATGCGGTCCGCTACCTGAACGACCTGTATGGCCTGGACTACCTGGGCAACCGCATGGACGTGGCCTACCGCGATCCGTTCATGGGCCCGTTGACCATGTCGCCCACGCTGGTGCGCGAGCGCGGCGAGTACGTCGATGTGGTCACCAACGTGCGCATGCCGCGCGGGCGCACGCCAGACGAACTGGGCGGCAAGATCACCAAGCGCATTTTCGGCTGGGCCGCCACCCATGGGCCGGTCGAGATCAAGTACGACCAGGGCAACTGGATGGCGCGCGATCCGAAGGGCGCATGGCTGTCCACGCTGCTGAACATCTTCGGCGATACCACGGGGCTGGAAGCCAAGCCGGTCTCCACCGCGGGCAGCACCACCGCCAAGCTGATGCCCAACGCGATCAACTTCGGGCCGGCCATGCCGGGCAAGAAGTACACCGCGCACAATGCGCGCGAGTACAAGGAAGTGGCCGACCTCAATCTCGACATGCAAATGTTCACCGAGATGCTGGTGCGGATCGGCAACCTGGACAAGATGCAGTAAGCCGGCCCTTTGTTTTTGCCTCTGTCCCGCGCGCGGGACAGAGGGAAGACCCTTTACAACCCCAGCTCGCTCAAGCCCGGATGCCCGTCCGGGCGCCGGCCCAGCGGCCAGTGGAATTTGCGGTCCTCTGCCCGGATCGGCGCATCGTTGATGCACGCAAAGCGCTTGCGCATGAAGCCCGCGTCATCGAATTCCCAGTTCTCATTGCCGTATGACCGGTACCAGTTGCCGGAATCGTCGTGCCATTCGTAGGCAAAGCGCACGGCGATGCGGTTCCCGTCGTGTACCCATAACTCCTTGATCAGCCGGTAATCCAGTTCCTTCTGCCATTTGCGCTGCAGGAAGGCGACGATATCGGCGCGACCGTTGACGAACTCGGCGCGGTTGCGCCAGGCGCTGTCGACGGTATAGGCCAGCGCCACGCGCTGTGGATCGCGGCTGTTCCAGCCATCCTCGGCGGCGCGGACCTTTGCGATGGCGGTTTCGCGGGTGAACGGTGGCAGCGGCGGACGGGTTTCAATGGGTGTGGACATGGAAGCTCCTTGATAAAAGAAAAAAGGCGAGGTGATACAGGTCTGTCTCATTATTGGTAGACAGATCTGTCTTGTCAAGGCAGCATGTCGGGCAGAATTCAAAAGCAAGACCCGGAGTGTGCCGCGCACGGGCCCGGCCTAAAGTTGGCACCATGCAAGCACAGGACAGGAGATTCACAGTGGGCACCAGCCAGATTCAGCAGCGGGAAATGGCAGTCGCCGGGCCCCGCCGGCCGCTTCCGCGGGGACATGGCGCGGCTGTCGCGCGTGGGCATGGGGCAGGCGTGGCGACCCGGGTCGATGGCATCGACTGGGCGGCGGTCGCAAGCGAGCTCGATGACTTCGGCTGCGCCGCCATCCCCGGCCTGCTGTCCGCCGACGAATGCGATGCGCTGGCGGCCGGCTATGGCAACGAGGCGCTGTACCGCGCCCGCATCGAAATGCGCCGGCACGGCTTCGGCCAGGGCGAATACAAGTACTTCCGCTATCCCCTGCCCGGCCTGGTCGCCGCTCTGCGCACGGCGCTCTACCCGCACCTGGTGCCGGTGGCCAACCGCTGGAATGCCGCCATGGGTATCGACGTCCGCTACCCCGCCGCGCACCGGGACTTCCTCGCGCGCTGCCACCAGGCCGGGCAGTCGCGGCCGACGCCCTTGCTGCTGCGCTACGGCCCGGGCGACTACAACTGCCTGCACCAGGACCTGTACGGCGAACACGTGTTTCCGCTCCAGGTGGCAATCCTGCTGTCCGAACCCGGCCGCGACTTCACCGGCGGCGAGTTCGTGCTGACCGAGCAGCGCCCGCGCATGCAGTCGCGCGCGGAGGTGGTGACGCTGCGCCAGGGCGATGCCGTGGTGTTCGCGGTCAGCCAGCGGCCGGCGCAGGGCAGCCGCGGCTGCTATCGCGTCAACCTGCGGCATGGCGTCAGCCGGCTGCATGCCGGGCAGCGCTACACGCTCGGCATCATCTTCCACGACGCTGCGTGAGGCATGCCATGAGCCGATCCATCCGCCGTCCCGCCCAACCGTCCGAAGCCACCCTGGCCGAACAGGATCCGCGCTGGGCACGCGTGCTGGCGCGCGACCCCGGCGCCGACCGCGACTTCGTCTATGCGGTGAGGACCACCGGCGTGTATTGCCTGCCGAGCAGCCCGTCGCGCCTGCCGCATCCGGCCAATGTCGAATTCTTCGACAACGCCGCCGCGGCCGAAGCCGCCGGCTACCGTCCCAGCCGCCGGGCCACGGGGCCCGCGCTGGCGACCCGGCACGCGGCCATGGTGGCCGAGGCCTGTCGCCGCATCGAGGCCGCCGACGCCGTGCCGACGCTACCGGAGCTGGCCAGGGCCGCGGGCGTCAGCCCCTATCACTTCCACCGCCTGTTCAAGACCGCTACTGGCCTGACCCCGCGCGCGTACGCCGCCGCGCATCGGGCCAGGAAACTGCGCGGGCAACTGGGCATCAGCGACACCGTGACCGAAGCCATCTACGATGCGGGGTTCGGCTCCAACAGCCGCTTCTACGAGACCTCGGACGCCGTGCTCGGCATGACCCCGTCGCGCTACCGCGCGGGAGGCGCCGACATGGATATCCGCTTTGCCATCGGCCAATGCTCGCTGGGTGCGATCCTGGTGGCGCAAAGCGCGCGCGGCGTCTGCGCGATCCTGCTGGGCGACGATCCCCAAGCGCTGCTGCAAGACCTGCAAGACCAGTTCCCGCGCGCCAACCTGATCGGCGGCGACGCGCAGTTCGAGCAGCTCGTGGCCCAGGTGGTGGGCCTGATCGAAGCGCCTTCGATCGGCCTGGCGCTGCCTCTGGATGTGCGCGGCACCGCGTTCCAGCAGCGGGTATGGCAAGCCCTGCGGGAGATTCCCGCCGGCAGCACCGCCAGCTACGCCGAGATTGCCGCCCGCATCGGCGCGCCCCGCGCGGTGCGCGCGGTGGCGCAGGCCTGCGCGGCCAACCACCTGGCCGTGGCGATTCCCTGCCATCGCGTGGTCCGCAGCGACGGCAACCTGTCGGGCTATCGCTGGGGCGTGGCGCGCAAGCGCGAGTTGCTGGAGCGCGAGGCGCAGGGCTGAAGCCGACCGCCGCTCAGTGCGAGACAGGCGCCTGGATCCGTGCCAGGTAATCGTGGATCTGCGCCACCACCGCCGCGCCTTCGCCGACCGCGGCGGCGACGCGCTTGGTCGATCCTGCCCGCACGTCGCCGATGGCAAACACCCCCGGCACACTGGTCTGCAGCGGATACGGCACCGCCGACGCGCAGCCCAGCGCGCCGCCACCGGTGCGCACGAAGCCCTTGTCATCGACCTCGACATGGCAGGTGCGCAGCCACGCCGCATTGGGATCGGCGCCGATGAACAGGAACAGGTGCCGTACTGCCATGGTGACCGGCTCGGGATGCTCTGCGCGGCAATCGTAGTGCACCGCGCTGAGCCAGCCGTCCCCGTCCAGCGCGCTGACCTGCGCGTGGGTGTGCAGCGTGATGTTGGGGAGCGACGCGATGCGGTCGATCAGGTAGCGCGACATGGTGGCAGCCAGGCCCGGGCCGCGCACCAGCATATGCACGTGCGCCGCATGCGAGGCCAGGAAGACCGCCGCCTGTCCGGCCGAATTGCCGCCGCCCACCAGCATCGCCGGCTCGTTCTTGCACAGCTTGGCCTCCACCGGCGAGGCCCAGTAGTAGACCCCGCGGCCTTCGAAATGCTCGAGTTCGGCGATGCCGGGCCGGCGGTACTGTGCGCCGGTGGCAATCACCACGGTATGGGTCGGGACCATGCGGCCGTCCGCGAGCTCCAGCTGGATCGGGTCGGCACCGCAGTGCAAGGCCTTCACCTCCAGCGGAATCGCGATGTGGGCGCCGAACTTGAGCGCCTGCACGAAGGCGCGCCCGGCCAGCGCCTGTCCGGAGATGCCGGTCGGAAAGCCCAGATAGTTTTCGATGCGCGCGCTCGCGCCCGCCTGCCCGCCCGGCGAGCGGCAATCGATCACCGCCACCGACAGACCTTCGGATGCGGCATAGACTGCCGTCGCCAGCCCGGCCGGCCCGGCCCCGACCACCACTACGTCATAGACGTGGTGGGGATCGAACTCCGGCAGCAGGCCAAGGCACGACGCCAGTTGCCCCTCGTCCGGGGCGCGCAGCACGCGGCCATCGGCGCAGATCACCAGCGGAAAGTCGCTGGCGGGGGCGTTGGCGTAGTCGAGCAGCAAGGAGCAGTCGCGGTCCGCATCGATGTCGATGACGGTATGCGGGTAACCGTTGCGCCGCAGGAAGGCCTGCAGCGCCAGCAGTTGCGGCTCGGTGCCGTGGCCCACCAGCACCGGGCCGCTGCCGAATTCGATCAGCCCCACGCGGCGCAGGATCAGCGCACGCATGATGCGCTCGCCCAGTTCGGCCTCGGCCACCAGCAGCGCGCGCAGCCGGTCCGGCATGATCACGTAGCCGTGGGTCTCGGTGACGGCGACGCCGTCAACCAGCGCCGGGCGGCCAGCGAGGGTACCCACTTCGGCCAGGAAGTGTCCGGGCCCCTGCTCGGTGATCTGGTGTTCGCGGCCCAGGCCGTCGCGCCGCATTATGCGCACGCGGCCGCTGGTAACCAGGTACATGCCCCGCCCGGACTGGCCGATGGCGAACAGCTTCTCGCCGGCGCGCCAGCTCTGCGGCGTGCCGAAGCGGCGCACGCGCGCCATCTCGTCGGCGGTCAGTTGCGGGAACATCTGGTGCCAGCGCGATTCCAGCGTGGAATACGGCGCTTCCAGGCCGCCACCGGCCTCTGCGCCCGGCTCCGCCTCGGCCGCCTCTGGCTGCGCCTGCAAGTTCGCCATGCTGCTCCCCTGATGACATCGGTACCCGCCGGATTGCCCGTATCCCGGCTGCCGCGGCGCGACCTATGGATAGTAGACGCCGCGGCGCGGAATGCGAGGCCGCCGGCCCCGGCAGTTGCGTATTGCGCCGGCTTGGGATTGAATGTTCGCCTCGGCGCTCAGGCAAGCCTGTGCCGCCGCCACTGTCAGACAACACAAGCCTTGATGCCATCCACCCCTGAATCCGATCCGACCCAGCCCGGCGACCGTCCCGCGCGCCCGGCACTGCGCCCGCTTACGCCTGTCGAAGGCCGCGTCCTTGGCGTCCTGGTCGAAAAACAGCACACCGTACCCGATACCTACCCCCTGTCGCTCAACGCGCTGGCTTCCGGCTGCAACCAGAAGACCGCGCGCGCGCCGGTGATGAATGTCAGCGAGGCCGAGATCCTGGAGGCCATCGATGGCCTCAAGAGCCTGAGCCTGGTCTTTGAAGGCAGCAGTAGCCGCGTGCCACGCTTCGAGCACAACATGCAGCGGGCGCTGGGCATTCCCAGCCAGTCCGTGGCCCTGCTCGCGCTGCTGCTGCTGCGCGGCCCGCAAACCGCCGCCGAGCTGCGGCTGAATACCGCGCGCCTGCACAGCTTTGCCGACATCTCGTCGGTCGAGGCTTTCCTGGATGAACTGGCCAGCCAGACACCACCGCGCGTGGTGCGCCTGCCGCGCGCGCCCGGCGCGCGCGAAAACCGCTGGATGCATCTGCTGAGCGGTGAGGCCGGCGCCGCCGTGGCCGCCGAAGAGAGCGCCCGCAACACCGATGGCGACGCCGCCCCGTCGGCCGAACTGGAACAGCTGCGTACCGAGCAGCAGGCCCTGGCGGAGAAAGTGGCAAGGTTGCAAGGCCTGGTCGAACACATGGCCGCGCAGCTTGGCATCTCCGCGGACGAGTTCCTCGGCTGATTCCTCGGCTGATTCCTCGGCTGATTCCTCGGCTGATTCCTCGGCTGATTCCTCGGCTGATTCCTCGGCTACCGCCCTTCCAGGCCTGGCCCCACCGTTGCTGGCCCAGACTGGTCGGGTGGGGTCAATTCATGGCGGTTAATTGCGTTATAGCACCGAAGTCAAGACTGGCTTCAGCGGCACGCTGGCCCCTGCCGGATGGCCAGGACGTCGCCTATGCTTTTGCACAGGACCGCCGACAAGACAAGGAGAACGCCGCAGCCATGGACAAGACAGCCTTCGTATTCGCAGGGGGTGGCAGCCTGGGAGCGATCCAGGTCGGGATGCTGCGAGAACTGGCGGCCTGGGGCGTGATGCCCGATATCGTGATTGGCGCATCGGCCGGGGCGATCAACGGCGCCTACTTTGCCTGCAATCCGGGCCTCGCCGGCGCGGAGCGCCTCGAGGCACTGTGGCGTGCGATCCGGCGCACCGACATCCTGCCGTGGAGCTGGCGCAGTGTCTGGAACATGTTCGGGGGCAGCCGCGGCCATCTGGTCGAGGCGACCGGCCTGCGCAGCCTACTGTCCCGGCATTTCGGGCCGCGCCGGCTGGAGGCGGCCGAGCTGCCGCTGCACGTGGTAGCCACTGACATGCAGAGCGGCGACGAGGTGGTGCTGTCCAGAGGCAGCATCGTCGACGCCGTGCTGGCTAGCGCCGCCATTCCCGGCGTGTTCCCGCCGGTGCAGTTCGAAGGCCGTACCCTGATCGACGGCGGCGTGGCCAACAATACGCCGGTGTCCACCGCCATCGGCCTGGGCGCCACGCGCGTGATCGTGCTGCCTGCTGGCTTTACCTGTGCCGAGCGCCGCCCGCCGCGCGGCGCGCTGGAGCATGCATTCAACGCGCTCTCGCTGCTGGTGGCGCGCCAGCTGGTGCACGACCTGCAGCACTTCGCCAACCAGGCCCAGATCAGCGTGGTGCCGCCGCTGTGTCCGCTCGACATTTCGCCCTACGACTACTCCCGCTGTGGCGAGCTGATCGACCGCGCCGCATTCACGACGGCCGAGTGGCTGCGCGGCAAGGGCCTCGACACGCCACGCATCCCCGGCGCCCTCGCCCCGCATTCGCATGACGAGACGGCGCCGAGCTGCAGTACCGACATTCCTGCGGCAGCGCCCCACTGAAAGCTGCGCCAGCCTGCCGCGGGCGCACCGCACCGGCCCACCTCGCCGGATGGAAGCGCTGCATCGCGCGGGGAACCGCAAGCGGCCCCGGCGCGATTGCTACAATCCGGCCCATGCCCAGCCAAGCCGAACGTAGCGCAAGCACCCGCCAGTCACTGATCGACGCCGCCGCAACCCTGCTCATCGATCAAGGCTACGCCGCCTTTTCTGAAGCGCGCGTGTGCGAACTGGCAGGCACCAGCCGCGGCTCGCTGCGCCACCACTTTCCGGAAGGACGCTACGACCTGCTGCCGGCCATGCTGGATTCGCTGCTGGAGCGCGAAACTGCCCGCCTGGCCGCGCTCGGGCCGCTGAGCCCGTCACTTCGCCTGCACCTGATGCTGCATGTGCTGGCAAGCCGGCCGCAGCGGCATGCCTCGCTGGCGATCCTGGAGGTGTGGATGGCCACGCGCGGCGACGTCCGCCTCGCCCGCGCCGTGCAGGCGCCGCTGGCGGCGGTGCCGCAGCGTCTGTTCGGCCAGCCACCGGACGCAGCGCCCCAGCCGGAATGGCTGGCGCTGCGCTGCTTCTTGCATGGCGCGACCTTGCACAGCTTCGCGCCGGACTACGATGCGCAGCAGCTGTCCGAGGCCGTGCGCTGGCTGATCGCGCAACTGCCGCGTCCCGACGGCCTGGACATGCTGCTGGCGCGCATGCTGGCGCAGCCGCGCCAGACCGTCCGCTAGCCGCGCGCCCACCGCACCCTCACCGCACCCTCACCGCACCCTCACCGCACCCTCACCACACCCTCACCACACCCTCACCACACCCTCAAGGCAGCCGCGCCAGCAGCCGCTCGTGCAAGGCGGGCGGCAATGCCAGCCGGCCCTTGCGGCCTGGCGCGGCCGGGTCGAACACTACGGCCTGTCCGTCCCAGCTGAGCCGCACCGGCCCCGCACTGGTGAAGGTGCGATGGGCCAGCACCCGATCACGTTCGACGCCGTAGATCCGCAGCAGTATCCGCTCGCCGCCCAGGTAGCAGTATTCGGCGGCGTACCGGGCGGCGGCATCGATCGCCGCAACCCGGCGGCAGTTATGCGCGCCGGCCCGCTCGGTGACCCCATGGCCGTAGACGATGGCGGTCCAGATGGCGCCAACCGCCAGCACGCGCCCGGTACTGACCAGCAGCATGCGCCGGGCGCGCTCAGGACGCCCATGCGGCGACGCCATGACATAGGCCACCGCGCGGAACGCAGCCAACCCCAGCAGCAATAGCGCCACCGCGGCCAGGTGGAAATAGAACGCCGAATCCGGCATTGACGCCATGATATGGGCCATCCTTGCCCTCCTCCCGCGAATGCCCGAAGCCAGTGCCAGCAAAGGCCTGGCTGCATCCGGGCATTTACCCAGTCCCGAAAGAGATAAGTCGGCGAGCTTTATTCCTGATAATCAATAATGCGCGCCATATTTCGCCAATTGCACCAGAATAATCAAGCACCGCCATGGCGCCAATTCGGTGTATTCCCGCTGTATTTATTTTCCGGGGAGCTTTCGGCAGGGTTTGCGCAAGACAGGCCGGCCAGCAGGCTCAATAGCCGTGCCACCGTTGGCGCAACGATCGTCGCCAGCGACGCGGCCACGGCCGCATCGCCATCGCGGGCGGCATGCTCCAGCCGCTGTGCCATCAGCCGCAGCACATGGCAACCGACATAGTGGGCCGAAGCCTTGAGCCGGTGCGCGACGGCCCGGAGCCGCTCCAGGTCGGGGCCGGCCTGGCGCAGCTGCGCCAAGTCGTCGCGGGTCGAGGTCACTAGCGCCTGCAACAGTTCGTCGGCAAAGGCCGGATTGCCGAAGGTTTGCGCGGCAATGGCCCGGCCGATACCCTCGGCCTCGCGCGCGGACAGCGCCACGTAGTGCTGGCCGGCCAGCATGGCGAGCAACGCGGCTTCAGTGACCGGCGCACGCAAGCCGGCCACCTCGGGGCCTGCGCCCGCCGCTGGCGGCGCGCCCGGCGTCAACACCAGCGCGCAGACCGCGCCGCGGGCACGCCATGCGTGCATCACGGACGAAGGGACGCCCGCGGCGGCACTCGCCAGCACCAGGTCGGCCATGGCGGTCATATCGGCCCCGGGCGCGCCGACAACGGACTGCACCACAAAGCCGAGGTCACGCAGGATCCGCGCGGCGTCCGCCTGCCAAGCCGGGTCAGACTCCGGTGCCAGCAACACGGCCATCGGGCGGGATTGCGCTTGGGCGTCGTCCATGCTATCCCACCGCAATATGGTGGCGCCGCGCAAAATCGATGACATCGACAATCGATTTTGCCCCCAGTTTCTCCATGACCCGGGTCTTGTGCGTGCTTACGGTCTTGTTGGAAATAAACAGTACCTGGCCGATTTCCTTGTTCGACATGCCTTTGGCCAGCATCTGCATGACCACCAGTTCCTTGTCCGACAGCGAAGCGAGTCGCT
Organism: Cupriavidus taiwanensis LMG 19424; assembly: GCF_000069785.1. Taxonomy (NCBI): domain Bacteria; kingdom Pseudomonadati; phylum Pseudomonadota; class Betaproteobacteria; order Burkholderiales; family Burkholderiaceae; genus Cupriavidus; species Cupriavidus taiwanensis. Next base: position 974,816 of record NC_010530.1, on the reverse strand, counting down.
CGGCTTCGTCAGCCAGCCCGGACTTGCCGTGATCGATCTCCGGCATCACGGTGTAGCCCGCCAGCACCGATTCCGTGCACCGCACGATCTCGGCCAGTTCCTGCGTCTTGCTGACGAAGCCATGGGCGCCGGCATGGCGCGCGCGCGGCGCGAAGGCGTTCTGGTCCTGGCCAGAGATCACCAGGATGCGCACCGCGGGATGGCTGGCCTTGAGGCGCGGAATCACGTCTAGCCCGTTGATCTTGGGAATATCCAGATCCAGGATGACCACGTCGGGCAGGTATTGACGCACGATCTCGATGGCTGCCTGGCCATTGTCGGCCTCCAGTACGTGGGTGATGCCCAGTACCTGGGAAAAGTGCGTCTTGAGCACGGCGCGCACGGGCGGGTGGTCATCGACGATCAGGATGGTGGTCAAGCTTGTACTCCGTTGCAAACATCGCGTCTTCCGCGCGACCGCGGCACATCATTGTGCTAAGCATTTGCGTCCCAAGAAACCAGAAATTTCCGAGGCACGGGTGGTTTCTTCCGAAAGGCCGCGCCGGTCGATGCGGGAGCGCCGTTCCATGTGATGCACGGCAAACGTGCTGATTTGCACGGCCGCCGGCATGCATCGACAAGCCCGGCAAGGTGGGCTCAGATTGTGTTCGATATGTGACGCGACAGGCAGCGAAGCGTCCCCGATTTCGAAATTTCAGTATCAATTTCAGATTCATCCTAATGAGATGGCGGGTCGGCACCCCTAGAGTGAAGACACCTTACTGACCTCGCCAACCCGCTTGCCGTTCCGCCCGCCCGCTTCTGTTCAGCCACCCGCGCCGACACGTCCGCTTCGCGCTGTCGGTCCCACCCAACCCGCCGGCCGCCTGGCATGGGTTCGCCCGAGCGCGCGTGCGCGGCGGCGTGCCGGTGCCATGGCACTCGCCATCGGCCTGTCGCATGGCGCCGTCACTGCTGCGCTGGCTGCAACCGTGCCAGCGTCCGCCCAGGCGCCGGCACCCGATACCCATGCGCACCTGCTGGGCTGGTGCACCGTCGTACTCTGTGCTGTCACGCCCTGCTTGCTGGCCTGGATCATTGCGCTGTACCGCGAGGTGCGGCGGCGCCGCGCCGCCGAGACTGCCCTGCAAGACTGTGTCGCCATCCAGACCGCGCTGCTCGACGGCATTCCGCAGCCGGTCTACCTGCGCGATGCGGCGTTGCGGCTCGTCGCCTGCAACCGCAGTTATGAAGAACTGCTGGGCGCCACGCGTGGCAGCCTGCTGGGACAGCCGCTGGACGCCGTGCTGTCGGCACACCCGCTTGCCACCGACATGGCCGAACTGGCTCGCGACTACCGCCAGGTCATCGCGGACGGCGCGCCGCTGCACGCGGACCGGTGCCTGCGCCTGGGCGACCGCACGCTGCATGTGCTGAACTGGCTGACCCCGCTGCGCGGTGCCGACGGCACCGTCAAGGGGCTGGCCGGCGGCTGCGTCGACCTGACCGAACGGCACGAGATGCTGGCCGAACTGGCGCAGGCCAAGACCGAGGCCGAAGCCGCCAACCGCGCCAAGTCGGCCTTCCTGGCGTCGGTCAGCCATGAGATCCGCACGCCCATGAATGCCATCACCGGCATGCTCGAGCTGACGCTGGCGCAGAGCCTGCTGCCGGACGAGCAACGGCTGCAACTGCTGACCGCGCACAAGTCGGCCGTGGGGCTGCTGGCGCTGATCGACGACATCCTCGACCTGTCCAAGCTGGAAGCGGGCAAGTTCCGCATCCACCCGGCACCGACGTCGCTGCCAGGCCTGGTCGACGATACCCTGCTGATCTTCGGCCCCGGCGCCGCGCAGAAAGGCCTGCCCCTGACCAGTGGCGTCAGCGCCGCGCTGGCGCCGCTGCATCAGGTCGATGCGCTGCGGTTCCGGCAGATCCTGGCCAACCTGGTGTCCAATGCCGTGCGCTTTACCGACAGCGGCACGGTCCACGTCCGGCTGGACGCGCAGTCGACCGGCGATGGCATCCAGGACGTGATACTGACCGTTTCCGACACCGGCATCGGCATTCCGTTCGAGGCCCAGGCCCGGCTGTTCCAGCCGTTCGAGCAGGTGCACGGATGCGCGCGCAGCCATGCTGGCGGCACCGGGCTGGGCCTGGCCATCTGCCGGCGCCTGGCCAAGGCCATGGGCGGCCGTATCACCCTGACCAGCCAGCCAGGCCGCGGCACGCGCGTGGTGGTGTCGCTGCCGCTGGCGATCGCCAGCGCGGCGCAGCCAGCCGAACCGGCGCCGCCGCCCCCCATGTCCGGTTGCCCGCGGCGCGCGGCCAGCATCCTGGTGATCGACGACCACGCGCCCAACCGCCTGCTGCTGCATCGCCAGCTGGAACACCTGGGCCACCGTGTGACCACCGCGTGCGATGGGCGCGAAGGCCTGGCCGAGCTGGACCGTGCCAGCTTCGACGTGATCGTTTGCGACTGCGCCATGCCGGTGATGGACGGCCTTGCCTTTACGCGTGCGGTGCGGGCGCGCCGCGATGCCCATCGCCGCGTGCCCATCATCGGCTGCACCGCCAGTGCCGTAGCCGGCGACCACGTCGCGGCCATGGCCGCCGGCATGAATGCCGTGGTGGTCAAGCCGGTCGGTCTGCAGGCCCTCGACGCCGCCGTGTCACAGGCTTGCGCCGGCAGGCATCAGCCGTCCGGAGTACAAGCCCCCGAACCGCGCGGCCACGCTCGCGGGCAAGACATGGCGGAGTCCCCCGGCACGGTTGGCGGCGACAGTACCGGCTGCCACGCCGCCCCCGGCGCGCACGCATCGTGGTGCGCGATCTGTCGCGCAATGAATGTGCAGTGCGACCGCATCGAGCCGCCCGAGGACTGACTCGCCCGCTTCAGGGTTCCATCGGCACCGCGCTGGTGCACTTGATCTCGTCCAGGCACACGCTCGACTTCACGCCGCTGACGCCGGGGATCCGCATCAGCGTATCCAGCAGGAAATCCGACAGCGATTTCAGGTCGCGGGCAACCACCTTCAGCACGTAGTCGATATCGCCCGTCACCGAGAAGCACTCCTGGATCTGCGCCAATTCCGCCACCAGCCGCTTGAAATTGGACAAGTCGCGGATATGCCCCCGCTCCATCGTCACATGGATGAAGGCCACCACGCCGAAGCCCAGCGCCGCGGCGTCCAGGCGCGCCTCGTAGCGCTTGACCAGCCCGGCCTCTTCCAGCCGGCGATGGCGCCGCAATGTCTGCGCCGGCGACAGCGCGATGGCCTCGGCCAGTTCCAGGTTGGATGCCCGCCCGTTCTCCTGCAGCACCCCGAGCAAGCGGCGATCGGTGCGGTCCAGCTCGATTGATTGCACTTCGGTTTCCTCATCTCACGTATTCAGGAAATCAGATTTCATAATCTAGGGTTTCCCTGCCTGTTTTACGAAATCCAATTTTGCCGCCCCGAATATACACTGCATCCCAAGCAAGCGCACCGCAAACCCCTGCAGCCAAGGGTCTGGTGCCGCGCCGGCTGGCCCCGGCGCGACTGCGCAAGCAAGTGCTGAAGCCACAATATTATTTCCCGCCCCTACGTTCTTACCGAGAAAGCCATGGCCGACCTGTTTGACAATCCGATGCAGCTGATGGGCTTCGAATTCGTGGAATTCGCCTCGCCCACGCCCAATGTGCTCGAGCCCCTGTTCGAGCAGATGGGCTTCACCCTGGTGGCGAAGCACCGCTCCAAGGATGTGCTGCTGTACCGCCAGGGCGAAGTCAACTTCATCGTCAACCGCGAGCCGCACAGCCACGCCGCCTACTTTGCCGCGGAGCACGGCCCGAGCGCCTGCGGCATGGCTTTCCGCGTCAAGGATTCCCACAAGGCCTATGCCCGCGCGCTGGCGCTGGGCGCGCAGCCGGTCGAGATTCCGACGGGCCCGATGGAGCTGCGCCTGCCGGCGATCAAGGGCATCGGCGGCGCCCCGCTGTACCTGATCGATCGCTTCGAGGAAGGCAAGTCGATCTATGACATCGACTTCGAGTTCATCGAGGGCGTCGACCGCCACCCGGTCGGCCACGGCCTCAAGCTGATCGACCACCTGACCCACAACGTCTACCGTGGCCGCATGGCTTACTGGGCCAATTTCTACGAAAAGCTCTTCAACTTCCGCGAAATCCGCTACTTCGACATCCAGGGCGAGTACACCGGCCTGGCCTCCAAGGCCATGACCGCGCCGGATGGTAAAATCCGCATTCCGCTGAACGAGGAATCGTCCAAGGGCGCCGGCCAGATCGAAGAATTCCTGATGGCCTTTAACGGCGAGGGCATCCAGCACATCGCCTTCCTGACCGACAACCTGATCGAAGTCATCGACCGCCTGCAACTGGCCGGCGTGCCGCTGATGACCGCGCCGAACGACTATTACTACGAGGCGCTCGACACCCGCCTGCCCGGCCACGGCCAGCCCGTCGAGCAACTGAAGTCGCGCGGCATCCTGCTGGACGGCACCACGGAAGGCGGCAAGCCCCGTCTGCTGCTGCAGATCTTCTCCAAGACCGCGCTCGGCCCGGTGTTCTTCGAGTTCATCCAGCGCCAGGGCGACGAAGGCTTCGGCGAAGGCAACTTCAAGGCACTGTTCGAGTCGCTGGAACGCGACCAGATCGAACGCGGCACGCTCAAGGTCGAGGCCTGACCGGCATCGGCTTTCCCTGACCGGCCGCCTTCGTCGGCGCGCCGGTCCGGCAACGCGCACGCCCCGCGCGGCAGACACCCTGCCGCGCGCGGGGCGACGACCCCCAGGCCCAAGCGTCCGACTCAACAACAGCCAGAGACGCGGGCCCGCATTCCATGAGAATGGGTAGAGGAAACACTGCATGCATTCCAGCAACAATGACGGCACGCTCAAGCGCGGGCTGAAGAACCGGCACATCCAGCTGATCGCCCTGGGCGGCGCCATCGGCACCGGACTTTTCCTGGGCATCGCCCAGACCATCAAGATGGCGGGGCCTTCGGTCCTGCTGGGCTATGCGATCGCCGGCATCGTGGCGTTCTTCATCATGCGCCAGCTCGGCGAGATGGTGGTGGACGAGCCCGTCGCCGGCTCGTTCAGCTACTTTGCCGACAAGTACTGCGGCCACTTCGCCGGCTTCCTTTCGGGGTGGAACTACTGGGTGCTGTACATCCTGGTGAGCATGGCGGAGCTTTCCGCCGTCGGCATCTACGTGCAGTACTGGTGGCCCGAGATTCCCACCTGGGTCTCGGCGCTGGCGTTCTTCGTCATCATCAATGCGATCAACCTGGCCAGCGTCAAGTCCTTCGGCGAGATGGAATTCTGGTTCTCGATCATCAAGGTCGCGGCGATCATCGGCATGATCGGCTTTGGCGGCTACCTGCTGCTGTCCGGCAATGCCGGCCCGCAGGCCAGCGTGGCCAACCTGTGGCAGCACGGCGGCTTCTTCCCCAACGGCATGGGCGGCCTGGTGATGGCGATGGCGGTGATCATGTTCTCGTTCGGCGGCCTGGAGCTGGTGGGCATCACCGCGGCCGAGGCGGACTCGCCCGAGAAGACCATCCCCAAGGCCACCAACCAGGTGATCTACCGCATCCTGATCTTCTACGTGGGCGCGCTGGCTGTGCTGCTGTCGCTGTACCCGTGGGAGAACGTGGTCACCGGCGGCAGCCCGTTCGTGCTCATCTTCCACGCGCTGAACAGCAACTGGGTGGCCAATGTGCTGAACGTGGTGGTGCTGACCGCGGCGCTGTCGGTCTACAACAGCGGCGTGTATTGCAACAGCCGCATGCTGTACGGCCTGGCCAGGCAGGGCAATGCGCCCAAGGCGCTGCTGAAGGTCAACCAGCGCGGCATCCCGCTGACGGCGCTGGCCTTCTCGGCGGTGGCCACCGCGGCTTGCGTGGTGATCAACTACTTTATGCCGGGCAAGGCCTTCGAGCTGCTGATGGGGCTGGTGGTATCGGCGCTGATCATCAACTGGGCCATGATCAGCCTGATCCACCTGAAGTTCCGCGCCGACAAGCGCAAGGCCGGCCAGGCCACGGCGTTCCAGAGCTGGGGCTATCCGCTCACCAACTACCTGTGCCTGGTGTTCCTGGCCGGCATCCTGGTGGTGATGTACCTGACCGAAGGCCTGCGCATCTCGGTGTACCTGATCCCGGTGTGGCTGGCGGTGCTCGGCGTGAGCTACCTGGTGCGCCAGAAGAAGGCCGGCGCCGCGCTGCAAGCCGGCGTGGCCGCGCAGCAGCTGCGCTGACCCGGCCAGGCGGCGCCCGCCGGCTTGAGGGCGCCGCCGGTTAAAATCCAGGCTGCGCGGCGCCATGCGCCGCAGCAGCCGCCCCCGACCCAACTCCATCGCATCCCATGTTCGCACACATCGAGGCCTTTCCCGGCGATCCGATCCTCTCGCTCAACGAGGACTTCCAGCGTGACCCGCGCACCGACAAGGTCAACCTGAGCATCGGCATCTACTTTGACGACGACGGCCGCCTGCCGGTGATGCAGGCCGTGGCGCAGGCCGAGGCCGCGCTGCTGGCCGACATGGGTCCGCGCCCCTACCTGCCGATGTCGGGCCTGGCGGCCTACCGCAACGCGGTGCAGGCGCTGGTGTTCGGCGAGGACTCGCCGGCGCGCGCCGCTGGCCGCATCGCCACGCTGCAGACACTGGGCGGCTCGGGCGCGCTGCGCGTGGGCGCCGACTTCCTCAAGCGCTACTATCCGCAGGCGCAGGTGTGGATCAGCGACCCCAGCTGGGAAAACCACCGCGTGGTGTTCGAGCGCGCCGGCTTTACCGTCAATACCTATCCGTACTACGACGACGCCACCGGCGGCCTGAAGTTCGACGCCATGATGGACGCGCTGCGCGCGATCCCGGCCGGCAGCATCGTGCTGCTGCACGCCTGCTGCCACAACCCGACCGGCGTGGACCTGAACCAGAACCAATGGCGCGAGCTGATCGCGCTGCTCAAGGCCAACCGCCTGCTGCCGTTCGTCGACATGGCCTACCAGGGCTTTGGCGCCGGCCTGGAAGACGACGCTTTCGCCATCCGCGAACTGGTGGCGCAGGACGTGCCCTGCCTGGTGGCCAATTCGTTCTCGAAGAACTTCTCGCTGTACGGCGAGCGCTGCGGCGGCCTGAGCGTGTTCTGCAACACCGCGGCCGAGGCATCGAACGTGCTGGGCCAGCTGACCGGCGCGGTGCGCGCCAACTACAGCAACCCGCCCACGCACGGCGCGCGCGTGGTCTCGAAAGTGCTGACCACGCCCGAGCTGCGCCAGCTGTGGGAACAGGAACTGGCCGAGATGTGCGGCCGCATCGCGCGCATGCGCGAGGCCATCCACCACCACCTGCGCGAGCATGTCAGCGGCGAAGCGCTGTCGCGCTACCTGACCCAGCGCGGCATGTTCACCTACACCGGCCTGACCGCCGATCAGGCCGAGCGCCTGCGCGAGCAGCACGGCGTGTACCTGCTGCGCTCGGGCCGCATGTGCGTGGCCGGGCTGAACGAGCGCAATGTCGGCATCGTGGCCAACGCCATCGGCAGCGTGCTGAAGGGCTGAACGGGACCGGCACAGCCTCATGACGGCGCTTTCGGGCGCCGTTTTTGTTTGTGGCGCATGGGTTCGGGTCAGCGTAATTTCTACAAGTACCGCGTGCCGTTTTTGACGCTTGCCGCACCGCCTTACCGGGCTGCGCGCTGCGCCATGGCCGGCGCGATGCCCGGCACTGAACTTGCAGCCCTCCGGTATTCCCGGCGCACCTGATGACCGCCGGGACGCCGACAGAAGGCTCGCCCATGTCCGAAGACAACGTTCCGGCCCATTGCAGCACCGCCGCGCCGCCAGGCGCTGCCACGCGCGCGGTGACGCTTCACGTCAATGGCAAACCGTGCACGCTGCAACTCGAGCCGCGCTGCACGCTGCTTGACGCGCTGCGTGAAATCCTCCAGTTGACCGGCGCCAAGAAGGGTTGCGACCGCGGCCAGTGCGGCGCCTGCACGGTGCTGGTCGACGGCCGCCGCATCAACGCCTGCCTCACGCTCGCGGTGATGCAGGAAGGCCGCCAGATCACCACCATCGAGGGCCTGGCCAGCGGCGACACGCTGCACCCGATGCAGCAGGCCTTCGTCACCCACGACGCGCTGCAATGCGGCTTCTGCACCCCGGGCCAGATCTGCTCGGCGGTGGGCATGCTGGCCGAGGCCCGGGCGGGCCATGCCAGCGCGGTGCGGCCGCTGGGCCCGGTGACGCTGCCACTTGGCGACGACGAGATCCGCGAGCGCATGAGCGGCAACCTGTGCCGCTGCGGTGCTTACCCCAATATCGTTGCCGCGGTCCGCTCAGCCTGCGGCACGGGCGGCGGCACCTGAGGCCGGGCATGAACCCTTTCGCTTATGCACGGCCCGGGTCGGTCGACGAGGCCCTGCGCCTGGGGAGCCAGCCAGGAGCCCGCTATGTGGCGGGCGGCACCAACCTGCTCGACCTGGTCAAGGCCGGCGTGGAGACGCCGCGGCTGCTGGTCGACGTCAGCCGGCTGCCGCTGGCCGAGGTCACGGCGCTGCCCGATGGCGGCCTGCGCCTGGGCGCGATGGTCAGCAACACAGATGCGGCCAACCATGCGCGGGTGCGCGAGCGCTATCCGTTGCTGGCGCAGGCGCTGCTGTCGGGTGCCTCGGGGCAGTTGCGCAATATGGCCACGGTGGGGGGCAACCTGCTGCAGCGCACCCGCTGCCATTATTTTTACGACCTGGGCTTTCCGGCCTGCAACAAGCGCAAGCCCGGCTCGGGCTGCGGCGCGCGCGACGGCATCAACCGCATCCATGCCATCCTGGGTGCAAGCGAGCACTGCATCGCCGTGCATCCGTCCGACATGTGCGTGGCGCTGGCCGCGCTCGAGGCCGTGATCGTGGTGCGGACCACCGCCGGCGAGCGCCGTATCCCGATCGGCGACTTCCACCGCCTGCCAGGCGATACCCCGCAATGCGACACCATGCTCGCGCCCGGGGAGCTGATCGTCGCCATCGACCTGCCCCCCTCGCCCTACGCCGCCCACGCGCACTACCTGAAGGTGCGCGACCGCTCCAGCTTCGCCTTCGCCCTGGTCTCGGTCGCGGCGGCGCTTGAACTCGACGGCAACCGCGTGCGCAGCGCCCGGCTGGCGCTGGGCGGCGTGGCGCACAAGCCATGGCGCGTGCCCGCCGCCGAGCGGGCACTGGCCGGCCGTCCGCTGAGCGCGCACAGCGCGGCCGACGCGGCGCGGCTGCTGCTCGACGGCGCACAGCCGTATGCCCACAACGCCTTCAAGATCGGCCTGGCGCAGCGTGCCGTCGCGCTGGCGCTGCAAGTGGCCAGCCGCCAGACAGGAGCCCAGGCATGAGCGCGACCGGCACCCCGCTCGACCGCGTCGACGGCATCGCGAAGGTTACCGGCCGCGCCCGCTACACGGCCGACCACACGCTGCCGGGACTGGTCCACGCAATCATGGTGACCAGCACCATTGCGCGCGGCGAGGTCGTCGCCATCGACACCGCCGCGTGCGAGCGCATGCCGGGCGTGCGGCTCGTGCTGACCCCGTTCAATGCCCCGCACCTGCCCAGGGGCGGCAAGGCGGCCGCGGACATCCCCACGGCCGGCCATGTCATGAGCCTGCTGCAGGACACCGCGATCCACTACAACAACCAGCCCATCGCCGTAGTGGTGGCCGATACGCTGGAGCAGGCCCGCGACGCCGCCCGCTGCCTGCCGGTCCGATACCGCCCTGCCGATGCCGTGCTGGACTTTGCGCGGGCCCGCGCACGGACACGCAAGCCTGACGATGACGCCGACAGCCGCCGCGGCGATCCTGACGCCGGCCTGCGCGGCGCCGCCGCCGTGATCGACGCGGTCTACACCACGCCGATGGAAAGCCACAACCCGATGGAGCCGCATGCCACCCTCGCCGCCTGGGACGGCGACCAGCTCACCCTGTACGACGCGACGCAATACGTCACCGGCGTGCGCAAGGCCGTCGCCGCCGCGTTTGGCCTGGCCGCGGACAAGGTGCGCGTGATCTGTCCGTACGTGGGCGGCGGGTTCGGCTGCAAGGGCTCGGTGTGGTCGCACGTGGTGCTGGCGGCGATGGCGGCGCGCCAGCTCAGCCGGCCGGTCAGGCTGGTGGTGGAACGGACCCAGATGTTCGGCCCGGTGGGCGGGCGCCCCCTGACCGAGCAGCATGTCATCGCCGCCGCGGCACCGGACGGCGAACTGCATGCGCTTCGCCATGATGTAACCACGTGCACGTCCAGGATCGAGGAATGGCTCGAATCCGCCGCGCTGCTCACGCGCCGCCTCTACGCCTGCCCCAACGTGCAGACCCGTCACCGGCTGGTGGAGCTGGACATCGGCACGCCCACCTTCATGCGTGCGCCCGGCGAAGCGCCCGGCAGCTTCGCGCTGGAATGCGCGCTCGACGAACTGGCGGAGCGACTGGGCCTCGACCCGGTCGCGCTGCGCCTGCGCAACCACGCCGACGTCGATCCCGACAAGCAACTGCCGTTCTCGAGCAAGTCGCTGCGCGAGTGCTATCGCGACGCCGCCGAACGCTTCGGCTGGGCGCGCCGCGACCCCGCCCCACGCTCGATGCATGCCGATGGCAAGCTGGTGGGGATGGGCATGGCGACCGCGACCTACCCCACCTACCGCTCGCCCGCAAGCGCGACCGTGCGGCTGCTGCCCGACGGCACGGCGCTGGTGCGCTCGGGGTCGCAAGACCTGGGCACCGGCACGTACACCGTCATGACGCAGGTCGCCGCCGAGGCACTGGGCCTGCCGCCGGCGCGCGTGCGCTTTGAACTGGGCGACACGGCCTTCCCCGAGGCCCCGGTATCGGGCGGCTCGCAGTCGGTGGCCAGCGTCGCGCCCGCGGTGCAGCAGGCGGCCGCGGCGGCACGGTTGCGACTGATCCGCCAGGCCGTGGCCGATACGGCTTCACCGCTGGCCGGCGCGCCGGTAGAGGACGTCGAGATCGTCGATGGCTGGCTGCAACGGCGATCGGATCCCGCGCAGCGCGAAGCCATCTCCGCACCCATCCAGCGTGCAGGCGGCCATGCGATCGAAGCCCGCGCCAGCACCAGGCCCGGCAAGGAGCGCCAGGCGTATTCCATGCATGCCTTCGGCGCTGTCTTTGCCGAAGTGCGCGTCGACCCCAAGCTGGGCGAGATCCGCGTCCACCGCGTCGTCGCCACCTACGGTGCCGGCCGGCTGCTGAACCGCAAGACCGCGCACAGCCAGCTGATGGGCGGCATTGTCTGGGGCATCGGCATGGCGCTGCACGAGAAGACCGAACTGGACCTGGCCACCGGGCGCGTCGCCAACGCCAACCTGGCCGAGTACCACGTGCCAGTCAATGCCGACATCGGCGCCATCGAGATCGCGGTGGTGGACGAGGACGATCCCCATATCAACGCGCTCGGCACCAAGGGCATCGGCGAGATCGGCATCGTAGGGGTGGCCGCGGCCATTGCCAACGCCGTGTACCATGCCACCGGCCGGCGCGTGCGGGACCTGCCGATCACGCTGGACCAGCTGCTCGACTGAGCATCGGGCGAGGCCGGCGTCCGCCACGCTGGCCGCCAGTGGTTGCGCGGGCGGCGATCCAGTGGAAAGATGTCGCCCACGGGCCGCGCGCCCGCAATCCATGGAGGTTGCCGTGACCCAGCAAATTCCACCGCGTACTGCCTCGTGCATCGCCCTGCTGCTGGCTTGTGTTGCGCTGCTGGGCGCCGGCAAGGCCCGCGCCCAGACGCCGGCACCGCTGGCCGAATGGCAGTTCTCCGCCGGCATTCCGCTGCAGAAGCTGTTCCAGGACGACATCCCCGACTGGCAGGTCCGGCTTGGCGCCGCCGCGATGCTGCGGCCGCGCTACGACGGCTCGTCCGAATACATCGTGGTGGGCGGCCCCAGTATCGACATCCGCTACCGCGACCTGGCCTTTGCGTCGATCGGCGAAGGGCTGGGCTTGAACCTGCTGCGCGGCAAGAACTGGCGCGCCGGCATCGCGCTCACCTACAACCTGGGCCGGCGCGGGCAGGAAGACTCGCCGCACCTGGACGGCATGGGCAATATCAACCCGGCGCCGGAAGGCAAGCTGTTCGCCGAATACGCGGTCTCGAAGGAATTCCCGCTGGTGCTGCGCGTCGACGCGCGCCGCAGCCTGGGCGGCAGCGACGGCTGGATCGGCGACATCGGCGCCTATATGCCGCTGCCCGGCAGCTCGGAACGATTCTTCTGGTTCGCCGGCCCCACCGTCACGCTGGCCGACTCGCGCTACATGAACGCCTGGTACGGCGTCAGCGCCGCGCAGGCGCGCGCCGACCGGCCGCAGTACCACGCGCGCGGCGGGATCAAGTCTTACGGCTTCGGCGTGACGTCGGTGTGGTACTTCGCCAAGCACTGGTTTGCCAGCTCGGACGTGGCCGTCTCGCAATTGGCAGGCGATGCGGCCGACAGCCCCATCACGCGCAAGCGGACCAACGCGGTGTTCGACCTGTCGGTCAACTATGAATTTTGAAAATCGTTGCGGCCGGCCTGGTTCGGCTATCGCACATTGGATGGCCCGCACCGTTGATTCAGCCGCACCGGGCGCGGCACCGCGCAGACTGCGTCCCGCATAATTGGCCGGCCGGGTTTCCGGCCGCAGGCCCCGCCAGGGGATTGCCAGGCATGCCAAAAGAAGGAGACGTAGTTGAAGTCCAGCATCAAGCATCGCGTCGCGCGCAGCGCGCGCTCCATCGCCATCGCCATCGCCATCGCCGTTGCCGGCGTGGCCACCCTCCACACCATCCCCACTGCGCTCGCCGCCGATGCATGGCCGGCCAAGCCGATCAAGGTGATCGTGCCCTACACGCCGGGCGGCTCCACCGACACGGTCTCGCGCGTGGTGTTCGAGCAGGTCTCGCAACGGCTGGGCCAGCCCATCATCATCGAGAACAAGCCCGGTGCCAACAGCACCCTTGGCGTCGGCGTCGCCGCGCGCTCGGCGCCGGACGGCTACACCTTTGTCTCGGTGCTGGCCGCCTACAGCGCCAACATGTCGCTGTATTCAAAGCTCAGCTACAAGCCCGCGGACCTGGTGCCGGTGGCGGAAATGGCCGAGCTGCCGCTGTTCCTGTTCGCCAGCAAGAAGCTTCCGGTCAAGACTGTGGCCGAGCTGGTCGACTACGGCAAGAAGCATCCCGACACGCTGACCTTCGGCTCCAGCGGCGTCGGCAGTTCCGCGCACCTGACCGGCGAGCGCCTGGCGATGGAATCCAGGCTCAGGCTCACCCACGTGCCCTATAACGGCAGCGCGCCGATCCTGCCGGCACTGGTGTCCGGCGAGGTCTCGGTGGCGTTCGACCCGCTGCTGGTACCGATGCCGCACGTCAAGTCCGGCAAGATCAACGTGCTGGCCGTCGCCTCGGCCAAGCGCTGGCCGGGCGAGCCCAATATCCCGACCATGGAAGAAGCGGGCTTTCCCGGCTTCGTCATGAGCTCGTGGACCGGCCTGCTGGCGCCGGCCGGCACGCCGCAACCGATCGTCGCGCGCATGGCCCGGGAAATCGCCGCGGCCACGCGCAGCCCGGACGTCGCGAAGAAGCTGACCGAGCTGGGCTTCGTGCCGGTGGGCGGTACGCCCGAGGCGTTCCGCAAGCTGATCGAGCGCGATACCAGGCGGTATGCCGAGATCGTCAAGGCGGGCAAGATCACGCTCGACTAAGGCCGTGGGCTGGCTGGCGCCAGGAGCCGCCGGCCACGCCGCACCGCTTACCAGCGGTGCTGGTACATCGCCGTCAGCGTGATGCCCGCTGCCGGCAGCCGGCTGGTGTTGTTGCTGTTGCGCAGCAGCTGGCTGTACAGCGGATAGTAGTTGCGGTTGAACAGGTTCTCGATACCCACCGTGATCGTATCCTTGCGCGTCAGCTCATACCGGCTGATCAGGTCCACGGTGGTATAGCTGCTGACCTCGCGCCGGCCGAAGCTGTTCTGGCCATTGAGCCGGTAATCGCGGCTGGCGTAGTAGCTCAGCTGCACACGGTTGCTCCACTGGCTGACGGGCCGGAACTGCAGGTAGGCCGTAAGCTTGAGCGGCGGAATGCGGTACCCGGTCATGTCCTGGAAGCCCGCGCTGCCCTGCGGCCGCTCGCGCCCGTTGATCCACGTCATGGTGCCGCCCGCGCCCCAGCGCTCGTCATCGGAGCGGTAGTCGGCCGCCGCTTCCACGCCTGCGATGCGCTCTTCGGTGCGGGTCAGGATCAGGCCGTTGTTGAAGCTCTGCACGTCGCCAAGCTTGGACGTGGTGTAGAACAGCGTCACGCTGGCCAGCGTATTGCCCAGCGCGCCGCGCCAGCCCACTTCATAGTTGTTGGTCTTGACCGGGTCCAGGCTGGACGAATGGATATCGAAGCCGGCGCGTGCGTTGCGGATCTGCAGGCCGATGTCCGGCAGCTGGAAGCCCTGGCTGAACGAAGCGTAGAACTCCTGGCCCTTGACTGGCGCATAGGCCGCGCCAAGGTTGAACAGCCAGGCGCCATAGTTGACCGTGCCGCCCTTGACCGTGGCCGGATTGCTCACGCGCGATTGCGACAGCGGCACGAAGTCATCGAAGCTTGCGCTGGCGCGCTCGTAGCGCAGGCCCCCCTCGGCCGACCACTGCTCGCTGAACTTGTGCTGCAGCTGGCCGAAGATGCCGCCACTGCGCGTGGTCAGCGGCGGCATATAGGTGGCCGTGCCGATGCGGTTGAAGACCAGTCCGCCGCTGCTGTCGTAGGCGCGCGGGTCGAACAGGTCCAGCGGCATGTCGCTGCGCTCCTGGTTGTAGTCGGCGCCCCACAGCAGCTTGGTGGCCCTGGCCTGGCCCAGCGGCGTGCTGATGGTCAGGCGGCCGCCGAACACATCGCTGTTCTGGCTGATCTGGTCGACATTGCCGCCGCGCGTGGCGACCGCGCGCGCATCAAACGGGGGGAAACGGGTGAAATAGTCGCGGTAGTAGAACTGGCTCGATACCGTGCTGCCAAACAGGTCCTGGTGCTGGTAGTCCAGGTTGACCACGGTATTGCGCAACTCGTTCTGGTCTTCCAGCTGCAGGCCCCGGATCGCGCGCGCGGCCGTGGAGCCGGCCGGCGCACGGGCCACCGAGGGATCGGACGCATAGTCGGTGTTCTGCTTGGCCTGGTACCGGCTGACGCTCAGCTGCAGCCGCTGCTGGCCATCGATGCGCCAGCCCAGCTTGCCGCTCAGGTTGTAGACATTGGAATCGAAGAGATCGCCCTGGCTGGGCTCCGGCGCGATGCGGTGGCCTTCAGCATCGTAAGGGCTGCCGATGCGCTGTGCGCCGAGATGGAAGGCATAGTCGATCGGCCCCTGGCTGCCGGAGAAATGCTGCTGCACGTTGGCGCTCAGCCCTTCCTTGCTCAGCCGCGTCAGCGGCGTGCCCAGCGTCACCGTGGTATCCGCGCTCGGCGGGCCCCCGGCCTGGCGCGTGGTGATCGAGATGATGCCGCCGCTGGCCCCCGCCCCGTAGAGCGCGCTGCTGCCGCGCAACACTTCGATGCGCTCGATATTGCTGGGATCGATGGTAGCCAGGTTGCGCGCCGAGTCGCGATTGGTATTCAGCGGAATGCCGTCGACCAGCACCAGCGCGCTGCGGCCGCGCAGGGTCTGGCCGAAATCCGTCACCGTGCGGCTGGAATCCGCCATGCCGGGGATGACCTTGCTGAGCATGGTGGCAAGGTTGGTCGACCCCGTGCGCAGCTCGTCCAGCTCCTCGCGTTCAATCACCGTGACCTGCCGCATGGGGTTCACCAGGTCGCTCTTGATCCGGTCGACGCGGACTTCCACGGCATTCAGGCTGCCCCCGTCCACCGAGGCGGACTGCGCCTGGGCCTGGGCGGCGGCAAGCACCGGCATCGAACCGGCGATGGCACAGATCAGCAGGGATAGTGGGCGGGGACGAAAAGCGGAATGGGTAGAGGTGACCGGAAGGGGTTGCATGGTGGCAGCGGGCGCGCGCGCAGCGTTCTAATGATTTGTAACAAAACCGTAAATGATAATGATTCTCGATTGTGTTAGCAAGCGCTTGTACAGTCCGAGTCATGTTATCGAGGGCACATGGCCGGCGCCGAACGCGAGTCGCGACAGCTGCGGCCGCCGCAGCGGCTGCGGCATGCCTTCGCTGGAATCGGCGTAGCTCGCAGCTTGTGTCACGCACACCGCTGGCACGGAGTGCCGTGATAGAGTGCCTCGTCATCCGCTGTCGCCGGAGCCTGAGGTCGCCACCCGTTGAACCTGGACCAGACCATCCGGCGCACCTGTTCACGGTCAAGGATTGCTGCTACGACCCGGACGAAGTCGTACACGACCATCTGTTTGCCACGGCGTTCGCCGATGCGTTGGCACTGCTTGCGTCGCCGGATGCCTCGCGGCCCGCTACGCAACGCAGGCACACGAACGACTGAGGAGATCCCATGTTTGACCACGTCAAATTCGGTGTCAGCGACTATGCCGCCAGCAAGGCGTTCTTCCTCAAAGCGCTGGCGCCGCTCGGTGTAGCGGTGGCGTCGGAGGGACCGCCGGCCTACGGTGTCGAGCTCAGCGGAAAGGGCAAGGCTTCGCTATGCCTGTTCCAGACCGACGAGAAGCCAGCGCATCTGCACCTGGCGTTTGTCGCCGAGACCCGGCAACAGGTCGACGCCTTCCATCGCGCAGCGCTAGCCGCGGGAGCCACGGACAATGGTGCGCCGGGTCTTCGGCCCCACTACCACGCGAACTACTATGCGGCGTTCGTGATTGGCCCTGACGGGCACAATATCGAGGCGGTTTGCCACGCGCCTGGCGCGTAAGCGTACTCACGACGCCCCCATTCCCCGCGACGACCACGTAGCCGCCACGCGGCACGGCTACGTCCGGCACAGACCTTCCGCCGCCCTACCCCCATGTCCACGTTGGCCTGCAGGCACTAATATTCATCTCGCAGGCATGATCGTCGACGTGTCCAAGCACTGCCTGGCGCTGCCCTGAAGCCGGAGAAACAAGATGCCGTGCATAGCGTCCGATGGTGTGTCGATCCACTACGAGGTCAAGGGCGGCGGATCACCCGTGCTGCTGCTCGCCGGGCTTGCGGGGGTCGGCGCCTCCTGGGGACCGCAGATCGATCTGTTCGCCGCGCATCACCAAGTGATCGTACCGGATCACCGCGGCACCGGCGCTTCCGAGCACACCGCCCGCGGCATGACCATTGCGCAGCACGCGCTGGACATGGTGCGGGTCATCGAGGCGGTCGGTTGCGGGCCGGTTCATGCGGTCGGCTCATCGACCGGCGGGGCCATCGTACAGTGGCTGGCGATCCATCACCGCGAACGCTTGCGTAGCGCGACAATCCTCTCTTCGATCGCACGCGCGGACGCGTTCTATCGGCGCCAGTTCGACATGCGGCGACGCATGCTGGCCGATTCCGGCCTGCGCGCGTCTACCGAGGCCAACGCGCTATTCCTCTTCGATCCGGAATTCCAGCGCGAGCACCCGGAGCAGGTGCAGGCCTGGGTGAACACGGCATCGGCCTGTCCATTCGAACCGGAGATCGTCTTCGCCCGGATCGACATGATCGCCGGGCATGACGCCTTCGATGACCTGCCGTCGATCACCACGCCAACGCTGGTGCTAGTGGGCGAACGCGACTTCTGCGCGCCGCCGTATTTTTCCGAGGAACTGGCCGGCCGGATTCCGGGGGCCGAGTTTGCCATCCTGAACGGTGGCCACTTCATCTTTCTGGAGAAGCCGGTCATGCTGCACGACGCCGTAGAAGCCTTCATCGCCAGGCACCAACACGGCTAACCTCCCGCAACGTGCTGTCGCGCCTGCCCCTGGGCCTCTCCCGCCTTGCGGCTGAATCGTGGTCGCCGACGGGCGCGTCCCGCCTGCCTGCCACATAGCATGCTTTCCGGCCATCCATCCCCAGGCGGCCTGAACCCGCTTCCCCGGAGACATGCGCAAACGGGTCGTTTCCCCCAAGCTTCCACATAGCGGTTCCGGCGGGTTCCGGACAAAGGCGTAGTATGGAGGCACGGTGCCGCTGAATTCCCGGTTGCACATGACCAGGAGAAGGCGATGGAGACCCAAGACCTGCTTCGCAGCAGCGCTGCGTTGCGCCGGCGCGTGACAGCGTTCCCGAACGGTACGCAGGACGCTTATCGAGAGAATATCGATGCGCTGGCGGACAGCGCACTTGTCCTTTCGGACCCTTTGGAAGTGTCGTTGCGTGCGGCGCTTTGTGTGGTCCGCAGCCTGGCACTGCTCGGCCGTCCGCTCGACGCCCTTGCGGCCTTCGATGGCGCGGTTCGCGATAGCGCAATGCAGCCACGGCCGAACGCCCGATATGCCCCGGCCGAGGATGCAAGTGCACCCCACGGACCTCTTCCTGGCGTCAAAGCCACAATCCTTTCGCACACAAACAGCGGGGACTCGTCGTCGGGGGAAACCCACCAGTTTCTCTTCGAGCTGCGTGGCAGCCGGCACAAGTCCGCCGTGAGCTCCATTGCGCTTGCGACCGCGCGCGTCCTTTCGTCGGAGACAGATCCCACCACCGCGTTCGCGCAGATGATAGAGGCAATCGTCAACACGGAAGATTCCAACTACGACGGGTTGGTCGGGCGCGTCTTCGAGCATCTGTAGACATCGCCTTGCCGGGGGTTGGCGGCAAGGCATCATGCATTCACACCCGTTCGCTGCAGCCACGCAGCCCTACTGACCAAACGCCGCGAATTTCTCCGCCAGATACTCCACGAACAGCCGGATCCGCGACGACAATTGATGCCGCTGTTGATACACGGCATAGATGTTGGCTTCCGGCGTCGCATATTGCGGCAGCACCTGCACCAGCCTTCCGCTGCGCAGGTAGCGGTCGACATCCCATTCCGCACGCAGCACGATGCCGTGCCCTTCCAACGCCCAGTTCACGGCGATCTCGCCATCGTTGGTGGTCAGGTTGCCGCGCACGTGGACAGCCTCGGTGCGCGGCCTGGCTCCCCGGATCGCGGTCAGCCGCCACACGCCATAGGCATCGCTGCCCTGGCGGATGCCGATGCAGTTATGACGCGGCAAGTCCGCCGGCACCTGCGGGGTGCCGTGCTTGCGCAGGTAGCCCGGCGACGCCACCAGCAGGCGGCGGTTCGGCGCCAGCTTGCGCGCCACGATGCGGGCGTCCGGCGGCTCGCCGAAGCGCACGCAGACGTCGAAGGCATCTTCGGTCAACGGAGGCGGGTCGGCCGACAGCTGCAGCTGCACATCCACCTCGGGATACCTGCGGCTGTAGTCCGAGATGACCGGCGCCACATGCATGCGACCGAAACCGAGCGTGGCATTGACGCGAAGCAGGCCGCTGGGCCTGCTCTTGGCGCTGGTCAGCAATTGCTCCAGATCGTCCAGTTCGCCCAGGATGCGGCGCGCATGTTCGAGCAACACCTCTCCCTCCGGGGTCAGGCTCATGCGCCGGGTGGTGCGGATCACCAGCGGCATGCCGATGCGCGCCTCCATCTGCCCCAGCCGCTTGCTGACCGCCGCCGTGCTGATACCCAGGTCGCGTGCCGCGGCGCTCAGGCTGCCGGCCGCAGCCAGCGCGACGAAGAAGCCCAGCTCGGCGGGCTGGATCGCAGTGTTGGCCGCCATGTCTCACCTTTAACTCGAAGTTAAGAATAGTTTAACTTTAGCCACGATCCAACACCTCGTCCACCCGCCAGAATCCGTCCAACGCTTTCGGCAGCGATGCCGCGCACCCAACGGAATTTTCCAGAACTGACAGGAGACGAACGATGAAGACGTACAAGATTGCAACCATCCCGGGGGACGGCATCGGCAAGGAAGTCGTGCCGGCGGGCCGCGAGGTGATGGAAGCGCTGGCCGCCCATGGCGCCAGCTTTCGCTTCGAGTTCGAGAACTTCGACTGGGGCGGCGACTACTACCGCCAGCATGGCGTGATGATGCCGGCGGACGGTCTCGATGCGCTGCGTGACAAGGACGCCATCCTGTTCGGCTCCGCCGGCGACAACCAGATCCCCGACCACATCACGCTCTGGGGCCTGCGCCTGAAGATCTGCCAGGGCTTCGACCAGTACGCCAACGTGCGCCCGACGCGCATCCTGCCGGGCATCGACGGCCCGCTCAAGCGCTGCGCGCCGGAAGACCTGAACTGGGTGATCGTGCGCGAGAACTCGGAAGGCGAATATTCTGGCGTCGGCGGCCGCGTGCACCAGGGCCATCCGATCGAGGCCGCCACCGATGTCTCGATGATGACGCGGGTCGGGGTGGAGCGCATTCTGCGCTTCGCGTTCAAGCTGGCGCAGTCGCGTCCGCGCAAGCTGCTGACCGTGATCACCAAGTCCAACGCGCAGCGCCATGCCATGGTCATGTGGGATGAAGTCGCGGTGCAGGTGGCAAAGGACTTTCCCGACGTCACCTGGGACAAGGAACTGGTCGATGCCGCCACCGCGCGCATGGTGAACCGCCCCGCGACGCTCGACACCATCGTCGCCACCAACCTGCACGCCGACATCCTGAGCGACCTGGCCGCCGCGCTGGCCGGCAGCCTCGGCATTGCGCCCACCGGCAACATCGACCCGGAGCGCCGCTACCCGTCGATGTTCGAGCCGATCCACGGTTCGGCCTTCGACATCATGGGCAAGGGCCTGGCCAACCCCGTCGGCACGTTCTGGTCGGTGGTCATGCTGCTCGAACACCTGGGGGAACACGCCGCCGCGCAACGCGTGATGGCGGCAATCGAAGCCGTGACCGCCAATCCGGCGCTGCATACCGGCGACCTGGGCGGCAAGGCCCGGACGGTCGACGTGACCCGGGCCGTCTGCGACTTGCTTGCGGCAAGCAGCCAGAAGGCCGCCTGAGGCAGCTTCGCGCCCCGGTCCCGGCCGGGCCGCGTGCGGGCGCGCGCCGCTGCATGGTTCGCACAGCGGATCTCGCCGCCGCCCATGCCCACGCCGGACTGACGCACTGAGGCCAATGACGATGACCATTTCCACCCAAGCCGCCTCGGCACTGCTGCGCCGCATGTTCGACGCCGCCGTCGCCGCCGCGCAGCCATCGCAGATCATCGCGCGCCATTTGCCCGAACGCCCTGAGGGCCGCACCATCGTGATCGGTGCCGGCAAGGCGTCGGCGGCCATGGCCCAGGCCTTCGAAGCCGCCTGGCCGTGGGCGCTGGAGGGCCTCGTCGTCACGCGTTACGGCCATGCCGTGCCGTGCGAGCGCATCGAGGTGTTGCAAGCCGCGCATCCGGTGCCCGACGCCGCCGGACACGATGCCGCGCGCCGTATGCTGGAACGGGTGGCTGGCCTGACCGAGGACGACCTGGTGGTCAGCCTGGTGTCCGGCGGGGGTTCCTCGCTGCTGCCACTGCCGCTGGCGGGCATATCGCTGCGGGACAAGCAGGCCATCAACCGCGCGCTGCTCAAGTCCGGGGCCACGATCGCGGAGATGAACTGCGTGCGGCGCCACCTGTCGGCGATCAAGGGCGGACGCCTGGCCGCCGCCTGCTATCCGGCCAGGGTCTGCAACCTGCTGCTGTCCGATGTGCCGGGCGATGACCCGATTGACATTGCATCGGGCCCCACCGTGCCGGACCCGACCACCCGCCACGACGCGCTCGACATCGTGCGCCGCTACGGTCTGGAAATGCCGTCGCACGTCCTGCGCGTACTGGAAGCCGAAACGGCGGAAACCATCAAGCCTGGCGCCGCCGGCCTGCCGCGCATCGACACCACCCTGGTCGCCACGCCCCGCATGGCGCTGGAAGCGGCTGCCGGCGTCGCGCGCGCGGCGGGATTTCGCGTGCACCTGCTGGGCGACGCGATCGAAGGCGAGGCACGCGATGTCGGGCTCGTGCTCGGCTCGCTTGCCCTCGAATCGGCCAATCACCAGCTGTTTCCCGGCCCCTGCGTGCTGCTGTCGGGCGGCGAAACCACCGTCACCGTGCGGGGCACGGGACGTGGCGGCCGCAACGTGGAGTTCCTGCTCGCGCTCGCGCTGACATTGCGCGGCGACGCGCGCATTCATGCGTTGGCGGGCGACACCGATGGGGTCGACGGCCAGGAAGAGATTGCCGGCGCCATCGTGACGCCGGACACCCTCGCGCGCGCCTGGGCGCTGGGCATGCGCCCGCGGGATGCCCTGGCGAACAACGACGGGCACGGTTTCTTCGCCGCGCTGGGCGATGCCGTCATCACCGGTCCCACCCTGACCAACGTCAACGATTTCCGCGCGATCCTGATCGCGCCCTGATGGAGTATCACCATGAGACGCCTTCGCAATGCGAAGATCGTGGCCACGCTGGGGCCCGCCAGCACGTCACCTGGGATCATCGAGGCGCTGTTCGACGCGGGCGCCGATGTGTTTCGCCTGAACTTCAGCCACGGCAGCCACGACGACCACCGCCAGCGGCTTGACACGATTCGGGCCATCGAGCGCGAACGTGGCCGCCCGATCGGCGTGCTGCTCGATCTGCAAGGTCCCAAGCTGCGCATCGGCGCCTTTGCCGAGGGACCGGTCCAGCTTGCGGCGGAGGCATCGTTCCGGCTGGACCTGGACCAGGATGTACCCGGTTCCGCGGCCCGCGTCAGCCTGCCCCACCCGGAGATCTTCGCGGCGCTGCGCGAAGGGTCCGAACTGCTGCTCGACGACGGCAAGATCCGCCTGCGCGTGGACCGTTGCGGCAGCGACTTCGCCGACACCACGGTGGTCAATGGCGGCACCCTGTCCGACCGCAAGGGCGTCAACGTGCCTGGCGTGGTGCTGCCGCTCTCGGCCATGACCGACAAGGACCGTCGCGATCTCGAATTTGGCCTGGCGCTCGGCGTGGACTGGATTGCGCTGTCGTTCGTGCAGCGGCCCGAAGATATCCATGAAATCAAGGCCATCGTGCAGGACCGTGCCGGCATCGTCGCCAAGCTGGAAAAGCCTGCCGCGATCCAGAGCCTGGATGCCATCGTTGCCGAAGCCGACGCAGTGATGGTGGCGCGTGGCGATCTCGGCGTGGAAATGCCCGCCGAGCAAGTGCCATCGCTGCAGAAGCACATCGTGCGCGCCTGCCGCAAGGCGGGCAAGCCGGTCATCGTGGCGACGCAGATGCTGGAGTCGATGGTCGCCGCGCCGGTGCCCACCCGGGCGGAAGCCTCCGACGTGGCCACGGCCGTCTACGACGGCGCCGATGCGGTCATGCTTTCCGCCGAATCGGCCTCGGGCCGATACCCGGTGGAGGCCGTGAAGATGATGAACAGCATTATCACGCGCACCGAGTCCGATCCGCTCTACCACGACGCGATCCAGGCTTCGCACACGCCGCCGCGCGCCGAGGCGGCCGATGCCATCGGCTACGCGGTGCGCCATGTGGCAGGACTGCTAAGGGTGCCGGCCACGGTGGCCTACACCAGCTCGGGCTATTCCGCGCTGCGCATGGCGCGCGAGCGCCCCGAGGTGCCGATCCTTGGCATGACCCCGCGCATCGCCACGGCCCGCCGCCTGGCGCTGGCCTGGGGCGTCCACGCCGTGCTGTGCCACGAAGTCGTCGACGTACGGGAAATGACCGAGCTGGCGAGCCGCACCGTGCTCAGGGAACGCTTCGGCGAGCGCGGCCAGTCGATCGTGATTTCCGCCGGGCTGCCGTTCACGGTGGCCGGCACGACCAATCTGCTGCGCATTGCGCAGGTCCAGTGAGGGGACGCGTTATGCCAGTGATCCACCAGGCGCGCACCTGCGGGATCGTCGCTTCACGCGGCAATCCTGCCGTGGCCACCCAGTGCTGCGGGCCGATCGCAGCAAGCCGCGCAACCCGGCTATCGACATAGCCAGCCTCACGCATTGACGCCACCAAAAAAACCCAGGAGACAACCATGCATCGCTTCACCACCCGGACTATCCGCCGCATCTGCGGCCTGTCGCTCTATGCCATCGGGCTTTGCAGCGCTACCGCGGCAACGGCACAGGACTGGCCGGCCAAACCCATCAGCCTGGTGGTGCCGTTCCCGTCGGGCGGCACCACCGACATCCTGGCGCGCGCGCTCGGCGACCAGTTGTCCAGGGCGCTGGGCCAGCCGGTCATCGTCGAGAACCGGCCCGGCGCGGGTGCCACCGTGGGCGCCGACTACGTCGTCAAGGCGAAGCCCGATGGCTATACGCTGCTGATCGGCGCCGTCCACCACACCATCGCCACCTCCGTCTACAAGAAGCTGCCCTACAGCTTCCAGAAGGACCTGGCGCCGGTCTCCACGCTGGCAATGGTGCCCAATGTGCTGGTCATCAACAGCGCCAGGACGCCGGCGAAGAACGTAGCCGAGCTGGTCGCGCTGGCAAAGAAGGCCTCGCCGGAACTGTCGTACGGCTCCAATGGCAACGGCACCGCCCAACACCTGATCGGCACCCAGTTCCAGGCGAGCACAGGTGTCAAATTACTGCATGTTCCTTACAAGGGCAGCGGCCCGCTCACCACTGACCTGCTCGGGGGCCAGGTATCCATGTCATTCGACACACTGACCACGGTGCTGCCTCACATCAAGGGCGGCAAGCTCAAGGCACTGGCGGTGACCACGGCGAAACGCTCCAGCGCGTTGCCCGAGGTACCGACGATGGAGGAGTCCGGCCTCAAGGGCTTCGATATCGGCACGTGGTTCGGTGTGCTCGCCCCCGCCGCTACGCCAAAGCCGGTGGTCACGCGGCTGAATGCCGAGATCGTCAAGATCGTGAATTCGCCGGATTTCCAGCAGCGCATGCTGGCCGCCGGCGCGGAACCCATGTCGAGCACGCCCGAAGCGTTTGCACGGCGCATCCAAGACGAGACCACCAGGTTCGCCGTCCTGGTCAGGGATGGCAAGGTCACCATCGAATGACCCGAGCGCGCCTCGATGACCTGCGGCGCAAGCCCGGCGGCCGGCGTACAGCCGGCGCTTCGGCTTATTGCAGTTGCTGGATCCGGATCATGTTGCCGGCCGGATCGCGCACCGCGAAGTCGCGCACGCCGTAGGGCTGGTCGGTTGGCTCCTGGACGATCTCGGCGTCGCGGTCCTGCAGGCGCCGGAAGACGGTGTCCAGGTCTTTGGCGCCAAGCAGCAGCATGGCGAACGTCCCCTTGGCCATCATCTCGGCGATGGTGCGCTTCTCGTCGTCGGTGACGCCCGGGGTAGCGTTGGGCGGGTACAGGACGATGGATGTGTCGGGCTTGCCCTTCGGCCCGACGGTGATCCAGCGGTGGCCGCCGAAGGCGACGTCCTTGCGGATGTCGAAATCCAGGGCGTCCCGGTAGAACGCCAGCGAGGCCTCCGGATCGAAATGCGGAAGAAAGGTCGAGTGAATGGTGAGGTCCATGATCAGTCTCCGGTAAGGGTGGGGAAGCAGTGGCCGCGGCCGCCGGGGCGCTTCGCGAATCCACGGCAGGCAGTCTAATCAGGCGACGGCTCCGGCGCTTCTCGATTCCTGACCGGTCGCGTCACCTGCCGGGCGATGCAGGACGGGATGCCCTCGGCCTGGCGCGCGGCGTCGCGCCGGTAGCTGCTGGGCGAGACGCCAACCAGTTCGGTAAACCGGGAACTGAATGAGCCCAGCGACGAGCACCCGACCTCGAAGCAGACCTCGGTCACGCTCAGGTCGCCCCGGCGCAGCAGCGCCATCGCGCGCTCGATGCGCCGGGTCATCAGGTAGGCGTAGACCGACTCGCCATAGGCCAGCCGGAACTGCCGGCTGAGATGGCCCGCCGACATATGGACGCCGCGTGCGAGCGCCTCGACGTCCAGGGGCTGGGCGTAGTCGCGGTCAATGCGGTCGCGGACCCGGCGCAGGCGGGCCAGGTCACGCAGCACGGTCTCGGGGGTCGCGGCAGGCATCGGCGTATCCTGCCATGCGCGGCGGGCAGGCTCAACCCCGGCACCAGCCAAAGGGCAATTCCTTCAGCACGGCGGCGTTCGCCCCCTTCGGCTAGCGCAACACCCGGCATTGCGCCTGCAGCGTCAGCGGCGCCCCGCTCAGCGCCGCCACCGTTTCGAATGACACGCCTTCGGCGAGCCCGGTGACCAGCAGCCCGCCGCCGGGCTGCACCTCGATGACCGCCAGGTCCGTGTAGATGCGGTCCACCACGCCAAGGCCGGTGACGGGATAGCTGCAGCGCTCGACGATCTTGGGTTCGCCGTCGCGGGTGACATGCTCCATCATCACGAACAGCCTGGCCGCGCCCGCTACCAGGTCCATGGCGCCGCCCACGGCGGGAATCGCGTCGGGGGCGCCGGTCGACCAGTTGGCCAGGTCGCCCGTGGCGGAGACCTGGAAGCCGCCCAGCACGGTAATGTCGAGATGGCCGCCGCGCATCATGGCGAAGGACATCGCGTGATCGGAAATCGAAGCGCCGGCGAGCAACGCGATCGGTTCCTTGCTGGCGTTGATCAGGTCGGGATCGGCCGCGCCGTCGCGGATCACGCGGCCCATGCCGAGGATGCCGTTCTCGCTGTGCAGGACGATCTCCCGGTCCGGCGGCAACTGGTCCGCCACCAGGGTCGGCATGCCGATGCCCAGATTGACGTAGCTGCCATCCGGAATGTCGGCCGCCACGATGCGCGCCATGGCATGGCGGCTGAGCCGGGGCAGTGGCCGGACTTGCGGCGTCTCATGCGGCATGGCGTTCTCCTGTCTGCACGACCGCCTGGACAAAGATGCCAGGCGTCATCACCTGCTCTGGCGCCAGCGTGCCGAGCGGCACGATCTCATCGACCTGGACGATGGTGTGGCGGGCTGCGGTGCACATCACCGGACCGAAGTTGCGGCCGGCATAGCGGTAGGTAAGGTTGCCCCAGCGATCCGCCTGGTGCGCCCTGACCAGCGCGAAATCGCCGCGCAACGGTTGCTCCAGCACATAGCCCCTGCCCTCGATCTCGCGCGTTTCCTTGCCCTCGGCCAGGGCCGTGCCATACGCGGTCGGCGTAAAGAACGGCCCCAGCCCGGCGCCGGCGGCGCGCATGCGCTCCACCAGCGTGCCTTGCGGCACGCATTCCAGCTCGACCCTGCCGGCGCGGTAGGCTTCGATAAAGGCTTCGGCATTGGTCGAACGCGGATGGGAACAGATCACCTTGCGCACCGCCCCGGCGCGTATCAGGGCCGCAATGCCCGTGTCGCCGTTGCCGGCATTGTTGTTGACGATGGTGAGCCCGCGCGCGCCGCGGGCGAGCAGCGCGTCAAGCAGCGCGCCGGGAACGCCGGAGCCGCCGAAGCCGCTCACCAGCACGGTGGCGCCGTCGGGGATGCCGGCCACCGCTTGTTCCAGTGATGCCACAGTCTTGTCGATCATGTCGGAGGTCTCGTGACGGCCGGGCCTGCCGCGGCCGGCCGGTATTGGCTTATTGCGGCGCAATGCCGGTGTCCTGGACCACGCGTGCCCAGCGCTCGCGCTCGCTCTTGATGAAGCTGCCGAAGTGCGCGGGCGTATCCCCGCCAGGAATGCCGCCCAGTTCCGCCAGCCTTGCCTTGACTTCGGGCTCGTCCAGGATGCCGGCGACCGTCTTCTGCAGCCGGTCGATCACCTCCGGCGCCGTGCCGGCCGGCGCCACCAGGCCGAACCATGCCGTCACCTGGAAATCGTTCACGCCAGCTTCCTTCATGGTGGGCACATCGGGCAGCTCGGGCGCGCGGGTGGCGCTGGTCACGGCCAAAGCGCGCAGCTTGCCCGAGCGGATATGCGGCAGGGAACTGGGCAGGTTGTCCACCATCATGGTGACCTGCCCCGCCACCAGGTCGGCCACGGCCGGTGCCGCACCCTTGTACGGAACGTGGATCAGGTCGGTGCCGGTGCGCTTGCGGAACAGCTCGCCGGAAAGGTGGACCGACTGGCCCGTGCCCGAGGAAGCAAAGGAATACTTGCCGGGCTGCGCCCTGGCCAGCGCGACCAGCTCGGCCACGGTACGGGCCGGCACGTTGGCATTGACCACCAGCACATTGGGCACCGACACCACCAGGGTAATCGGCGCGAAATCCTCGGCGCGGTAAGGCAGATGGCGGTACAGGCTGTAGTTGATGGCATTGGGCCCGATATTGCCCATCATCAAGGTGTAGCCATCGGCGGCGGACTGCCTGAGCGCCTGCGCGCCGATGATGCCACCGCCGCCGGCGCGGTTTTCCACCACCACCGGCTGGCCCAGCAACTCGCCCATGCGCTTGCCGACCAGGCGCGACACGATATCCGTGGTCCCGCCCGCGGCCGCCGGCACGATCAGCCGGATCGGCTTGTCGGGATATGCGGCCAGCGCTGTGCCCGGGGCCGTGAGGGCCACACCAAGCGCCAGCCACAGCCGATTGAAAGCCTGCTTCATCGTCGTCTCCTTGTGCGGCCGCGCAATGCATCCGTGATGGGGTTCCGGCGCGGCATCGAGTGACGATAGATCGCCCGCCAGGCGACGTGAATTCACGTTTCGAGAAAGAAGACTTCGGCCTGACGGAAGCCGTGCGTACGCGGTGGCGCGCTATTGGCGCGTCATCGTGCCTGTCGTGAGATATCCGGGCTGTGCGTCAACGTTTCAGCGCGTCTCGACACCTGTTTCCGGCATCAGCTCAGCTGTTTCCGCGGCTCAATAGCGCTCAAGTCGGCGCTCGAAGCAGCCGATATCCGCCTGGAGCCGGCAGCTTCCGAGGACGGATTGCCCATCGCCGGCGAACCAGGAGAAGTACCACCGTGACAATGATCGAACCGATTGCAGCCAAGGCAGCGGCTGCCGTGTCGATGGATACGCCTGCGCCACCGCCCGCCTCCGCCAGTGAAAACGCCAGCGAGGCGCCGGGGATTCGTACCCGGCCTGCGGCCAGTGCCGAGATCCATATCTCGGCCCCGGGCCACGCGCTGGCCGGCGGCAACCAAGCCGCTTCGGTGCGCGACAACAGCGATGTCGACGACAGCGGCCTGCCCGTTCAGGCCAAGGATGCGATCAAGCGCCTGCGCGAACTGCGCGCGCAGCTGGCGCGCAAGCTGCAGGAACTGGAGGCGGCAAAGAACGCCACCACCGGCACGCCGGACCAGAAGCGCATCCGCATTGCAGTGCTGCAACAGGAAATCGCCACCCTGGGCGCTGCCATCACCACCACGACCGCGACGCTGAACCAGGCCATCCGCGAGCTCTCGTCAGAGCAGCAAATGCTGGCGGGCAGCCTGGCGATGAACTAGCGCGCCAGGCTGCAGCGCTCAGTCGGGGCGTTGCTCAGTCGCGATAGGCCCACAAGTCCACCACGCGGCCGCCATCGTCCGCCATCAGGCGGAACGCGGCCGGCTGGTAGTCGGCATCGATGGCGAGCACCCCGGTGGCACTGGCGGGCAGCGGGCCGCAGGCCGACGTGGACAGCGTCAGACGCAGCGTATTCGGCATGGCCTGCGCCGCGAGCGTTCCCGACAGCTGGCATGCCGAGGCGCCCGGCGCGATCTTGCCCTCTGCCGTGACCGTGAAGCTGGCGCTGGCGCCCGAGGGCAGCACCGTGGTGTAAGCGCCGGCCACGCTGCCGGGATCGACGCTTGCCGCGGGCACGGAAGCGTGGCTCAGCAGCCTGACGCTGGCGGACGCGTCCGCGCCCGGTGCGGCGACCCAGCTGCCGCCCTTGTCGCGGCGGTAGATGACCGTGGCCTTGTCTTCGGCATCGGCCAGCGCCAGGTAGCGGCTGCCGTCGGTGCCGGCGTAGTACTTGCCGACGGTGGGCTTGTCGGCATCGCCCACGCTGACGACGTAGGCACCGGGATCCAGGTCGGTGACGGACAAGGTCGCGGTCGCGGGCGGTGCGCCGTTGCCGGGCGCGTCGTTGCCGCCGCAGGCGGCCAGCCCCAGCATGACTGCCAGAGGAAACAGGGAAATGAAGCGTTTCATCGGGACCTGCCTCACTGGCCGAACAGTTCACCCAGGCGCAGGCGCAGCCATTGCTGGCCGGCGGGACGCTGGTCGAAGCCGATCTGCATGGCGGTAACGGCCGTTTTGGTCTTGTAGACCACCGACTCGTCCTCGGCCTGCGCGGCCGTCGGCGTGCCGCCGCCGGCGCCGATGCCGAGCCCGTACGGCGCCGTGCCGCTGAACTTCAGCGCATAGGCGTCGAAGGTGCCATGCCGCGAGAACGCAAACGGCGTGGCCGCCGTCGGCGCATTCGGGAAGTTGACGTTCAGCGCCAGCCCCGCCGGCAGCAGCGGGCCGCCGTTGGCCTTGGCCTGCAGCGTGCCGAGCAGCTTGATGGTCAGCTGCGCCACCACGCCGGACACCGGGCTGGCCAGCCCGGCATTGTCGACCGAGTCGGTGCCCGCGCTCAGCGCGATCGACGGAATGCCGCGCGCCGCGCCGAACTGCGCATTGCTGACGGTGCCCGAGCTGTTGACGATGCGGCCGACGTTCTGGCCTTCGTTGGGGCCGGACAGCACCAGGTCCGGGGCCTTGCCCCAGCGCGCCGGCGCCAGCACGTCCAGGCCGTACATGGTTGCCATCACCGGCGTGCCGTGCGCGTAGTGGTAATCGCCGTTGGTGTAGCCCGCCTTGGTGAAGGGCCCCACCGCCGGCTCGCCGGTCTTGGCCGCGCCGTTGTGGCAACCGCCTTCGGCCTCGACCTGGGTCTTGTCGTTGTCCGGCACGATGACCGTGGTGCTGTACATCACGATGCCGGCGCCGCGGCCGCTCTGGCCGGTGCAGGGTACGCTGACGATGACGTTGTGGCCAGCGCCCTTGAGCGCGTCGTACAGCGCCTTCAGGTTGCTGGTCAGGCCGTCGTCGTTGGTCAGCAGGATGTTCAGGGCGAAGGCGGGACTCGCCGTGGCGGCCAGCAAGGCCGCGGCGATCAGACGGGATTTCATGTCGGTGGCAGGTCGAAGCGGTTCAGGAATGCGGGCGTGGCGTGCCCGCGGCAGGCAAGTTACGGCGGACAGCCCGGTGAGGCTGGCGGGGCGCCCGCGCAGGCCGTGCCGATGTAGGTGGCGCGGGCCGGGCGCAGCGCCCTGTTTCGTCCGTGGTGGACGGACGCTACCTTAACCGCGCTTGATGACAGTTGCGTGAACAACAAAGGGTGCTGTGCGGGGGATTGACGAATGCGCCGCGCGCCGCCACCGCCCGCACTGCCGGCACGTCAATGGAAATCACGGGCCGGCCATCTCTGAATTTCCGGCCAGTACGGGATTCGCAGGAACTTGCTACATTGCTGACTGCTGGCGAAAACAGCCCCAGGCAGCTGCCCCGCTCACCGCAAACCGACAGACCAAGGAGACATCGAATGCACACCGCACTTCAACTTCGTTCGAAAATCAAGAGCAGCGGTGAACTCGAGCTATCGCTAGACAGCATCGACACGCCGCATCCTGGCCCGGATGAAGTGCTCATCCGCATTGAAGCCTCTCCTCTCAACCCGTCCGATCTCGGCCTGCTGTTCGGTGCGGCCGACATGAGCACGGCCAAGGCCAGCGGCACGGCCGAGCGCCCCATCGTCACCGCGCGCGTTCCGGAAGGCGCGATGCGCAGCATGGCGGGCCGCCTGGATGTGTCCATGCCGGTTGGCAATGAGGGCGCGGGCGTGGTCGTCGATGCAGGCTCGTCCCCTGCGGCGCAAGCCTTGATGGGCAAGACCGTCGCTGCCATCGGCGGCGCGATGTACTCGCAGTACCGCTGCATCTCCGCGGACCAGTGCCTGGTCTTGCCCGAAGGCGCCACGCCTGCTGACGGCGCGTCGTCATTCGTCAACCCGCTCACCGCACTGGGCATGGTCGAGACCATGCGGCGCGAAGGACATAGCGCCCTGGTGCACACCGCCGCGGCCTCCAACCTGGGCCAGATGCTCAATCAGATCTGTCTCAAGGATGGCATCAAGCTGGTGAACATCGTGCGCAAGCAGGAGCAGGTGGACCTGCTCAAGGCACAAGGCGCGATCCACGTCTGCAACGCCGCGTCGCCCACGTTCATGCATGAGCTCACCGAGGCACTCGCCGCCACTGGCGCAACGATCGCGTTCGACGCCACGGGCGGCGGCAAGCTCGGCGGCCAGATCCTCACCTGCATGGAAGCGGCCTTGAACAAGACGGCCCGCGAATACAGCCGCTATGGCTCGACCACCCACAAGCAGGTCTACCTCTACGGCGGCCTGGACACAAGCCCGACCGAGTTCAACCGCAACTTCGGCATGGCGTGGGGCATGGGCGGCTGGCTGCTGTTCCCGTTCCTGCAGAAGATCGGGCGCGAGCGGGCCAACGCGCTGAAGCAACGCGTGATGGCGGAGTTGAAGACCACCTTCGCCAGCCACTACTCGAAAGAGATTCCGCTGGCCGAGGTGCTCGACCTGGAGGTGATCGCCGTCTACAACAAGCGCGCGACGGGGGAGAAATACCTGATCAACCCCAACAAGGGCCTGGCCGGGTAAATCACCGCTGGGCGCCTTGCGCGCCCACCCGTGTCAAGAATCAGCCGCTGCGCCACGGCCGGCGGCGCGGCGTGGCCGGCAATGGCTGAGCGCTTTCCAGTTCCGCGGCGGTTTGAAAGCTCGCCCACGTACTTCCCTGGCAGTCGTCGCGCACCAGCGCGCGCAGGGGAAGTCCAGCGCAACGCTGGGGGCCGCGAGCATCAACGGCATTCCCCGCTCGGCGTTGCTATGGATCAGCACCCGCGTGGGCGGCATCTGGCTGCTGACAGTGATGCCGCGGCCGTCTCTGAGCGACCCTAAGCGGTCATTTTCACTGTTGCCAAAAGCACAGTTTCACTGCCTGATCGTCCGATAACTACGCCATAGGAGCATGCCGCCATAGATACCAAGGAAGACCGCGAAGACGGGCCAAAAGATGAGCCAGTACAGCCCCCCGTAACCTCGACTGACGTACTTGAACCCAAGTGGTGGCTTTACCGAGACCGTAACGCGCTCTCCTGCGAGCGTCGGGCTAACATCAACAACGGTAATGGTCAGATGCGAGATTCCCGCGGGCAATGTCTCTAGCCGAGGGGGCCACTTGAAGCGATGGGGGTCGCCGTCTCCATCGCGGACTTCTAAGGCTCGCGTAATCGCGCTCTCGCTGTTACCCGAGTTCGGTAACGCCCTATACAGCTTGTCGATCCCTGAGTTCGATGTGATGCGAATGGTCACTGGTTCGCCTGGCTGCTTGAATTCAAGGAACCCACTCTCTCTGAAGTTCGAGTTATATGCGTAGATGCCCAACTCCGGGCGCTTGTCCTTCCATCCCTTGCGCTTGAACTCCACGTAGGGCTCAAGGGGAGTTGGGGATAGACGAACCACTGTGACGCTACCTGTCTCCCCAGGATTCAGGGATAGGTAAGCGCCGTTAGTGGTGCTTGAGACCTCAAACGCAACCATTGCTAGGCCGAATAGGACGGTGAGCGTGCTCCAGCACACCCAGTGGATTTTCAGTCGAGAACGCATTGTGCGCAGTGCCCTTTGTGGTTCCCCGATGAACATCACCTGGCGAACCCAACCCAACTGAGTGGGCGCGGTCGGTTCAATGGAGGATACATGCTGCCTGCAGCCGTGCATTACGAAGGTACGGCCGCACACAGAACAGTCGAATATGCAACGGCCGCTTATGGCCGATAGGCGCCCCCGCCAGCCAAGCTCCTTCGGCCCCCGTCGCCCCAATCTAAGAGCAGGCGTCGACGATAC
Organism: Cupriavidus taiwanensis LMG 19424; assembly: GCF_000069785.1. Classification (NCBI taxonomy): domain Bacteria; kingdom Pseudomonadati; phylum Pseudomonadota; class Betaproteobacteria; order Burkholderiales; family Burkholderiaceae; genus Cupriavidus; species Cupriavidus taiwanensis. Next base: position 941,180 of record NC_010530.1, on the reverse strand, counting down.
ATGGCTTCAGCCAACGTTCCGGACAACATTGCGATCGCGCCTTGGCCGGCATAAATTCGTTTCTGAATGATCTGATCCATTGCCGCTCCGGCGTGGGTGTTCGAGAATGGTTTGTCGCCAATCCAATGGCGATCCGGTTTAGCAGCCTGCGTACCACACGACGGACAGCGCCGCGCGAGCGGCTCTGTCCGTCGCGCCATCGAACGCCCACACCTGCGGGCGGCCCTTGGCAGGGTAGCTTCAGGGCTCGCCGGTTTGGTGGTGCCGGTCTGCAGGCGCTGGTCTGACCAGGGAGAGCCTGCTTACCCGCCCGACGGATGAGCAGCGCTGAAAAGCAAACGGCGCGAGCCAACTAGTCTCGCGTCGTTTGCATCTCGCTCATTGGCGACGTGCGTCTCAATGAAAATCCCGGCTTCCCACCAGCAACCGCCCTAGCATCGGGCTCAGGTCCACCAGTTCCTGCGCCACCAGGTGGCGCACGTCGCCCTGGCGCTGCCAGGTACCAACCACGCCCAGCAGCGTGGCGCCCAGCACTTCCTTGCGCTGGCGCTCGACCAGGTCGGGCCACAGGATCAGGTTGATGCTGCCGGTCTCGTCCTCGATGGTGGCGAAGATGGTGCCGCTGGCGGTGGACGGGCGCTGGCGCACGGTGACGATGCCGCAGGCGCGCACGCGGCGGCCGTTGGCGCAGCGTTCGAGCTGGCTGGCGGTGGCAAAGCGCATGGCCGCCAGCTTGTGCCGCAGCAGCGCCAGCGGGTGCGACTTGAGCGACAGGCCCAGGCTGGCATAGTCCGCGGTCACGTCTTCGCCCAGGCGCGGCGCGGGCAGCGCGAGCGCGGCTTCGGCGGGCGGCGCTTCATACAGCAGGTCGCGGTGCGCGGCATGCGCGGCCGCGGCGCGCGCCTGCCAGCGAGCCTGGCGGCGGTTGCCGGCGAGCGGCGCGAGCGCGTCGGCGGCGGCCAGCACGTCGATGTCGTGGCGGTCCAGGCCGGCGCGCAGCGCCAGGTCTTCGACACTGTCGAAGGCACGCTGCGCGCGCGCGGCCTCGATGCGCAGCGCCGCGGCCTCGCGCATGCCCTTGACCCGGCCCAGGCCCAGGCGCACGCGCGGATGCGGCGGCCGCTCCTGCCGAATGATGGCCGCATCGGACTCCGCCACCGGCTCCAGCGTGCTGTCCCAGCGGCTGATGGTGACATCCACCGGCAGTACCTCCACATCATGGCGGCGCGCGTCCTGCACCAGCTGCGAGGGCGAATAGAAGCCCATCGGCTGGCTGTTCAGCAGCGCGCACAGGAAGGCCGCCGGATGGTGGCACTTGAGCCACGAACTCACGTACACCAGCTTGGCGAAGCTGGCCGCATGGCTTTCGGGAAAGCCGTATTCGCCAAACCCCTCGATCTGCTTGCAGATTGCCAGCGCGAAGGATTCCGGATAGCCGTTGCCGGTCAGCGCGCGCACCAGCGCGTCCTGGTGCTGGCGCAGGTCGCCGCGCCGCCGCCACGCCGCCATCGAGCGGCGCAGCTGGTCCGCCTGCCCCGGCGAAAAACCGGCCGCATCGATGGCGAGCTGCATCACCTGCTCCTGGAAGATCGGCACGCCCAGCGTGCGGCCCAGCACTTTCTCGATCACCGCGTTGAAGTAGACCGGCGGCTTCTGCGTGCGGCGGAAGGCCTCGCGCCGCTTCAGGTACGGATGGACCATGCCCCCCTGGATCGGGCCCGGCCGCACGATCGCCACCTCCACCACCAGGTCGTAGTACTCGCGCGGCTGCAGCCGCGGCAGCATCGATTGCTGCGCGCGCGACTCGATCTGGAACACGCCGATGGTGTCGGCCCGGCAGATCATGTCGTAGGTCGGCTTGTCCTCCTTCGGGATGTCCTCCATGCGCGCCGGCAGCCCCGCGCGCGCCGGATCGCGGCTGGGGTTGGGGATCATCTCCAGCGCGCGCCGGATCGCCGACAGCATGCCCAGCGCCAGCACGTCGACCTTGAGCAGCCCCAGCGACTCCAGGTCGTCCTTGTCCCACTGGATCACGCTGCGGTCGGCCATGGCCGCGTTCTCGATCGGCACCAGCCGCGACAGCTTGTGGCGCGCGATCACGAAGCCGCCCACGTGCTGCGACAGGTGGCGCGGAAAGCCGCGCAGCTGCGCCGTCAGGCTGGCCCACTGCTGCACTGCCGGGGACTCGGGATCGAGCCCGTAGCGGGCGATCTTGTCGACAAAGCCCGGGCCGCCGTCCCACCATGCCTGGCCCTTGACTACCTGCTCCACCACGCTGGCGTCGATGCCGAGCGCGCGACCCACGTCGCGCAGGGCGCTGCGCGAACGGTAGGTGATCAGCGACGCCGCCAGCGCGGCGCGATGGCGGCCGTATTTGTCGTAGATGTACTGGATCACCTCTTCGCGCCGCTGGTGCTCGAAATCCACGTCGATATCGGGCGGCTCGTCGCGCTCGCGCGACAGGAAGCGGCCGAACAGCAGGTTGGCCTGCTCGGGGCTGACCTCGGTCACATACAGGCAGAAGCACACCAGGGAATTGGCGGCGGAGCCGCGCCCCTGGCACAGGATGCCGCGCGAGCGCGCAAAACGCACGATGTCATGCACCGTGAGGAAGAACGGCTCGTAGTGCTTTTCCTCGATCAGTTCCAGCTCTTCCTTCAACTGCTCTTCCCACTCCGGCTTGAGGCCATTGGGAAAGCGCTCTCGCTTGCCCCGCTCGACTTCCTTGCGCAGGTACGAGATCGGCGTCTCGCCGGGCGGCACCAGTTCCTCGGGGTACTCGTAGCGCAGCGTGGCCAGCGAGAAATCGCAGCTCTCTGCAATCTTCAGCGTCTGCGCCAGCGCCTCGCGCGGGTACAGGCGCGACAGCACCTGGCGCATGCGCAGGTGCTGCTCGGCATTGGGCGCCAGCGCCATGCCGCATTCGGCCAGCGGCTGGCCCAGCCGGATCGCGGTCAGCACGTCGGACAGCGGCTTGCGCGAGCGCACGTGCATGGTGACCGCGCCGGCCGCGGCCAGCGGCACGCCGGTCTGGGCCGATACCGCCTCCAGGCGCGCGCGGTGCAGGGCATCGGCATGGCCCTGCAGTTGTTCCAGCGCAATCCAGGCGCGCTCGCCGAACACTGCGCGGCACCATTCGGCCTGCGCCAGCAGCCGTTCAGGCTCGGCGCAATAGTCTGGCAGCAGCAGCGCCACGCAGCCAGGCATGCCGCGCAGGTGCGCTTCGCCAGCCGCGGGCTCGGATAAATCTTCGGGATGCAGCCGGTAGCTGCCCTTCTGCGCGCGCCGGCGGCCCAGCGTGATCAACTCGCTCAGGTTGCCGAAGCCTTCGCGGTGCTGGGCGATCAGCACCAGCCGCAGCGGCGCGCGCTCCGAGCCGTCGGCCGGGGTCAGGCTGAAGCGGCTGCCGATCAGCAGCCTGAAGGCATCGGCGGCGCGGGCCAGCGCCTGCAGCCGCTGGTGGCGGCTGGCATGGGCGTGGGGATCGTCATCGCCGGCGTCGGACGCCTCGTCGTCCAGCAGTGGCTCATCCACGCCCTCTTCCCCGCGTGCCGCGCTGCGCTCGACCGCGTCGTGCAGGCGCTTGCGCAGGGTCTCGATGGCATCGTGCGCGCGCGCGGTGCCGGCCACCGAGCATTCATCGGTCAGCGCCAGCCCGCTGTAACCCAAGCCGAAAGCGCGCTCGATCAGCTCGCCCGGGTGCGAGGCGCCGGTCAGGAAGGTGAAGTTGGAAATGCAGTGCAGCTCGACGTAGTCGGGCAACGCCGGCAGCAATCCAGGCAACGACGCCGGCAACGATGGGGGCAATGGCGGCGCGCTCATGCGAACAACCCATGCAGGAACCAGCGGTATTCGCCGCCATCGTCGTGCGCGGCATGGCCCGGACGCTCGCGGAAGATCCAGCAGCGCAGGCCGTCGGCGCGCTCGGCGATAAAGTAGTCGCGCGTGGCCAGGGCCCCGTCCCACCAGCCGGCCTCGATGCGCTCGGGCCGGCTCAGCAGCGCCAGCGGGCCGCCGTGACAGGGCCGGTGGCGCTGCACCGGCAGCGGCAGCGGTTGCGGCAGCAGCCACAGCGGGCGCTCCGGCGGCGGCTCGGGCAGGCTGGCGGGCTTGCCGCCGGGCTCGTCGACCGGGCACCAGCGGTTGGCGCGCTCGGGCCGGTGGTCGGCCAGCGGCCTCGGCTGCAGCACGTTGTCGCGGCCCAGCCGTGCCATCAGCGTATCGAGCAGGCGGCCCAGGTCTTCCGGCGTGCCGCCGGGCTCGGGGAACAGCGCATCGCTTTGCGGCACGCACGCGGCCATGGCCTCCACGCGCAGCGCCAGGCCGGTCACGGGGGCATGGAAGCTGAGCTTGTCGAGCTTTTCGCGCAGCAGCCGCGACAGGTGCGCGGGATCGCGGCTGGGCTGGGCCAGGCCCAGTGGCACCGGGGTGCCTTCGGTCGCCGCGCCGCGACGGTAGCGCTCATGCTCCAGCACCAGCACGCAGCGCGTCACGCCGGCCTGCTGCACCGCCAGCCAGCCCGCCAGCGCCAGCAGCAGCCGCTGCGCGCCGGCCAGCACGCCTTCGGCGGATTCGATGCGGCCCGGCAGGTCCATGCGCTGCGCAAACGCGGGCGGCGCCACGAACCAGATAAAGCGCGCCGGCGCCTCGCCATAGGCCTGGTCCAGCCGCGCCAGCAGCGCCGGGCCCAGCCGGCGCGTCAGGCCCGCGCGCGGCAGGCGCCGCACCTCGCCCAGCGTGCGGCAGCCGATGCCGTCCAGCCAGGCCGGATCGGCCAGCGTATGCAACGCCTCCACCGGCAGGCGGTCCAGCAGCCGGTGCAGGCGCGCCATGCCCACCGCCCGGCGGCCGGGCCGCACCACACCGCGCCGCGTGCGCCGCAGCGGCTGGCGCGCCAGCCACGCGGCGCCGTGCGCGGTCGGGCCGCAGCCCACCTGGGCCACGGTGCCGAGCTGGCGCACGCAGGCCCGCACCGCGCGGCACAGCGCGCGATGGCCGCCGAACAGGCGCAGGCTGGCGCTGACATCGAGCATCAGCGTGGCCGCCTCCGGCTCCTCGTCGACGGTCACGCCCGGCGTGAAACGCAGCAGCGCCAGCGCCACCGCTTCCATCAGCGCGGCCTCCGCGGCCGGGTCGCGTTCCAGCTGCACGATATCGGCCGACAGGGCCTGCACACCGCCGCGGCGCATGCCATAGCGCACGCCCAGCTGCATGGCCGGGCCGTTGGCCAGCACCACCTGCTCGCGCGCCATCACCGCCACCGGCAGCGCATGGTGCAGGGTGGCGGCGGACCGGCTCTCGGCGGGCGCCAGCTCAGGCCAGTTGGGCTGCAGGGCGTCCAGGGGCAGGCGCGGCAGGTGCACCGCGATCCAGTACGGCATCGGAAGAAAGCTGAGAAGACTGCGCCAGGGGTTCCGGCCCGGCCGGCGCCCCGGCCGGGACCGGCCAGGCGGCCGCGCGCGTGGCCGCCGCCATGCCGTCCAGGCGCAGCAGCAGCGGCGTGTCCCGCACCGGCCCGCGGCGCTTGTGGAAGGTGATCGACAGCATGTTGCCGGGCAGCGGCGCCAGCAGCAGCCGCAGCACCGCGGGCGACGACTCGCGCAGCGCCGTGGCCGGGCGCAGCGCCCATGCCACCGCGTCGCCGGCCTGCGCCAGCACCTGCAGCCGCCGCAGCGCCTCGGGCCGCGCCGCCGGCAGCCACACCAGCACGCCGCCAAAGGCCTGGCTGCGCAGCACCTGTTCGGCGGCCCACAGCATGTCGGCCTGCTGCGCGGCCCTGGCCGCTTCGGCGGGAGCACGCACCCAGTAGCACTGCCGCGCCGGCAGCCCGGCCGCGGCCAGCCCCATCGCGTTGGGCAGGTAAGGCGGCGCCACCAGCGCGATGCGCCGCCCCGCCCCGGCCAGCGTGCGCAGGGCTGGCAGCAGCAGGCGCATTTCCCCCGCGCCGCCCTGCGTGGTCAGAAGTTCGGTCAGCCCGCCGGCCGGCCAGCCGCCGCCGGGCAGTTCCGCCGACAGCGCGTCATACCCGGTCGGGCACACCGCGGCCCCGCCGGCGCGGCCCAGCTGGCCGGCGCGCCACAAGCCGGGGTAGCGCTGCTCAAGCGCCGACAGCGCCTGCTGGCGCTCGGCGGCGGCAGGCCGGGCAAGCCCGGCAGGCTCGGGGGCAGCCGGCGCAGGGAAAAGCAGACCCTCCGCCGCCCTTGGCGGGGCTGCGTGCAATGGCGCAGTCATGTGAATTTGGCGTCGCTCGCCGGCAGAGGCGAGGATTTAGGATATTTACGATAACTGTATATTTATACAGTATCGCGGACAAGGCAAGGGATAACGGCATGGGTGGCTGCAGCGGCACAGGGACAACGTCCCGCGGATGCCTGGCTCACCCTCCGCGCCTGCCCTTTGGCTACAGAAGCCGTCATGTACTATCATTCAATAGAATGCTTTTCAATGATAAAAGCTTCTATCGAATGATGAACATGTGGCGTGTCAAGGTATGTATCATGCTAAAGAATGATTTTTCTCGCCTTTTAATACGATGTCATTAATCTCCCAATGCCGCCAATTGCGTGAAGCCAGGGGCAAGAGCCTTGGCGATCTCGGCCGGCTTCTCGGCATGGCGGCGCAAAACCTGTCGGCCATCCTGCTCGGCAAGAAGGACAGCCGCGCCTCCACTCTGGAGGCGCTGGCCGCCGCCCTGGACGCGCAGTGGGTGCTGGTGCCCAACGAGCGCCTCGCCGAAGTCCGCCAGGTGCTGGAAGGCAAGGGCAGCGGCCCCGACCGCGGCGCGCGCGCTGCGCTCGATATCTTCCTGGATCAGGAATGAGCTACGCCCTGCATCCCCGCTTTCTGGAGGTTCGGCTATATGACCGGCTGTGCGGCTACCTGTGCGAGGCGGGCGGCAATGTCCGCTTCGTGCCCGCCGATGAATTCCGCGGCGACCCTGACCGACCCACGCTGAGCCTGTCGATCACCGTGCCGACCGAAGCCGGCCGGCGGGCCACCGCCGAAGTGCTGGACAACCCCTTCCATCCCGCCGTCTACAGCAGCGGCCATGAATTGCCGCCCTACTTTGCCGGGCTGCTTCCCGAAGGCGAATTGCGCAAGCGGCTGGAGGCCACGCGCAGCCACCCCGAAGACAAGGATGACTTCGGCATCCTGGCCTCGGCCGGCAATGACCTGCCCGGAGCCGTCGTGGTGCGGCCGGCGGATATCGGCGCCTTGCCGGCCTACGCCCGCGCCTATGGCGTGACCGGCGGCGCCGACAACCTGGAAATCGCCGTGGTCGAGGGTGCCACGCAAGGGGCAGCGTCGGTGTCCGGCGTGCAGAACAAGCTGGCGCTGTCGACGGTGCAGGAGGGCAGGCGCTACACGCTGCCAAGCCACGGCAAGCTGTCCGACATCATCGCCAAGCTGCCGGCCCGGAACGACGACGCGCAGGTGTTCAACGAATCGGTCTCGATGCAGCTGGCGGCCGCCGCGGGCGTGCATGTCGCCGCCACGCGCGTGCTGCCCATGTCGACCATCGCGGTGGAGGGGCTGGCCGAAGCCCTGGGCGAAGACCTGCACTACCTTGCGGTGGACCGCTTCGACCGCACCCCGGCCGGGCGCGTGCATGCCGAGGACGGCTGCCAGATGCTGGGCCGGATGCCCGCGAGGAAATACGCCAGCCTCGACGGCTACGTGCAATTGGTTGCCACGCTGCACCGCCTGAGCCCGAGCGGGGTCGAGCATGTGCGGCAGTTCTTCCTGCGCCAGGCGGTCAATACGCTGATCGGCAACAGCGACGCGCACCTGAAGAACTTCTCGGTGATCTACCCCAACGGCGTGCTGCCGGTGCTGTCGCCGGCGTACGACATCGTCTGCGTGGCCGCCCTGCCCGGCTTTGCCTCGTACGGCCAGAACGTCGCCATCGACCGGATGCAGCGCGAGGAAACCCTGGCCACGTACGAGTCGATCGCCGAGAAAGCCGGCGTGCCGCGCCGCATCGCCACCGCCGCGGTCAGGGAAGCGGTGGCGCTGGCGCACGCCCGCTGGCCGCGCCTGCTGGACGATCTCGACGCACCGCCGGCCATCCGCGACGTCATCGCCGGGCGCCTGGCGACGCTGCCGCTGGCGCACGCCGCGCGCTCGGGCCGCTGAGTGCCCGCGCCGGCGTCGCGGCACCTAAAGCATCGCCATCGCCGATAATGCGCCATCCGCCCATCGACCTCGCCCCATGCCCGCCAGCAACCCCAGCACCCGACGCATCGACTGGACTACCCTGTTCCTGCTGACCTTCCCGCCGCTGAGCTGGGCCGGCAACGCCATCGTGGGCCGGCTTGCCGCCGGCACGGTGCCGCCCGTCGCGCTGAACTGGGCGCGCTGGGTGCTGGCCGGCATGCTGCTGGCGCCCTTTGCCTGGCGCGGCGTGGTCGAGCACCGCGCGGTGCTGCGCCGGCACGCGGGCGTGATCACCGCCATGGGCATCCTGTCGATTGCCAGCTATAACGCGCTCCAGTACCTGGCATTGACCAGCTCGACGCCGATCAACGTGACGCTGATCGGCGCCTCCACGCCGCTGTTTCTGATCGTGATCGGCGCGCTGTGCTTTGGCGAACGCGTCAGGCCCTGGCACGTTGCCGGCGCGCTGCTGTGCATGGTGGGTGTGACCTTCGTGCTGGTGCGCGGCGAGCTGGCGCGGCTGGCGCAGCTGGACCTGGTGCCCGGCGACCTCTACATGCTGGCGGCCACCATCGCCTGGAGCGCCTACACCTGGCTGCTGCGCAAGCAACGCCCTGCGCTGCCCCTGCCCGTGCTGCTGTTCGCGCAGATCGTCACCGGCGTGCTGGCCAGCGCGCCGGTGACGGCATGGGAGCTGTTGACGCTGGATCAGCCGCTGCAATGGAACGGCAAGGTCGCGGGCATCCTGCTCTATGTCGCGACCATCCCGTCGCTGCTGGCCTACTTTGCCTGGGACCGCGCCATCGCGCGCGCGGGCGCGCAGCTGCCGGTGTTCTTCATCACGCTGACGCCAGTCTTCGCCGCGCTGCTGTCGACGGTTCTGCTGGGCGACTGGCCGCGCTGGTACCACGGCGTCGGGCTGGCCGCGATCGCGGCGGGGATCTGGCTGGCGCAGCGGCGCTGAACGGCGGCCACCCCGCTCTCAGCGGGCCATGACCTTGTCCGGCGTCATCGGCGTGCTGCGCAGCCGCTTGCCGGTGGCGTGAAAGATGGCATTGCTGATCGCGGCGGCCACGCCCACCAGCCCGATTTCGCCCACGCCCTTGGCGCCCAGGCTGCTGACGACGCGGTCGTCCTCGTCGACAAAGATCACGTCCAGGTCCTGGATATCGGCATGCGAGGCGATGTGGTACTCGGCAATATTGCGGTTCATGAAGCGGCCGAGCGCATGGTCGCTGTGCGTTTCCTCGTGCAGCGCCTGGCCGATGCCCCACACCATGCCGCCGAGGATCTGGCTGCGCGCGGTCTTCGGGTTGATGATGCGGCCCGCCGCCACCGCGCTGACCACGCGCGTCACACGCACGGTGCCCAGCGCCTCGTCCACGCGCACCTCGCAGAACACGGCCGAGTGCGCGGCGCGCGTGTATTGCTTCTGTTTGAACAGATTGGGCCATTGCAGGAACGATGCCTCGATCTGCGTGCGCCGTGCCGCTGCCAGGATGCCGGTCAGCGGCAACGACACGCCGGGGCTGGCGCGCAGGCTGACCTGCCCGTTCCCGAAGACCAGGTCCTCGTAGCGCGCCTGCTCGAAGCCGGAGCCCTGCATGCGCCGCGCCATGTGCCACAGCATCCGGCGCAGCTTGTCGCACACGCCGTCGACCGCCGTGCCGACCGTGGCCACATGCGCCGAACCGCCTTCCACAGGGGCCACCGGCAGGTCCGAGTCGCCCAGCACGAACGTCACCTGCTCCAGCGGCAGGCCCAGCGACGCGGCGGCGATCTGGCTCATTACCGTCAGCGTGCCGGTGCCGATGTCGGTGGCCGCGCACGCTACCTCGAGCCGGCCGTCGGCGCGGAACACCGCGCGGGCGCGGCTGAACATCTGCAGCGCGTCCCAGGTGCCGCTGGCCATGCCCCAGCCGATCAGCTCGTGGCCATCGCGCATCGAGCGCGGCTGCGGCGGCCGCCCGGCCCAGCCGAACCGTTGCGCGCCCTGCGCGTAGCATTCCCGCAGTGCCTTGCTCGAGAACGGCAGCCCGCTGGCGCCGTCGCGCTCGGCGTAGTTCTTGAGCCGCAGCGCCAGCGGGTCCATCCCCACCGCATAGGACAATTCATCCATCGCCACCTCGATCGCATGCACGCCGTGCGCGGCGCCCGGCGCGCGCATGTCGGCCGGGGTAGGCTGGTCGAGGTCGACCAGTTGATAGTCCTGCCGGCTTGTCTCGGACGCATAGAGCTGCGTGGACCAGTTGACCACCACCTCGACATAGTGCTCCATGCGCGAGGTCTCGGCCACGGCTTCGTGGATCAGGCTCACCAGCCTGCCATCCGCGTCGGCGCCCAGCCGCACACGCTGCCAGGTCTCGGGCCGGTGGCAGAAGGTGAACATCTGCGGCCGCGTCAGCACCACCCGCACGGAACGCTCCAGCGCCAGCGACGCCATCACGGCCAGGATCAGCTGGTACTGCGGCCGCAGCCCGGATCCGAATGCGCCGCCCACGTATTCATTGCGCACCGTGACCTTGCGCCGCGGCAGGCCGAACACGCGCGACACCATCCAGCGCGAGTTCTGCGAGCCCTGGGTCTTGTCATAGATCGTCAGGTGGCCGTCGCCGCCGCGGATCACCGTGGTGGCGTGCATCTCCATCGGGTTGTGGTGCTCCACACCGCTGTAGAACTCGGCGTCGACCTTGCACGGCGCGCGCGCGAAGGCGGCGTCGGCATCGCCGCGCGGCCGGGGCGGACCGGAATAGCCCACCTTGAAGCGCATCGGCTTGCCGGCGCGGTCCAGATGGTCCAGCAGGCTGGTCTGGTGCGGCCATGCCTGGTACTGCGCGCGCACCAGCGTCGCCGCATGGCGCGCCGCCTCGAAGGTCTCTGCCACCACCAGCGCGATCGGCTGGCCGCTGTACCAGATGCGCGCGTCGTGCAGCGGCTTGAACGGCGAACCGGCGGGAGCGACCATGTCCTTGTAGAACAGGTCGAGCGAACGCACATGCGGGCGGCGTTCATGGGTCAGCACGTCGATCACGCCCGGCACCGCCAGCGCGGCGTCGCAATCGATCGACACGATGCGCCCGCGCGCAATGGTGCTGTTGACCACCACCCCGTGCGCCAGGTCGAAGGCCGGATGCTCGGCGGCATAGCGGGCCGTGCCGGTGACCTTGGCCACGCCATCGATACGTGAGACCGGCGTGCCGATGCCGACCTCGCCGGTGCCGGGCCGCGCGCGCGGCGCGCATTGCGGGATCGGATCGTTCATGGCAGGTCCTCCTCGGTGAACGCGTCTTCGCCGGTATTGCTGAGCACGCCGGCGACGGCCATTTCCAGCGCGCGCACGATGGCGCGCTCGGCCAGCGCGATCTTGAAGCTGTTGCCCGGCAAGCTCTGGGGCACGGCCGGGCCGCCCCAGGCGCGCGCATCGCGCAGCAGGAAGCGGGCCGCGGCAGCAAAGTGTTCGGCGCTGGCGGGCCGGCCCTGCAGCTGCGCCTCGGCCTCGGGATCGCGCCACGGCTTGTGAGCCACGCCGCCGAGCGCCAGCCGCGCGGCACGCACGGTACCATCGTCGGCGAGGTCCAGTGCGGCAGCCACCGACACCAGCGCGAACGCAAATGACGCGCGCTCGCGGATCTTCAGGTAGCAGGCATGGCGCGCGAACCCGGCGGCGGGCGGCAGCACGATGTGGGTGATCAGTTCATCGGGGCGCAGCGTGGTGTCGATGTGCGGCCTGTCCTCAGGCAGCCGATGGAAGTCATGAAACGGAATTTCGCGGCGCCCGCCGGCCGATGCCACGTGCACCACCGCCCCCAGCGCCGCCAGTGCCACGCACATGTCGGACGGATGGGTGGCGACGCAATGCTCGCTCGCGCCCAGGATGGCATGCTGGCGCGCCAGCCCGGTCGCCGCCGGGCAGCCGCTGCCGGGCTCGCGCTTGTTGCAGGGCACGCCAGGATCGTAGAAGTAATAGCAGCGCGTGCGTTGCAGCAGGTTGCCGCCGTTGGTGGCCATATTGCGGATCTGCGCCGAGGCCCCGGCCAGGATCGCGGCGCGCAGCAGCGGATACTGCCCGCGCACCAGCGGGTGCTGCGCCGTATCGGCGTTGCTGGCCAGCGCGCCCAGCTTGAGCCCGCCTTCGGCCGTCGCCTCGATCATCCGCAGTGGCAGTTGCCTGACGTCGACCAGCGCGGCCGGATGCATCATGCCGCCCTTGACCAGGTCGATCAGGTTGGTGCCGGCGGCCAGGAAGTGTGGCGCGCGCAAGTCGCCAAGGCTCTGCGCGCCCGCGGCCTGCTGCGCCTCGGCGATCGACTGCAGCGCGGCTTCCACCGTGGTCGCGCGCGCATAGCGGAACGGGTTCATGACGGCTCCTGGTCGCTGTCCGGCAGCCGGGCGACTTCGGCAATCGCTGCCACGATCTGCGCATATGCGCCGCAGCGGCACAGGTTGCCGCTCATGCGCTCGCGGATCTCCTGCCGGCTCGCCGGCGGATGCTCGTTCAGCAAGCCCACCGCGGAGCACAGCTGCCCCGGCGTGCAATAGCCGCACTGGAACGCGTCATGGTCGATAAAGGCCTGCTGCAGCGGATGCAGCACGCCGCTGTCGCGGTCGGCCAGCCCCTCGACGGTGGTGATGTCGGCCCCGTCATAGGACACGGCCAGGCACAGGCAGGACTTCATGCGCTTGCCGCCGATCAGCACCGTGCATGCGCCGCATTGGCCGTGGTCGCAGCCCTTCTTGGTGCCGGTGAGCTGCAGTTGCTCGCGCAGCAGGTCGAGCAGAATCACCCACGGGGCCAGCAGCAGCTCGTGGGTGATGCCGTTGATGTGCAGCGTCGTGGGGATCTGTTGCAGAGCGCCGGCCTCGGCTGCCGGGGGAGCAAGCGGGTCTTCCAGTGCCATGGGCGCCTCCGCTGGGTCATGTTCCGGGGAATGGAACGGAGGCAGCAAGCGTCATGCCATCGGCTGCCAGGGCTTCGCCACGTTGCAGCGGGCGAGCGGCCGATGCCGCCGTTCCTGCCGGCTTTGCATATATTGCCGCCGGCGCCGTGCACGAATTACCGCAGTGCCGCGCGCTTACCCCGTGGGCATACCCTGGCTGGCACGCCTGAACTGCGTGGGCGCGTGCCCGGTCCAGCGCTGGAAGGCGCGGCGAAAGGCTTCCTCGCTGGCAAAGCCAAGCTGCTCGGCGATCCTGCCAATGGTCCAGCGGGTGGTCCGCAGGCATTGCTCGGCGTATTCCTGCAGGCTGTGCTCGCGCAATTGCCGATAGCTGCTGCCGTCTGCCGCGAGCCGGCGGCGCAGCGTCGGTTCGCTGACATCGAAGCGCACTGCCAGCTCGGCCAGCGTCGGCAGCCGCGCGCCATGCACCAGCGCCGCGTGCAGCGTGCCGCGCACTTGCTGGCTCAGCGACACCACTTCGACCGGCGCCCCGACCAGCCGGTAAGGCAGGTCCTTCAGGAAAGCCTGAAGCTCCGCAGCCTGGCGCACCACCGGCCGGTCGAGCAAGGCCTGGTCGAAGTCGAAGCCGTAGGCTGGGTTGCCGGACGTCACTGGCGCATGGAACAGGCCGAGGAACGGCAAGGCGTCCTCGCGCCGCGGATGCGCCAGGCTGACCCGGGTTGGGCGTATCGGCTGGCCCACCAGCCAGCCGAACAGCAGCAGATAAAAGAAGAGTCCCGTCAGGTCCACCAGGCAGGCTGCCGACGATTTCACCCGCCGCAGCGAATCCATCCGAAAGACCGCCTCGCCCGCGCGTTCGCCCAGGCTGAGCGCGCCGGCGCGCGGATACAGCATCGCGCAGAAATCGGCCGCGCAGTGGATCGCCTCGCGCAGCGTCTGGCAACTCAACACGCAGCGGCACAGCAGATCCACTTCCTGCTTGCCCATGGGCGGGTGGCCGTCGCCTTTGGCGACCAGCGCTTCCAGCCGCTCGATCGCGGCGCGATAGAGCGCGGTGAACTGTGCGGGCCGCGGCGGTTCTGTGCCGGCATCCGGCACCTCGACGCCCTGCCGCTTCAGCTCGTCCAGCAAGCGCTGCACCATGCCGTGCGGAACAGGGACGGGATTCCCCGGGATGTGGGCGTTCATGGGCGCTGGTCGTGATTGCTTCGGTAGCGGTGATTGATCGTCCGGGTAGGGGTGCGCGGCCAACGGGCCTTCCATAATCGTCCCGGCGGCCATGGAGGTTGCCATGCGCGCAACGCCATGCCTATACGGGACAACCCATGAGAGAACCCACACAGCCATGATCCACGTACTCGATGAAATCGTGCTCGCGCCGGGCCAGCTACCCGATGTGCTTGACCTGCTGGAATCCCGCTACCTGCCCGGCAGCGCCGCCAGGGGCCTGACGCTGCTGCATCGGTGGGTGTCGCCACCCCTGGCGCTGCCAGATTCGCCCAATACGTTGTGGCTGCTGTGGCAAGTGCCGGATGCGCCAGCCTATTACGCCATGCGCGCTGGCATTGATGGCCCTGCCCTCGCTTTCTGGTCGACGGTAGACTCCCTGTGCGAATCCCGCCGGCGCCATGTGATGGCCGCCGCGACACCCGCGCTGCCGCAGCCGAAGGAGCATTGCCATGCGCCTTGAGACTGCGCAACTGCGCCTGCACGCCGGCATTTGCGATGGGATGCCCGACCCCGGGCCAGCCCTGCTCGACCGCGTTGAAAGGCTGCCCGGCCTGCACCGGGTGGCGCTCGGCCGCAACCTGGCGGGAAGCTGGGGCGCCGGCGACTACACGCTCGATCTGCAAATCGAAACCGACTCGTCCGCCGCACAGGCCGATGCCGCCGGCCTCGCCGCGGCGCTGGATGGCATCGCAACGGCCGATCACATCGCCTATCGCGCGATCGCGGGCGGCACGCGCGCTCCGCAGCTGCGTGACGGCGTCTGGCGCACGCTGATGTTCCGGGTCCGCCCTGAAGCGCCGCCCTGGCACGTCCGCGCGCTGGAGCACGATCTGCTGCGGATGCCGACGTACATGCCCGCGATCCGCAACTGGCGGCTGGCCCGCGTGTCGTCGCCGGCCACATGGACCCATGTCTGGCAACAGGAATTCGCCAGCGCGGACGACCTGCTAGGCGAATACCTGATGCACCCGTTCCATTGGGGACGGGTCGACCGCTGGTTCGACCCGGAGTTTCCGGAATGGACGGTCGAGGCGATCTGCCATGCCTTCTGCCCGCTTGCGACCAGCCTGATTGCCAGCCACAACCTTAAGGAGGAAAGCGCATCATGACCGCACACGGAACACTGGCAGGAAAGATCGCTCTGGTGACCGGCGCCAGCCGCGGCATCGGTCGTGCCATCGCGCAGCGCTTCGCTGCGGAAGGCGCCCTGGTGGTGGCCAGCGCACGGCGCATCGGCAACTCCGGGGACGATCCTGGCACGTTGGCCGAGACCGTGGCGCTGATCACGCAGCAAGGCGGCCGCGCTATGGCGCTGGCGGCGGATCTGGAGGATCCCGCGCAGCGCGACCATCTTGTGTTGCGGGCCGCCGAGGCCGCTGGTGGGCTCGACATCCTGGTCAACAACGCCGGCCTGGCCGAATACGGCCTCATCGAAACGATGCCGCTGGACACCTTCGAACGGACGGTGGACCACTACCTGCGCATCCCGTTCGTGCTGAGCCGCGCCGCGATACCACTGATGCGTGCGCGCGGCGCGGGCTGGATCCTGAACCTGGGCTCGGTCACGGCACTGTCGCCGGCGCGACCCTACCAGGACTTTGACCGCTCCGGCGGCGTCACCGCCTACGCTGCCGTCAAGGCGGCCATCAACCGGTTCACCGAAGGCCTGGCCGCGGAACTGGAGGCCGATGGAATCGCCGTCAACTCCGTGGCGCCAAGCACCGCGATCCTCACGCCGGGCAGCGAGCGCTATATCCCCGACGGCTATCCCACCGAGCCCGTCGAATACCTGGTGGAAACCGCGCTGGCGCTATGCAGCGCGCCGGCACGACGGCACACCGGCCGGATCGCCCATAGCTTGCACTTCCCCCTTGCGCATGGACTGGAAGTCCGCACGCTCGATGGCAAGGGCGTGCTGCCGCCGCCCGTCATCCCGGCCTGGGCGCATCCGGCGCTGGGCCAGCCCCAACTGTCAGCGAGGTAAGCCTCATGCAAGAGAACATGCGCGCGGTGCTGATCGACCGTCACGGCGGGCCCGAGGTCATCCGGCTTGGTCAGGTCGCAACGCCAGCGCCGGCAGCCGGCGAAGTGCTGATCCGCGTCGCCTGCGCCGGCGTGAATCCCGCCGACTGGAAATGCCGCGAGGGTTATCTGAGCGCCTTCATGCAAGCCACCTTTCCCTTTGTGCTCGGCTTCGATGCCAGCGGCGTAGTGGCCGCGGTCGGCGCTGGCGTCACGGGCTTTGTGCGCGGACAGCGGGTGTTCGCGCAGACCGGGGTCGGCGCCGGCCAGTGGGGATCGTATGCGGAATACGTAGCCGTGGGCCAGGATTGCGTGGTGCCGATTCCGGACAACGTCGGATTCGCCGAAGCCGCGGCGGTGCCGACCCCGGCGCTGGCGGCCTGGACCGGACTGTTCGATGATGGCGCACTACGCCCGGGCCAGACCGTGCTGGTGCACGGCGGCGCGGGCGCGGTCGGCACGTTCGCCGTGCAGCTGGCAAGGGCCGCCGGCGCCACCGTCGCCGCCACCTGCAGCGCGGCCCGCCGCGACGCGCTGATGGCGCTTGGCTGCGACCTGGCCATCGATTACCGGGCAAGCGATATCGGTGCCGCGGTGCGGGCCTGGGCGCCGGCCGGCGTCGACCTGGTGCTGGACGCGGTGGGATGCGGCACCCTGCCGATGGGGCTGGACCTGCTCAGGCCCGGCGGCACCCTCGTAGCCATCCTGACCTTGGCCAGCGGCGACCACGGCCCCGATCCCGCCGAGGCCGCGCGGCGCGGCGTACGCACCGCCATCGCGTTCAGCAAGATGCCAAGCGGCGCGCGGCTGGCCGAAATCGCCGCACTGCTGCACAGCGGCCGTTTGCGGCCACCACGCATCGAATGCCTGCCGCTGGAACAGGCCGCGCAAGCGCTCGAGCTGGTACGGTCCGGCCAGGCGGCCAGCAAACTGGTGCTGCAGGTCTGCTGAGAGCGCCCAGGTACCACACGATGTACGAAGGGTCGCCGCCGCCATGGTTCACCAGCGATGTGGCGACGACGGGCGCCAGGCCGCCGCCGATCGCACCCGAGACCTGCACCGCGATCGAGATGCCGCGATGACGGACCTCGGGCCGCCCCTCAGGCCGCATCCCGGCGCGCCGCGCCCCGATACTGCGCCAGCAACGCCTCGCGCCGCATCGCCGCTGCCGCCATGCTGGCCTCCTTGACGTGGCCGTAGCCGCGGATATCGTCCGGGAGTGCCGCCAGGGCCAGCGCGGTGTCGATGTTGTCCGCGCTCAGCGAGGCGGCGAACTCTTCGACCAGCGCCAGGTAGTCGCTGACCAGCGCACGTTCCGCGCGCCGTTCCGCAGTCTTGCCGAACACGTCAAGCGCGGTGCCACGCAAGCCCTTCAGGCGCGCCAGCAGGCGGAATGCCGTCATGGTGCGCGGGCCGAAGCGGCGCTTGAGCAGCCGGCCCTTGTCGTCGGCCTTGGCCAGCAGCGGCGGTGCCAGCCAGAAACTGAGCTGGTAGTCGCGGCCGGGCTCGCCTTCGAACTGCGCGCGCAGCTTGTCGAGGAAGGCGGGATCGGTGTACAGGCGCGCCACCTCGTACTCGTCCTTGTAGGCCATCAGCTTGGCCAGGTTGCGGGCCACGGACTCGGTCAGCGGCAGCTTGCGGTCGATGCCCAGCTGCTGCTCCGCGGCGCGGATGCGCGCGACGGCGTCGCGGTAGCGCGCCGCGTAGGCGGCGTTCTGGTAATCGGCCAGCATCGCCTCGCGCTTGCGGATCAGCGAGTCGAGCGTCTGCGGCATCGCCACCACCTGCGCGCTGGCGGCGGCCGGCGCATTCGGCAACAGCGCCCTCACCGCGGCCTCGCCGTGGTGGGCGAGGTAACGGCCCCATTCGAAGGCGAGGCGGTTCTTCTCGACCGACACGCCGTTGAGCTCGATCGCGCGCACCAGGCTGGCGTGCTGCAGCGGGATCCAGCCCTTCTGCCAGGCATAGCCCAGCAGCAGCGGGTTGGAGTAGATGGCGTCGGCCAGCAGGGTCACCGCCCAGGCGCTGGCGTCGAAGAAGGCGCAGGCCTCGCCCACGCTGGCGCGCAGGTCCTGCTCGGCGCTGGCACCGGGGAACTTCCATTTCGGGTTCTTGATGAACTCCGCGGTTGGGGTGTTCGCGCTGTTGACCACGGCGGCGGTCAGACCGTGCCGGACCTTGGACAGCACTTCGGCCGAGGCCGAGACGATGGCGTCGCCGCCGATCACCAGGCGCGCCTCGCCAGTGGCAATGCGGGTCGCGTGCAGGTGTTCCGGGGCCGGCGCGATCTGCACGTGGCTGATCACCGCCCCGCCCTTCTGCGCCAGGCCGGCCATGTCGAGCACGGTCACGCCCTTGCGCTCCAGGTGCGAGGCCATGCCCAGCAGCCCGCCGATGGTGACCACGCCGGTGCCGCCGACGCCGGTGACCAGCACGCCGTACGGCCGCTCCAGCGCAGGTAGCCGCGGCTGCGGCAGCGCCGCGAAGTCGGCGCCGCTGCCCTTGCCAGCCGCGGCCGCGGGCTTGCGCACCTGCGCGCCCTCGGCCGTGACGAAACTGGGGCAGAAGCCATTGACGCAGGAGAAGTCCTTGTTGCACGACGACTGGTTGATCCGGCGCTTGGTGCCCAGCTCGGTTTCCAGCGGCTCCACTGACAGGCAGTTGGACTTGGCCGAGCAGTCGCCGCAGCCTTCGCAGACCGCGTCGTTGATAAAGGCGCGCTTGGCCGGGTCCGGATACGTGCCGCGCTTGCGGCGGCGGCGCTTCTCGGTGGCGCAGGTCTGGTCGTAGATCAGGATGGTGACGCCTTCGGTGTCGCGCAGCTCCAGCTGCACGGCATCGAGCTGGTCGCGATGGAGCACCGCCACGCCGGACGGCAGCATCGCGCCATCGCCGTACTTGGCGGGCTCATCGGTGACCACCACCAGCTTCTTCGCGCCCTCGGCCAAGACCTGCTGGGCGATCTGCGGCACGGTCAGCACGCCGTCGATGGGCTGCCCGCCGGTCATCGCCACCGCGTCGTTGAACAGGATCTTGTAGGTGATGTTGGCCCGGGCCGCGATCGACGCGCGGATCGCCAGCAGCCCGGAGTGGAAGTACGTGCCGTCGCCCAGGTTGGCGAACACGTGCTTGTCGTCGGTGAAGTGCATCTGCCCGGTCCACGCCACCCCTTCGCCGCCCATCTGGCTGAAGGTTTCGGTATTGCGGTCCATCCACAAGGTCATGTAGTGGCAGCCAATGCCGGCCAGCGCGCGCGAGCCTTCCGGCACACGGGTCGAGGTGTTGTGCGGGCAGCCCGAGCAGAACCACGGCTTGCGCTCCACCGCGATGCGCGGCTGCGCCGCTTCGCGCTCCTTGGCCTCGATCAGCGCCACGCGCGCGGCAATGCGCGCGCGCACCTCGTCGGGCAGGTCGAAGCGCTCCAGCCGCCGGGCGATCGCCTTGGCGATCAGCGCCGGCGACAGCTCGTAGTGCGCCGGCAGCAGCCAGTCGCCGCGCGGCACGGACCATTCGCCGCCGTCGTTGCCGCGCTGGTCGAACTTGCCGAACACCTTGGGCCGCACATCTTCGCGCCAGTTGTACAGCTCTTCCTTGAGCGCGTATTCCAGGATCTGGCGCTTCTCTTCCACCACCAGGATTTCTTCCAGGCCGGTGGCGAATTCACGGGCCCCGTGCGCCTCCAGCGGCCACACGCAGCCTACCTTGTAGACGCGAATGCCGATGCGGGCGCAGGTGTCGTCATCCA
Organism: Cupriavidus taiwanensis LMG 19424; assembly: GCF_000069785.1. Lineage (NCBI taxonomy): Bacteria > Pseudomonadati > Pseudomonadota > Betaproteobacteria > Burkholderiales > Burkholderiaceae > Cupriavidus > Cupriavidus taiwanensis. The sequence continues at coordinate 921,128 of NC_010530.1, read as the reverse complement.
GCCCCAGGTCGGCCAGCGCCTGGCGCACGTCCAGGTATGCCTTGCCGGCGGTCATGATGCCGAAGCGCGCATTGGGCGAATCGAGCACCACGCGGTTCAGCCGGTTGGCACGCACGTAGGCCAGCGCCGCATACCACTTGTGGTCCAGCAGCCGCGCTTCCTGCTCCAGCGGGGAATCGGGCCAGCGGATATTCAGGCCGCCCGCCGGCATGGCAAAGTCCTGCGGCAGCACCACCTGCACGCGGTCCGGGTCGATCTCGACCGAGGCGGTCGACTCGACCACGTCGGTGACGCACTTCATCGCCACCCACAGGCCCGAGTAGCGGCTCATGGCCCAGCCATGCAGGCCGTAGTCCAGGTATTCCTGCACGTTGGCGGGATACAGCACCGGAATGCCCGCCGCCTGCAGCACGTGCTCGGACTGGTGGGCCACAGTGGAGGACTTGGCGGCATGATCGTCGCCGGCCAGCAGCAGCACGCCGCCATGGCGCGACGAGCCGGCCGAATTGGCGTGCTTGAGCACGTCGATGGAGCGGTCGACGCCCGGCCCCTTGCCATACCACATCGAGAACACGCCGTCGCGCTTCGCGCCGGGGAACAGGTTGACCTGCTGGCTGCCCCATACCGCGGTGGCGGCAAGGTCTTCGTTGACGCCGGGCTGGAACACCACATCGCTGGCCGCGAGATGCTGCTTGGCCTTCCACAGTGCCTGGTCCACGCCGCCCAGCGGCGAGCCGCGGTAGCCCGAGATAAAGCCGGCGGTGTTGAGCCCGGCGGCGCGGTCGCGCGCCTTCTGCAGCATCGGCAGGCGCACCAGCGCCTGCACGCCGCTCAGGTAGACGCGGCCCTTCTCCAGGGTGTACTTGTCGTCCAGGCTCGCGCTGGCCAGGGCTTCGAGCAAGGCGGGATTGAGCGGTGCATTCACGATGTGGGTCTCCGGTGCTTTGTTCTGGGTGCTTTTTTTGCTGTCCGGAGCAGTGTAGAAACCGCCGCGGTCATCGTAAAATCATCAATTCCCACACCTGATATCTGGAAAACGGATACCTAGGAGACACCATGTTCAAGGCACGCGAAGGCTCGGAAAGACTGGCCAAGGAAGTCACGCTGCGGCAGTTCCGGTATTTCGTCGCGGCGGCGGAAACCGGGCAATTCTCGATGGCGGCGACCGCCGAGCACGTGTCGCAGTCCGCCGTCACCAACGCCGTGCTGGCGCTGGAACAGCGCCTTGGCGTGCGCCTGTTCGAGCGCCGTCCGCACGGCGTGACGCTGACGGCCGAGGGCCACCTGTTCTTCCAGCACGCGCGCCAGATCCTGGATTCGGTCGAGGATGCGCTGCGTGAGCCGCGTTTCCAGGTGCACGGGCTGCAGGGCAGCGTGCGGCTGGCGGCGTCCTACACCGTGCTGGGCTATTTCCTGCCGGGATTGCTGGCGCGCTTCCGCACCAACTATCCGGATATCGAACTGGACCTGCTGGACATGGACCGCCCCGACATCGAGCGCGCCGTGCTGGCGGGGGAGATCGAGTTCGGCATCGCGCTGCTGTCCAACCTGGAAAAGCCCCAGCGCTTCCAGCGCCATACGCTGATGCGGTCGCGGCGCCAGCTATGGACCTCGGCCAGCCACCCGCTGCTGGAAGTGGAGCGGCCTTCGCTGCGCGATATCGCGGCGTATCCGTATCTGCTCATTACCGTCGACGAGGCCGAGGAATCTACCCTGCGCTACTGGCGCAGCCACCGGCTCGCCCCCAACATCGCCTTCCGCACCGGCTCGATGGAAGCGCTGCGCGGTCTGGTGGCGCATGGCTTCGGCGTCACCGTGCTGTCCGACATGGTGTATCGGCCCTGGTCGCTGGAAGGCAGGCAGATCGAAGCCCGGCCGATTGCCAATGCGGTGCCCGACATGGAGGTTGGCATGCTGTGGCAGCCCGGACGCAAGCTGGGCAAGCCGGCCGATGCGCTGCGCGAATTCCTGATCCACGCTTGCGGCAGCTGAAGCGCGCAAGCGTTAGGCGGGCCGGCTTGCCCCGGCCCGGAGCCTTTAGTTCAGCGTGGCGCCAGCCTGCTTGACGATGCGCGCATGCTTGTCCAGTTCGTTCCTGAAGAACGGCACAGCCGCGTCGGCGCCGGTGCCCGTCACCACCAGCCCTTGCGCGGACAGTTGCTCCTGCACCTCGCGTTCGCGCAGCGTGGCCTGGATTTTCGCCTGCAGGTCCTGCACACCCGGCTTCGGCATGCCCGCGGGTCCGACGATCGCCAGCCACGCATCGAAGCTGTAGCGCGGCACACCCGATTCCGCCAGCGTTGGCACCTCGGGCAGCGCCGGCACCCGCTGCGCGGTGGACACGGCGATGGCCCGCAGCTTGCCCGCCTTGATCAGCGGCAGCACCGCCTGCACGGTGAGGAAGCCCATCTGCACCTGGCCGCCGACCAGGTCGGTGGTGTAGTTGCCGGCGCCCTTGTAAGGCACGTGGCGGATGTCCACCCTGGCCTCGCTGGCCAGGAGCTGGCCGGCCAGGTGCAGCACCGTGCCGTTGCCGGACGAGCCGTAGTTCAGTTCGCCCGGCTTCGACTTCAGCAGCGCGAGCAGTTCCCGGGTGTTGTGCGCGCTTACCGCGGGATTGACCACCAGCACCAGCGGCAACGTGCCGATCACGGTGATCGGCGTGATGTCCTGCAGCGCGTCATACGGCAGGTTCTTGTAGATAAACGGATTGATGACGTGATTCGACGAGATCAGACCCAGCGTCGAGCCGTCTTTTGGCGCGCGCACGATTTGCTGGGTGCCCGGCACGCCGCCGGCACCGGCGATATTCTCGACCACCACCGACTGGCCCAGCTGCTTGCCCAGCGGCTGGCTCAGCGCGCGGGCCACGGCATCGGCCTGTGAGCCGGGCTGGGTCGGCACGATCAGCCTGAGCGGCTTGCCGTCCTGCGCATGGGCAGGAACGGCCTGGCCGCCAAGCATTGCCAGCGTGGTCAGGGCCGCAAGCGCCTTGCACGCCTGTCGAAACAGCGAGGTCTGCATGGTTTGTCTCCGTGGGGTCGAATCGACCGTGAATTGCACCGTGGACGGTGACTTTGGCACGGAGTGTAGGGTTGCGACGCCGCGGTGGCCGAGTGCTAATCCGCTGGACCGGGTATCTCAGCCCGGCATAGCGTCGGTTCCCGCCTTTGGCTGCAGCGCCTCGATCATCGCGGCAATCGCCCGCAGCCGCGGCTGCTTGTATGGCGCATAGATGCGCAACTGGCGCTGGCGCCACGGTTCATCCAGCGGCACGCGCACAAAGCGCCGCGTTCCGGCATAGGCAGCGCCGGCACTGGCCGGCAGCACGGCGATGCCCAGTCCCGCCTCCACCATGCGGCAGGCCGCTTCGAAACTGGAGACCGCCACGCCCTGGTTGAACGGCAGCCGCAGGTTGGCCGCCTGCTCGCGCAGGTCCTGGTCGAGCGCGCCGCCCGGCTGCACCACCACCAGCGGATGCTCCAGTACCTCGGCATAGCGCATACGCTTGCGCCGGGCCAGCGCATGCGACGAGGGCACCACCACATTGAGCGGATCGCTGCCAAAGGCCCACGATTCCAGCCCGCCCGGCGTCTTGGCCGCGACGCCGATGCCGACGTCGGCGCGGTCATCGAGGCAGGCACGTAGCGTTTCCGCCGTCGAGCGCTCGTACAGCGCGATCTCGACCAGCGGATGCGCCGCCTTGAACGCATGCAGGCGCTCTGGCAGGAAGCCGATGATCGCCGACGGGCTGGCCGACACCCGCACCACGCCGGCGACCCGGTCGCCCAGGTCCTGCACCTCGCGCGCAAAGCTGGCGATGTCCTCGTTCAGCTTGCGCCCCAGTTCCAGCGCGCGGGCGCCGGCATCGGTCAGCACCACGCCGGCGGGCGAGCGCACGAACAGCACCACTCCCAGGCTGCGTTCCAGCTCCGCGATGCGCCGGCTCAGCGCCGACTGGGCAATATGCTCGGTTTCGGCGGCGCGCTTGATCGAGCCTTCGCGGGCCGCGGCCAGGAACAGCTGGATGTTGACGGGATCGATGCGGTGCATGGGTCAGTCGCCCGTATGGGCAGGCCGGAATGTCGCCCGATACTAACCTTGGCGCGCACCCTGCGCGTGACCCCAGCGCATGACCCATGGGTTTACCCTGATATGTCTGGCGCAGATAGCCGCGATGCCGCATCAGCGCTTCGCGAGCGCGCGCCATGGCGGTAGAGTCCCGCCGAAATGCCATCGGAGACCTGCATGAGCGCCATCGCGGCCACGGCCCGCATCCTGTTCCTCGCCGATTCCGCGTCGGCCATGACGGCACAACTGCAGGGCCAGCGGATGACGCTGGCCACCGCCGGCGCGCTGCGCGACGACGTTTCCACGGACGAGATCACGCCGGTGCCGATCCTGACGCACTATGACGACGCGCTCGGCCGCTTTCCCTATACCGGCTACAAGGTCGAAGGTGTGTGCCCGGTCCCGCCCGGCGCGATCCGCGATGGCGGCTTCGCCGTGACCGTCGCCGGCAACCGCTACGGCAAGGGCTCGTCGCGCGAGCATAGTCCGGCGGCGGAGAAGCTGGCCGGCATCCGCCTGGTCATCGCCCGCAGCTTCGAGCGCATCTATCGCCAGAATGCCGACAACATCGGCCTGTTCACCTCTACCGACTTCAGCCTGCTCAGCCGGCTGGAGCAAGGCGAGTCGATCGACGCCGACAAGCTGGTAACCGGACGCGACGCCATTGCCGCCGCCATCCTGCGGCATGGCGGCCTGCTCAGGTTCGGCCAGGCGTACCTGAGCAACGTCGAACCCGCGCCCTCCGGCCACGCCAGCGGCCCACAGACCCTGTTCGAGAAAATCGTGGAACGCCATCTGCTCGCAACGCCGGTGACGCCGGAGCGCCCGGTCGCGGGCGACGGCATTTTTGTGCGGGCCGACTGGCGCTTTATCCATGAGTACTACACCGGCATGTGCGCCCACATGCTGCACGCGGCGTTCGGCAAGCCGCTGCAGCTCAGGGATGCGGACCGCATCGTGGTGTTCGAGGACCACACCTCCTATGTCAGCGAAAGCCCGGCCCACGTGCGCGGCGGGCTGGTCGACAACGTCGCCCGCATGTGCGCGGCGCAACGCGACTTCGTGCGCGACTACCAGCTCCGGTGCCATCGCACGCTGACCGAGGACGAGTCCCGCGGCGCCGCGGTCGCGCGTGCGGCCGGCATCTCGCACGCCATGATGGCCGAGCGCTATGCGCTGCCCGGGCAAGTCGTGGTCGGCACCGATTCCCACACCCCGCACAGCGGCGCGCTGGGCTGCGTGGCGTTCGGCGTCGGCACCACCGACATGGCCAATGCCTTCGTCACCGGCGCGGTGCGCATGACGCTGCCGCAATGCCTGCTGGTGCGCCTGCACGGCGTGCTGGCACCGGGCGTCACGGCCAAGGACGTGGTGCTGCACCTGCTGGCCCGGGCCGACATCAAGGCCGGGGCCGGCGTCGGCAAGGTGTTCGAGTTCACCGGACCGGTGGTCGGCGCGATGTCGATCGACGAGCGCGCCACGCTGACCAATATGTGCGCCGAGCTGGGAGGCTTCACCGGCATCGTTGCGCCCGATGCCGAGACCGTGCGCTTCCTGAAGGAACGGCGCGGCATCGATTTCGAGATCGAGCCCTGGATGCGCAGCGACGACGGCGCCGCGTTCGGCGCCACCCTCGACATCGACTGCGGCACGCTCGAACCCATGGTGGCCCGCCCCGGCGATCCGGGCAACGGCATGCCGCTCGCCGCACTGACACAGCGGGTGGCCGTGGACATTGCCTACGGTGGCTCCTGCACGGCCGGCAAGCGCGAGGACTTCGACCGGTACCACGAGGTGCTGCACTGGGCCGTGCAGCGCGGCCTGCGCCTTGCGCCGCAGGTCACGCTCTACCTGCAGTTCGGTACCACCGATGTGCGCGACTATTGCATCCGCCAGGGCTACATGGAGACGTTCCAGGCCATCGGTGCGCGCATCCTCCAGCCGTCGTGCGGAGCCTGCGCCAACTGCGGCCCGGGGTCGTCGGAGCGGCCGGAGCAGGTAACGGTCAGCTCGATCAACCGCAACTTTCCCGGGCGCTCGGGTCCGGGGCAGGTCTGGCTGGCGAGCCCGCTAACGGTGGCGGCCAGTGCGATATGCGGGGAACTGGTGTCGTTCGAGGAGCTCCAGCGGCGCTACCGCGATGGCGCGGCGTAGGCATCAGCCTGATGCGCCGGCACCGCTGCCGGCATCAGCCACCCGGACCCGCCTTCGCATAGTCCATGCCGAAGTCCGCCAGGCAGTGCAGGTTCTGCGACCGGATCGCGTCCGTCATGAAGTCGACGAACACGCGGATGCGCGACGGCAGGTGCTGCCGGCTCAGGTAGCAGAGATAATGGCCGCGATCGTCCGGCGCATGCCGGCCCAGCGCGGTGACCAGCGCGCCGCGGGCGATCGGCTCGCACACCTGATAGCCTGCCATCTGCGCCAGGCCCAGCCCGTCCAGCACCGCCGCGAGCACCAGATCCGGATCGTTGAAGGTCAGCCTGCCGGCAGGCAGCAGCTTGCGCAGGTGGCCGTCCACCTTGAACTCCCATTCCAGCACGCGCGCGCCGCCGACCCGGGTATGGATGCATTGATGCCGGACAAGATCGTCCAGCGTCAGCGGCAAGCCGTGCCGCGCGGCATACGCCGGCGACGCGCACACCGCCATCTGCATCGGGATCAGTTGCCTGGCGATGGTGCTGGAATCCTCGATACGCCCGTTGCGGAACGCCACGTCGATCTTCTCCGCCGCGAAGTCCAGCGGGCGGTCGTCCAGCAGCAGGTCAAGCGAGATCTCCGGATAGGCCGCCGAGAACCGCGTCAGCAGCGGTGCCACCACCTTGCGCCCGAAGCCGGTGGCCGCGCTGATGCGCAGCAGGCCGCGGGGCGGCCCCTGGCGCAGCGCGAGCATGTCGTTCATGGCTTCGACGATTTGCGCCACGCCCTGGTGGCAGTTCTCGAAGAAGCGCTCGCCCTCGCGCGTCAGCCGGGTGGAACGCGTGGTGCGCAGGAACAGCCGTGTGCTCAGTTGCGTTTCCAGCTTCTGCACATTGCGGCTGACCGCGGAGCGGCCGATGCCGAGCCGCTCGCCCGCCCTGGAGAAGCTGCCTTCGGTGGCCACCGCCATGAAGGCGATGATGCCGGCATAGCTGGCTGCGAAGCTGGCGGACAAGCCGTCGGCGCGGTCGGGGGCGCGGTCGGGCACGCCCTCGCGCCGGCCGTGCTGCTGCCCCCGTTGCAACTGGCCGGATCTGCCCATGTCCGGGCCGGCGCGCCTGGCGGGGGACGCCGGACGGAGATCGGGAACGACGATGTCCATGTCAATGCCTTTCGGCGCAATGCCAGGGTTCGGGTCCACGCTGCGCGGCGCATGACCATGCCGGGATCTTACTGAGCCGCCACGGGCCGGGTAAATGCCAGATGCCCCTCGATTTCTGCCAGCCGGCCGCTGCAGCACGCAACAATGCAGACATGGCGATGCGCCAGACCCAGGCCGCAGCCGCTTCGTGGCGCAGGCGTCGCACGCGCCGCGACAGCGGCCGTCGCGCCTTGCCGCGGATCGCGCGCCTGGCATAACATCGACCGACTTTCGCGATCCTTGCCATGGCCCGTTCCGCATCTGCGCCCGCCGCACACGACTCTGCCCTGCCGTTCGACCACCACCCGCGGGGCCTGCTGTTCGTCGCCTTTCCCGGCATGAGCGTGCTTGACCTCACCGGGCCGCAAACCGCGTTCTGGGCGGCGTCGCGCTACGCGCGCGAACGCGGCCTGGCCGGCTACCGCATTTACCTGGCCAGCGAGCATGGCGGCCTGACCGCCTCGGCCGAAGGCACGTCCGTGGATACTTTGCCGCTTGATGCCATCGACCTGCGGCGCATCGACACCATCGTCCTGCCCGGCGCGCCCGAGATGATCACGCTGCTGGACAGCGCCGCGTCCCTGGTCGCCTGGCTGCGGCAGGCCGCCGTCCAGGTGCCCCGCGTCGCCTCGGTCTGCAGCGGCGCCTTCCTGCTGGCGCAGGCGGGCCTGCTCGACGGCAAGCGCGCGGCTACCCACTGGGCCATGCATGCGGCGTTCCGCGCGCGCTTTCCCGCGGTCACGCTGGACCAGGACGCCATCTTCGTGCGCCAGGATCGGATCTGGACCTCGGCCGGTGTGACCACCGGCATCGACATGGCGCTGGCGCTGGTCGAAGCGGACTATGGCCACGACATCTCGCTGAGCGCGGCGCGGGAACTGGCGGTGTTCATCAAGCGCCCCGGGGGCCAGCCCCAGCTCAGCGAAATGCTGCTGACGCAGAGCCGGCAGGTGCCGTTGTTCGAGGCCCTTCATCTCTGGATCGTCGAGAACCTGTCGCGGGAGACCCTGTCGGTGGAGCAGCTTGCCGAGCAGGCCGGCATGAGCCCGCGCAACTTTGCACGGGTGTACAAGCAGCAGACCGGCCGCACGCCGGCCAAGGGGGTGGAGCATTTCCGGCTGGAAGCCGCGCGGCGGCTGCTGCAGGACCCGCACCGGCCGGTCGACCAGATCGCCAGGCAATGTGGCTTCGGCAGCGAGGAACGGTTGCGCCTGGCCTTCCAGCGCCACCTGGGCGTCTCGCCCAGCGCGTACCGCGCCGGGGTCATCGGCTGACGGCGCGTGGTCCGCCCGGCCACGCGATTGGTGCGGGACGGGAAACACCGCGCATCCGCCGGCGGCGCTACCGCGCCGCGCCTCGTTCACCTAGCATGGGACATGGGTTGCCTGCCCACTCCTTCCAACCGAACCGAGGTGCATGATGAAGATCGTTGTGATTGGCGGTACCGGGCTGATCGGCAGCAAGGTCGTGTCCCGCCTTGCCGCGCAGGGCCACGAGGTGGTGGCGGCATCGCCCAGGACCGGCGTCGACACGCTGACCGGCGCCGGCCTCGACCAGGCGCTGAAGGGCGCGAAGGTGGTCGTGGACGTGGCCAATTCGCCGTCGTTCGCCGACGATGCCGTCCTGCATTTCTTCGAGACCTCGGGCCGCAATCTGGCGGCGGCGGAAAAGGCTGCCGGCGTCGCGCACCATGTGGCGCTGTCGGTGGTCGGCACGGACAAGCTCGCCCAGAGCGGCTACTTCCGCGGCAAGATCGCGCAGGAAGCCCTGATCCGCAACGCCGGCATCCCTTACACCATTGTCCGCGCCACGCAGTTCCTCGAGTTCATCGGCGGCATCGTGCAGTCGGGCGCCGACGGCGATACGGTCCGCCTGTCGTCCGCGTCGATCCAGCCGATTGCCTCCGACGATGTGGCCGAGGCCGTGGCCGATCATTCGCTTGCCGATCCCGCCAACGGCATCGTCGATATCGCCGGTCCGGAACGCTTTGCGCTGAGCGACCTGGCGCGACGCTATCTCGAAGCCACCGATGATCCGCGCACGGTGGTCGTCGACGCCACGGCCCGCTATTTCGGCGCCGAGCTGGACGACGGCACGCTGGTCCCCGACGGCCCCGCGCGGCTCGGCAAGATCCGCTTCGAGGCATGGCTGCGCCAGCGCCAGCAGCCGTCGGCATGACCACAGGGCGGGCCCATGGCAAACAAGGGGCTGCAAGCCCCTCCGCTGAGCCTGCTCGACAAGTACCGCGGGCCGGGCTTCGATCCGCTCTACACCACCACCGTCACCGTCACGGGCGGGGAAACCGGACACGGCCGCGCCTCCGGCGTGGCGCGCTCCGATGACGGCAACCTCGTCCTCGACCTGCGGCTGCCGGCCGCGCTGGGCGGCCCGGGCCACGGCACCAACCCGGAACAGTTGTTCGCCGCGGGCTATGCCGCCTGCTTCCACGGCGCGCTGTACCTGCTGGCCCGGCGCGCCCGCCTCCGTATCGACAACGCCAGCGTGGAAGTCAAGGTCGCCTTGGGCCGCGACCCGGTGGACGGCGCCTATGCGCTGGTCGCTGACGTGCGCGTCCGGATGCCGGGCGTGGCCCGGGCGCTGGCGGAAGAACTGGTGCGCAATACCGAGCGGTTCTGCCCCTATGTGAAGATGGCCAGGCAAGGCATTGCCAGCGTCGTGGCGGTGGTGGAATGACGCAGCTCGTCCGATACCTGCCGCCACGACGCGCCGGCAGTACCTTAGTCGGCAATCGCTTCCAGCGCCCTGCCGCGGGTTTCGATGCCGAACCGGAGCACGATTGCCGCCGCGGCAAGGAAACACAGCGCGCCCAGGCAGAACACGCCAGCTTGCCCCGCGACGGGCAGCACCAGGCCCACCAGCGTCGGCCCCAGCAGCGAGCCGATGCGCCCCACCGTCGAAGCCATGCCACAGCCAGAAGCGCGAGCGCGCGTGGGATAGAGCTCCGGGGTGTAGGTATAGAGCACCGCCCACATGCCGAACATAAAGAACTGCATCATGCCGCCGGAGAGGAATAGCGCCAACGGCTCCGACGCCGAACCAGCGACCCGGCCATAGATAAAGACCATGCAGGCCCCGCCGACCAGCGTCGCCACGCAGGCAGGCTTGCGTCCCCAGCGCTCCACCACCCACGCCGCCCAAAGGAAGCCCGGAATCCCGCCGATCGAGATATACACCGTGTACAACACGGACTTGGTCACATCCAGCCCCGATTGCTGCAGCAGCGCGCCGATCCACGTATTGAGGCCGTAGAACCCCAGCAGGGCAAAGAACCACAGCCCCCAGACAGTCAGGGTCCGGCTGCGGTACGCGCGCGACCACAGCACGCGCAATCCCGTTGCCTCCGGCTCCGCCGCCGCAGCCGCCGGAGTGACTTCCGGCAATGCATCAAGCTTCATCCGCCGCATCACCGACTGCTCGATACGTTCGACGATCCCTGCGGCTTCGGCATGGCGCCCCTGCGATTCCAGCCAGCGCGGAGACTCGGGCACGAAGCGCCGCACCACGATCAGGAAGAGCGCCGGCACCGCGCCAAGCAGGAACATCGTGCGCCAGGTATAGGCGCTCAGCACGTAGTACGACATCAGGCCAGCGCAGATGAACGCGATCGGCCAGTTGCCGTCCATCAATGCCAGGTACTTGCCGCGCTGCCGAGCCGGGATGAACTCCGACATCAGCGTCTGTGCCAGTGGCAGCTCCATGCCCATGCCGATGCCGAGCAAGAGCCGGTATGCGCCCAGTTCCATGGGGTTGCTCGCGGTCGAACAGAGATAGCTGCCCACGCCCCAGATGATCATGCTGACCTGGAACACGGGCTTGCGTCCGAACCTGTCGGCAAGCATTCCCGAACTGAGCGCGCCGAGGGCCATGCCGACAAAGCTGGCGCTTCCGAGCATGCCCGCTTGCGCAGCGGTCAAGCCGAACTCCGTGCGTATCGAACCCAGCAAATACGTCATCATGGCCAGGTCGAGATTGTCGAAGAAGAAGGCCAGCGCAATGATTGCAAACAGAAGGCGGTGATACCCGCATACGGGCAGCCGTTCCAGGCGGTCGCCGGTGCGCACGCGCATCAGCTCGAGAGGGGTGTGCTTCATCTTGTCTCCAGTCGTTCTAGTGCCAGTGCTCTATGGCACTGGCGCAAGCAATAACGCGTGGTTGCGCTATCGCTCGCTACTGTCGCTTGCGGCCACGTGCGCGACGCGCGCCGGAACGCCAAGGTCTGTCTCGCAGGCGCCAATGCATCGGAGGAGCTTGTGCCGAGCCACCGAGCACAAAAAAAGAGGTGCCGAAGCACCTCTTCATGTCATGCGATCGCGAGCCCTACTTCCCCCCAAACCGACGGGGATCGAACGCTTCCGGCGGCAGACCGGACAGCGTCGCACCGGACTGGAACGGATAGCGCAGGTACGGCGCGCGCGGCTGCCCTGGCGGCGAATACTGTCCGTCAGCGAGGATGCGCTTCTTCGCGCTCAACTCGCGGATCTCGCAGCGATAGGCCACGATCTGGCTGGCCGCGCCGTCCTCGATCGGCGAGTAGTCCTTCTCGGGCCGGAACTTGTCCAGCGCCTGGTACTGATGCGCGCGCACCTCCTCGGTACTGTCACGCAGCCGGACTTCACAGCGCGCGATGACGCTGAAATACTCGAGGCTGGTGTTCTGGCCCTTCGGCGCCTTCAGCAAGGCCACGGGCCGATCGATTTCGATCGTGACCAGCGGGTTCGCCCGGATCGCGGCGGCAAGCTTGCCGAACCTGGAACTGTGGATCAGGAACGCGTCGCCGGTGAAGGTAAAACTCTGCGCCGTGACATAGGGGTACGGTTCGTCATGCACCGCCACGCGGCAGATCAGCTCATCCTTCAGAAAGGCTTCGATGGCCGGCCAGTCGGTCCAGGCCAGGTCGGTCCTGCGCATCTCGCCGCGCAGGTAGGCGGGGGTTGAACTTGTCATGGTGTGGTCTGCTGGTTGGGTTCAAGAAGCCGCATTTGCGCGCGTTCCGGTCCTAGTCCGATGCCGCGCAGGGGCCGGCCGATGGCGTGCGCCAGCCATGCGAGCAGCGCTTCAAGCTGCGGGGGCAGCGGCGAGGCGGCATCCGTCGGTATGGAGCCGTGCGCAAACGCGGGAAATTGCAGCACGCGCTGGCTTGCGCTACCGGCCTCGCCAGCGACGATTACCGGAATGCAACGCTCGGGCGTATGGGAAAAGGCGGCCAGGCTGTCGCATTTGTTGAGATACACCTCGTCGACGCCGGCCTGCTGTATCGCGCGCTGCAGTTGCGCAACGTCAAGCAGGCCCACGCGCCGTGGCCGGCCGGTGCCGGTGCCGTACTCGTTCGCCAGCATCCGGATCGCCACGCCGGTCGAGAATGCATCCGCTTCGGCGAGCAACTTCAGCGGATCGTGGCTTGCCGCTTCGTCGGCGCGGCCGCGGCCCGCATGTGCCGCCGCGGCGCAATAGGCTTCGGAACGCTGCCCGCCCAGTTCGGTCGGCAGCGGGCCGTTGCCGACCCGGGAGACGATGGCCTTGGCCACGCCGATGGTCTTGCGGTGATAGCGGCACGGCAGATCTCCGCCTACGTAGGCATAGGCGGGGAGCGTGTGGCTGGACGTGACCCACGGCTGGACGCCATGCACCACATCCAGCATCACCGACTGCGCGCCCTCGAACAGTACCCTTGCACCGGCCTCGACGCGCCGCAACAGCGCGACAGCATCATTCGTCACGAACGGCCGAACCACCCTCCACGCGTGGCGCATGCCGTCCACCATCGCCGCTATGGCTTCGTCATCGTCGTCGGCCTGCGATGCCAGCCGGGTCATCAGTTCGAATACCCGGCCCTCGTCACACCACAGGTCGCGCAACTGGAACGCAACACGCTCAGCGCCCCGCATCCGGGCCGCCAGATCGGCGTAGCACGGACCGATGCCGTTGCCGGTGGTGCCGATCCGTGCGCCATCGCGGCGGTCCGCCAGCACATGCCGCGGCTGAACCAGCGGACACCTGTCGCTGATTGTCAGCCGTCCCTCCAGGCTGATACCTTGGGCCGCCAGCATCGCAATCTCGGATGCCAGCTGCTGCAACCCAACCACGCAACCCGAGCCGATGTAAAGCGCAACGCCAGGGTGCAGCACGCCAGAAGGCACTTGCCGCAGCCGCAGCGCACCGGAGGGCGTGGCGATGGTATGTCCGGCGTTGGCCCCGCCATTGAAACGCGCAATCACGTCATACCCGGCAGCGAGGTGATCAACGATTCGGGCCTTGCCCTCGTCGCCAAATTGCAGGCCCACCAGGACGTCGGCATAGCCGGTCTTTGTCGCGGCGCCCATCGCCTAGGCGTCCAGTGCAAAGGTTGCCTCGATCTCAACCGGGGCACCGAACGGAAGGCTCGCCACGCCGAGCGCAAGGCGGGCGTGGCGCCCGCGCTCGGCAAAAATCCGGTTGAGAAGCTCCGACGCGGCGTTGATCACCAGCGGCGCATCGTTGAAACCCGGATCCGCTGCAACGTAGCCGCCTACCCGCACGATGCCCCGGATCCGTTCGAAATCGCCATCGACCGCGGCGGCCACCCAGCCCAGCAGGTTAGCCAGGCAAAGCCGAGCCGCCGCCTGCGCTGCCTCGACGCTGACCGCACCGGGCACCTTGCCGACAAACACGGGCTTGCCGTCCTGCAGCGGCAGCTGTCCCGATATCGTCAGCAAGCCACGGTGCAGCGTGTACGGGACATATAGTGCCTTGGGCATTGCGGCGGCAGGCAGGACGATGCCCGCTGCTTGGATACGATCCATCACTGACATACTCACTCCTCGACTTGGACAAATGCCGACGGAGCAAGCACGGTGCTGGCCATCCGGCGGCACCTAGACTGTGCCGCAGGGCCCAGGCCTCGATTCGCGCCTTGACGCCAGCTGATGTCGCGCAGATGCCAACCGGCAGCCTGAGGCCTACTCGCCGCTCCGGTCGCGGAAATACTCGGTGGGGGTCATGCCAAGCGCTCGTCTGAACATGGCGCTGAATGCGCTTGGACTCTCGTATCCAAGCTGAAGGGCGATGTCCGTGACATGGCAACCCTCGGCAAGCAGGCGAACCGCGGCCATCAGCCGCGCCTGCTGCTTCCAGCGGCTATACGTCATCCCCGTTTCTTCCGGAAACAGACGGATGATGGTCCGTTCGCTGGCGCCAACCGAGCGGCTCCACGTCTGGACCGAGGTCTCGTCCGAGGGATCGTCGAGGATCTTCGCGCAGATCTTGCCCAGGCGTGGGTCCCTTGGCATTGGCAGATGCAGCGGGACCACCGACAGCGGACGCAACTCCTGCAGCAAAAGCTGCACCACCAGGCCGTCGCGGCTGCCTTCGTCATAGGCCAGCGGCATGCGCACGGCGGCCGAGATCAGCTCGCGCAGCAGCGGCGGCACCGCGACCACGCAACAGCCGTGCAACTCGCCCGGTACGGCATCTTCGCGAACGTAGACGGTGCGCATCTCCACGTCGCCGCACGCCTGCATGGCGTGCTTGACGTTGCAAGGCACCCAGACGGCGCGCTGGGGCGGCACGACCCACGAACCGAAGTCCGTGGTGACCAGGATAGCCCCGACATAGGCATAGATCAGCTGCGCGCGCGGATGCGAATGCGGGGCGATATAGAACCCATCCTTCAGCTTGCGCGCCATGCCGCCGACCGGTTGCGCTATCGCCTGGTAGTCATCGCGGTTTTCGCTTTTTCCGAACATGGCGTCTTTGCGATAGTGGTTGTCATCCCGCGGCGCGCGCTGCTAAACGCGGATACGTATCTTTGGCCGGACGCGACAAGCGTCGCAACGACCCAATGGAATCGAAGCATCGATCCCAAACGTCTGGAGCCAAATCTAATGTCAGTGTATCGAAACTTCAACCAGGAACAACTGGACCAGCAGTACAACGTCAGGGCTGGAATCCCCGGGTTCCAGGACATCTTCAAGCGATGGGCCGACACCAGCGCCACGTTCCGTCGGAACCATCTGGTCAAGCCGGATCTTGCGTATGGCGCACACGCTTTGCAGGCGCTAGACTTCTTCCCGGCAGCCACCCCAAATCGCCCTCTGCTGGTCTTCATTCATGGCGGCTACTGGCAATCGCTGGACAAGTCCGACTTCAGCTTCGTTGCCGCGCCCTACCTGCAGCGCGATATCAACGTCGCGGTGGTGAACTACCGCCTGGCTCCGGATGTGGGCATGGCCGAGATTGTCCGCGACAATCAGGAAGCGGTGGCCTGGCTCTACCGGCATGCCAACGACCTGGGATTCGATCCGGATCGCATCGTCTTGTCCGGCCACTCAGCCGGCGGCCATCTCACCGCCACGCTGGCGGCAACGGACTGGCCTGCCTTCGGCGTACCGGCGGATATCCTCAAGGGAGGTTGCGCGATCAGCGGCTTGTATGACCTGGAGCCGATCCGGCTGTGCTACCTCAACCAGGTGGTTGGGCTGACTGAAGCGGACGTTGCCCGCTACAGTCCGATCCATCATGTCCCGAAAGCCAAACTGCCCATGATCCTGACCGTCGGCGGCGATGAATCCCCGGAGTATCACCGGCTGCAGCGCGAATATCATGCACTGCTCGGCGAATGCGGCTTCGACGTGCAGGTGGTGGTGCAGCAGCGCGGTCACCATTTCGACGCCGTCGACCTGCTGGGCGAGGCCGATGGTGCCCTGGCCAGCGCTGTATTGCGCATGATCGGGCGCGCCTGAGACATCGGCGGCGAGATCGCGGCGTATATCAGTGAATCACGCCGCCCCCCTTCACGGCTGCGACAGCGCGAACTCGTAATCCGATGTATCCAGCCTGGAAACGCGGTACTCGACGCGCTCGTTCTGGTACGACGACGCCACCCGCAGGATCTTCAGCATCGCGGTGCCGACGGGTACGCCCAGCAGTTCATGGTCTTCCTCGTCGGCCAGCGCCGCGCGCAGGCGTTCTTCGGTGCGGATGATGTTGATGCCGAAGACGTCCTGGTAGAAGTTGTAGAGCGTGTTGGGCCGCTCGCGCAGCAGCTTTTCGGTCAGCGTCCTGAAGCGTTCGGCCGGGACGGTGATGGCGTCGATCATGACCGGGCGCCCCTCCAGCGACAGCACGTTGGTGAAGCGGAACACGGCCTCGCCGGGCGGCAGGCCCAGCGCCGCGGCTTCTTCCTTGTCGGCCTTGGCGCGGCGGAACTTTGCCAGCTGCACCGTCGGGAACTCCCGATACCCGTCCTGGCGCACGATGCGGAAGAAGCGGAAGAAGTGGTCTTCCTGCCGGTGCGTCGCGACGAAGGTTCCCCGCCCCTGGTGGCGGATCATGATGTTCTCGGCCACCAGTTCGTCGATGGCCTTGCGCAGCGTGCCGATCGAAACGCCGAAGCGCTCGATCAGCTTGCGTTCCGACGGAATGGCTTCGCCCGGTTTCCACTCGCCCTCGGCAAGGGCGGCCAGGATGGCGTGCTTGACGTCCTTGTAGAGCACGCCGCCGATGGCTGCGCCGGCATCGAATCTGGAACCCACGGTAATGTCCTTTGCAAGGCCGCCAGCGGGGCGGCCGGCCGATCACGACTGATTCATAGGGATAAGACGAATCATACTAAAGCCGGCCGCCAGGTCCGCCAGGCCACCGCGGCCTGACGCGCCGCTATTCGACCCGGATATGCTTCTCTTCGATCAACCTGGCCCAGCGCGTGACCTCGCCGCTGAAATAATCCGCGAACGGGGGCCCGCCGGCCGCGGGAGTGAAGCCCGCGGTGACGATGCGGCCGCGCACCGATTCGGCCGCCAGCATGCGCGCCACCGAAGCGGCCACCTTGTCCACGATCGGCCGTGGCGTGCCCGCGGGCATCATCAGGCCGGTCCAGTTTTCGACGATCAGCTCCGGATAGCCGGCCTCGGCCACGGTTGGCACGTCGGGCAGCAGCGGATGGCGCTCGCGCGTGGTCACGGCCAGCGCGCGCAGCTTGCCCCCCTTCACGTAGGCGAGCGACTCGGGAAAGTTGGAGAAGACCACGTCGATCTGGCCCCCGATCAGGTCCGTCATCGACGGCGCACCGCCCTTGTACGGCACGTGGGTAAAGCTGGTCCGGGTCTGGCTTTCAAACAGGGCCAGCGTCAGGTGCGGCGGCGTGCCGTTGCCGCTGGAGCCTGCGTTCAGCCTGGATTTCTGCGCCGCCGCGGCGAGGTCCTTCATCGACTTGATCGGCGAACTGGCCGGCACCACCACCATCATCGGCGACGAGGCAATGCGCGCCACCGGCACCAGGTCTTTCTGCATGCTGAACGGCAGCCTGGGGAACAAGGTCACGTTGGACGCGTGCGTCAGCGTGACCGCCAGCCAGGTATAGCCGTCGGGCGGCGCCTTGGCGACCTGCTCGGCGCCGATGTTGGCATTGCCGCCCGGCCGGTTGTCCACCACGACGGGCTTCTTCCATTCTTCGGCAAGCTGGTGGCCGACCATGCGCGCCATGATGTCGGTCAGGCCGCCGGCCGCGAAGGGCACGACATACCGGATGGGCTTGTTCGGATAATCGGCGGCCGCGGCATCGCTGGCGCCCTGCGCGGCGGCGGGGCGCGGCGCCAGCGCAGCGACGGCCGATACAACTGACAAGGCTAGCAGCACGCGGCTCAGGTGCCTGCGCGCGCCGCACATCAAGCGTCGATCCATGGTTTGTCTCCGGTAGTTATGGCCGGCCCATCCTGGCGTGGGTCCGTGGTGAGCAAATCAATGCGGCGCGCCAACCTCCTCGCCCGCAAGCGCTTGCAGTTCGCGCCAGAGCGCATCGGGCACTTCGATGCCGTGCGCGGCCGCCTGTGCCTGCGCGGTGTCGCGGCGAGCGCCCGGCACGCGCGTACCTTCGTCGTCCAGCATCGCCGCGAGCAGCGCTTCCACCCGCGCGGCGTAGACCTGTGAGCCGGCGAAGGCGCCGGGGTCCAGCACGAAGAACAGCTGGCCGATGCGCGGACGGTTGCCCGCATCGGTGAAGAAGGAATCCGCCTCGGCGCCGAACCGCGCCCCGGCCAGCGACGTCACCAGCAATTCCACCAGCAGCGCCAGCATGGCGCCCTTGACGCCGCCCGCCGGCAGCATCGAGCCGCGCAGCGCGGCCTGCGCGTCGGTGGTCGGCTGGCCGGCTTCATCCAGCGCCCATCCGTGCGGAATCGGCTTGCCTTGCCTGGCCGCTACCATGATCTTGCCGCGCGCGACCTCGGACAGCGACAGGTCGATCACCACCGGCGCATGGCCCGGCCGCGGGAATACCGCGGCAATGGGGTTGGTGCCAAACAGCGGCCGCTTGCCGCCCCACGCCGGCATGGCTGCGGGAGAATTGCCCATGGCAATGCCGACCATGCCGGCGCGCGCCACGGCTTCCAGCGGCAGCGCGGCGGCGCCGAAGTGGTGGCTGTTGGTGACCGCGGCCACGCCGGCGCCGGTTGCCCGCGCGCGCGCCATGGCCTCGGCGATGGCCAGGTCGCACGCCGCGAAGGCAAAGCCGCAGCGCGCGTCGACCAGCACCGCGCTGGCGCGCGTGGACTGCACCGCCGGCTCGGCGTGGCCGTCGACCCGGTCATGCCTCAGGTGCGCCACGTACATCGGCACGCGCGAGACGCCATGCGACGGCAGCCCCGCCGCATCGGCCCGCACCAGCGCCAACGCCGTCGCACGCGCCTGCAAGGCGCTGGCGCCGGCGCGACGCAGGCCCGCGACGGCCACGCGCTCCAGTTCCTGCAATGCGATCCGGCTCATGGCATCTGCTCCAGCGACTGCCGCACCTCGCGGGCGATCAGCATCGAGACACGCGCATTGGCTTCGCGCGTCACGCCGCCGACATGGGGCGTCAGGATCAGGTTCGGGACACCGCGCAGCGCGCTGTCCGCGGGCAAGGGCTCGCTGGCAAACACGTCCAGTGCCGCGCCCGCCAGGTGCCCTGCCCGCAGCGCGTCGGCCAGCGCCGCTTCATCCACCACGCCGCCGCGCGCGGTGTTGACCAGCACCGCGCCCGACTTCATCGCCGCCAGGCGGCCGACATCGATCAGGTTGCGGGTGGCCTCCACCAGCGGCACATGCAGGCTGACCGCGTCCGCCTGCGCCAGCAGCGCGTCGAGCGTGACGCAGGCCACGCCGGTGGCGGACCAGACCGGATCGTCGGCCGGCAGCATCGGATCGCAGGCAATGACCGACATGCCAAAGGCGCGGGCCAGCGCCGCGGTCTGCCGGCCGATGTCGCCGAAGCCGATCAGCCCCAACGTCTTGCCCAGCGCCTCCCGGCCCTCCGACAACCTGGCCCGCGGCCAGCGGCCGTCCGCCACCTCGGCACTGGACAGGTAGGCGCCACGCAGCAGCGCGGCGGCCGTGGTCACCACGTACTCCGCCACCGAGCGCGCATTGGCCCCGGCGGCGGGAATCACGCGGATGCCGCGTTCGCGGCAGGCGGCGACGTCGATGTTGTCCAGCCCCACGCCAAGCCGGCCCACCACCCGCAACGCGGGGGCGCGGGCAAGCAGCGCGGCGTCTACCTGGGTACGGTTGCGCACCACCAGCGCGTGCGCCCCGTCCAGGACCTCGAGCAGGTCACCGCGGCGATCCACCCAGCCCGGCTCGTATCGCAGGTCGAAGCCGGGCGTCAGCGCCTGCACCGCGGCCGGGTCCATGAACTCGCTGATGCAGATGCGCTTCATCATGCGGACTCGTGGATGCGGGTCAGCACGAACTCGCGGTGGCCGAGCGCCTCGGCCGCGGTCCAGCGGCCGTTGATGGTGGCCAGCATGCATTCCAGCAGCTTGTCGCCGGTCTGGTCCAGGGTCTGCTCGCGCTGCAGCAGGCCCGAGCAGTCGACATCCATGTGCTCGCTCATCAGGCGCACGGTGCGCGGATTGGCGCACAGCTTGATGACGGGGACGATCGGGTTGCCGATCACGTTGCCCTGCCCGGTCGGGAAGAAGTGGACCACATAGCCGGCGGCCGCGCACAGCGTGACCATCTCGGCCGCGGCCGAAGACGAGTCCATGAACCACAGGCCCGGATGCGTCGGCGCCTCGGCCTTGTCGAGCACGCCGTCGACAGTGCACTGCTTGCCGATTTTCTGGATATTGCCCAGCGCCTTCTCTTCGATGGTGGTCAGGCCGCCGGCGATATTGCCCTTGGTGGGCTGCGATTCGGACAGGTCGGAGGTCTTCCAGCGGTCGATCATGCCCTGGTAGCGCTCGAACATCGCCATGAACTGGTGGCGCACGTCGTCATTGGCGCAGCGCGCCGCGACGATATGCTCGCCGCCGGTCAGCTCGGAGGTCTCGCCGAACACCAGCGTGGTGCCCAGCGGATGCAGCTTGTCGAAGGCATTGCCGACGGTGGGATTGGCGCCGCAGCCAGACGTGGTATCCGATTCACCGCACTTGGTCGACACCCACAGCTCGTTGATCGGGCACTCCACGCGGTGCAGCGCGGTGGCGTACTGCACGAACTCCCGCGCGGCCTTCGAGGCGCGCATGATGGTGTCATGGTCGCCGTGCCCCTCGATGCCGAAGCCGACCACCGGCTTGCCGGTCTGCGCGATGCCGTCGACGACCTTCTTGGTCCAGCCTTCCTCGATGCCGATCACCACCACCGCGGCGACGTTCGGGTTGCTGCCCGCGCCGATCAGCGTGCGGAAATGCAGGTCCAGGTCCGGCCCGAACTGCAGGCGGCCGTATGGATGGGGAATCGCCATGGTGCCCTTGATGGCGGCGGCGACAGCCTCGGCCGCGGCGTTGGACAGGTCGTCCAGCGGCAGGATGATGACGTGGTTGCGCACGCCGACGCGGCCATTGTCGCGGCGGTAGCCCCAGAAGGTGGTGTCTTGGTCGATCACGGACATGACGTGGATCCTTGAATGCGGGTGGAAGCGGAATGGAGTGGAATGCGGGCGCGACGGCACGCGGCCGCGCCTCCGGGTTACCAGCGCTTGGTCTTGATGTTGTGGACGTGGGCGTGCTGGCCTGCCTTGATCGGGGCCACCACCTTGCCGATGTCGATGCCGTACTTGTAGACCGTCTCGTTCACATCCATGTCGCGCAGTGCCACCTTGTGGCCGATGGGAATCGGCTGCAGCGCGGTCACCGTCACGATCTTGTCTTCGTCCATGATCCAGGCGTTGAGCTGGGTGCCGGGCTGGATCCCTTCCACCACGGCCACCGCAACGGTGTCCTTGGCGTCATGAAGCACTACGTGAATCATCGTTGTCTCCTCTCTGTGGGTCGTGCGTGAAAATCATGGTAGGTGCTGGATTCATCCATGTCAACCAACTCATATATATGAATTTTGCAAAAACCTTGTGGTCTTGGCGCATAAGCGAGACGGAGCGCAGGGACCGCACACCGGTCACATAGCGGACGTTCGCAGTGCTGATGGGTGACAATGTCGGCAGTGCACGCCGGGCAGCGGAGCCGGATGGGTCTGCCTGGGAAAGCTGCGGCTGCCGGCGTGTTCAATCCCGGAACGGAGACATGACTTGACAATGAAAAACCGACTCGCCCTGGGCCTGCTGGCATCCGCGGCTTTCCTCGCGGCCTCGACCGCCGGCGCCAAGGAATCATGGCCCGCAAAGACCATCCGCTTCGTCGTGCCGTTCGCCGCGGGCGGCGCCAATGACCTGATGGCGCGCGCGGCCGCCGAAGGCGCCAGCAAGGCGCTGGGCCAGACCGTGCTGGTGGAGAACCGGCCGGGTGCGGGCGGCACCGTGGGTGCCGACCTGGTGGCGCGGAGCGCGCCGGATGGCTACACCTTCCTGATCAGCGCCGCCGGCGTGATCTCGAACAGCATGATCAAGAAGTCCATGCCGTTCAAGGACGACGCGCTGGTGCCGGTGGCGATGATCGGCCTGGCGCCGTCAGTCATCGTGGTGCCGAAGAACGCGCCCTACAAGGACTTGCGCGACTTCGTCGAGGCCTCGAAGAAAGGCAGCGGCTTCAATTTCGCCACCGCCGGCACGGGCAGCACCCCGCATTTCGTCGCGGAGATCCTGAACGTGAAGTACGGCGCGAAGCTGCAGCCGGTGCCCTACAAGAGCGGATCGGAAAGCACCACGGCCGTGCTGGGGGGCCAGGTCGAAGGTACCTCCGAGGCCAGCATCATCGCGCTGCCGCATATCCTGCACGACGGCAAGTTCAAGGCGCTGGCCACCACGTGGACCCAGCGCATCTCGGCCTATCCGCAACTGTCCACCGCGGTGGAGCAAGGGTTCCCGGACTTGCAGATCGCGCACTGGGCCGGCGTCCATGCGCCCAAGGGCACGCCCGACGCCATCCTCGACAAGGTCGCCGCTGCGGTCGACAAGGCCATGAAAGACCCCGCCGCCGCGGCCAAGCTCAAGCAGGTGGGTATCGAGCCGATCGGCGGCACGCGTGCGGACTTCATCAAGTTTGTCGACGCGGAACGCCGGCGGCTGGGCGAGATCGTCAAGGCGGCGAAGATGCAGGAGAAGTAGGCGCGCTGGCTAGTGGCCCGGCGGCGCGCGCGGACCGGGGTCGCTCGTGACGCCGCCTTCCCCCGATCCCCTCACCGCCGGAACCACGCCATCGACAGCGCGCAAGCCAGCGCCAGCAGCAGTACCGCCGCTGCGGCGAACAAGGCACCCAGCTCGGTTTCCCGGCGCTCCAGCGCAAAGCGCGCGCTGAGCTGGCGGTAGACCTGGCTCAGGTCGGCCGCCGAGCCGGCGTGGTAGTACTCGCCGCCGGTAATGGACGCGACCGCGCGCAGCGCCGGCTCGTCAAGCTGCATGAAGTAAGACAGGCTGGATTCCGGCGCGGAAGTGACCTGCTGCGAACCGAAGCCAACGGTGTAGACGCGCACGCCACGCTGGGCGGCCATGCGCGCGGCGTCGAGCGGGTCCGGGCCGGTGGTGCGCCGGCCATCGCTGAGCAGGATCACCGCGCCGTGCCGGTAGGAGCCAGGCTGTGCCGCCTGCTGGCCTTGTTCGCGCCGGCGCGCGGCATCGGCCGCGGCGGCTTCGTCCAGCGAAGTGCCGCGCCCGGCGCGGTCCGAGCGGCTGCCGAACAGGATCACTTCGAGGTCGATGCCGTCTTCGGGAAACAGCACCGCCAGCGCCTGGAACAGGCCGCTGCCGGTGGCCGTGCCGCGCTGCAGCTGGAAACGCTCGATCGCGTCCAGCATGTCCTGCCGGTTGTCGGTGGGCGGCAGCACCACCGCCGCGGTGCCGGCGAAAGACACGATGCCAAGCCGCACGCTGGCCGGCAGCCCCACGACGAGGTCGCGGGCGGCCTGCTGGGCGGCGCTGATGCGGTTGGGCGGCACGTCGGCGGCCTCCATGCTGCGCGAGGTGTCCATCGCCAGCACCAGGGTCACGGTGTCGGCCGGCAGCGTGATGGTGGCGCTGGGACGCGCGCACGCCAGCAGCGCCGCGGCGAGCGCGAAGAAGAACAGCAACGGCGGAATGTGGCGCCGCAGGCGTTGCCGCGGGCCCAGGGCGGCGCGCGGCAATGCAAGGCTTGCATACAGCACCGCGGCCTTCTTGCGCCGCGCGAGCAGGTACAGGTAGGCGGCTGCCAGCACCGGAAGCGCAAGCAGCAACCAGAGCATCTGCGGCCAGAGAAACTGCATGCCCTGCTCCTTGGCGCGTGGGTAAGAGGATGGTACTGTATTTTTTAAGGCGGGACGGGACCTCGGGGGCTGCGATGAAACGGGTGACGATCTACGGGTGGGTCTCGGCGACCGTCGCGCTGGTTCTCGCCGCCGGTGTGGGTTCGGCGTGGCTGCTGCAGCCCAAGGCGCGCGCACTGACGCAAAAGGACATCGACGCCGCAGTGCTGCACACGCTCGAGACCAAGCCCCTGCCCTCGCGCACTGCCATGGCCGCCGAGGCCGTGCGCGAGTCGGTGGTCGAAATCCGCAACTATCCCGCGCCTGAGAAGACCGCCGATGCGGCGTCCGCGCCGCAGGCCGGGCGTGACGCGCCTGCCACGCCGCCCGAAGCGTCGCCCTCGACTCCTCCCGCCCCGCCCCTGCCCAACGAGCGCCCGCCCGGCAACAGCGCGGAGAACAAGCCGGAATCCCGCCACATCGGCTCGGGCGTGGTAGTGACCGAGCGCGGCGTGATCCTGACCAGCCTGCACGTGGTTGCGGGAGCGCGGCGCCTGGAACTGACCTTCCACGACGGCCACACCTCCGAGGCCACCTTGCTGCAGGCGATCCCCGAGAAAGACCTGGCCGTGATCCAGGCCAAGTCCATCCCTGACGACCTGCCCGCGGCAACGCTGGGCTCCAGCCGCGACTTGTTGCCCGGCTCGGAAGTGGTCGCGGTGGGCTTTCCGTTCGGCATCGGCCCATCGGTGTCCGCGGGCGTGGTGTCGGGGCTGGACCGCGAGTTCGTCGCACCCGACAACAAGCGCACGCTGGACAAGCTGATCCAGTTCGACGCCGCGGTCAATCCAGGCAACTCGGGCGGCCCGCTGGTGAACATGAAGGGCGAGGTGGTGGGGATCGTCACCGCCATCCTCAATCCCGGCAACAGCGGCACTTTCATCGGCATCGGCTTTGCCACCACCATCGAAAGCGCCGGCGTATCCATCGGATCTTCTCCTTTCTGACGCGGGGACCTATGAACGACCAAGCCAGGGGCGCTGCCGACAGCGCCAACTTGATGGAACGCCTGCTGTACGAGGTGAAACGCGTGGTGGTCGGCCAGGACCACTTCCTCGAACGGGTGCTGGTGGCGATCCTGTCCGGCGGCCACCTGCTGGTGGAGGGTGTGCCGGGCCTGGCCAAGACCCTGACCGTCAACACCCTGGCCCGGACCATGAGCGGCACCTTCAAGCGCATCCAGTTCACCCCGGACCTGCTGCCGGCCGACCTGGTCGGCACGCGCATGTACAACCAGGGCACGGGCGAGTTCTCCACGGTGCGCGGACCGGTCTTTGCCAACCTGCTGCTGGCCGATGAAATCAATCGCGCGCCGGCCAAGGTGCAGAGCGCGCTGCTGGAAGTCATGCAGGAAAAGCAGGTCACCATCGCCGGCGAGACCCATCGCGTGCCCGCCCCGTTCCTGGTCATGGCCACGCAGAACCCGATCGAGACCGAAGGCACCTACCCGCTGCCCGAGGCGCAGGTCGACCGCTTCATGATGAAGGTGCTGGTGGGCTATCCGTCGGAAGAGGAAGAGGTGGTCATCGTGAACCGCGTCACGGGGCCGCGCATCAGCGTGAGTCCGGTGGCCACGCCCGAGCACCTGACCGCGCTGCAGGAGGCCTGCCGCAAGGTGTATGTCGATCCCAGCCTGGTCCAGTACGCGGTGCGCGTGGTCGCGGCCACGCGCAAGCCGGGCGACTACGGCCTGGCCGAGCTGGACCGCTACGTGTCGTTCGGCGCCAGTCCCCGTGCCACCATCGGCCTGGTGGAAGGTGCGCGCGCGCTGGCCTATCTGCGCGGCCGCCACTATGCGTTGCCGGAAGACGTGGCCGACCTGGTGCCGGACGTGTTGCGCCACCGCCTGTCGCTCTCCTACGAGGCCATGTCCGACGGCGTGACCGCCGACCAGCTCATCTCCCGCATCACGCAGGCGCTGCCGGTTCCCGAGCGGCCCATGGAATCCCATGTTCGGGCTGCGGCGGACTAAGCGCCGGGTCGGCCCGGAGAGCGCGCCTGGCGTCGCGCCCGGCGTCGCGTCCGGCATCGCATCGGGCGGTGGACCGGGCGTGGCGCTGGCCGGCCTCGGCGCCAGCCAGACCGACGCCTTGCTGCGGCGCCTGGAATGGACCGTGGTGCGCCGCCTCGACGGACTGCTGCAAGGCGACTACCGCACGCTGTTCCGCGGCTTCGGCCTGGACCTTGCCGACCTGCGCGAATACCACCCTGGCGACGATGTGCGCCACATCGACTGGAACGTGACCGCACGACTGCAGACGCCGCATGTGCGCGAGTACCAGGAAGACCGCGAAGTCGCGGCCTGGTTCTTGCTGGACCTGAGCGGATCGATCGACTTCGGTTCCGGCAGCGTGCGCAAGCGCGACCTGCTGAGCGACTTCACCGCCGTCATGGCACTGCTGCTGACGCGCTACGGCAACCGTGTCGGCGCCGTGCTCTATGGCGGGGCTGCCGACGTGGACGCCACGGTGGTGCCGGCGCGCGCCGGCCGCCGCCAGTTGCTGCACCTGCTGCACCGCATGCGGGCCACGCCCGCCGCATCGCCAGGCGACACCCGCCTGCGCGACCTGCTCGAACGCGCCCGCGCGGTGGCAAGGCGGCGCTCGGTGGTGTTCGTGGTGTCGGATTTCATCAGCGCGCCAGGCTGGCAGGCGTCGCTGGGCATGCTGGCCCGGCGCCATGAGGTGGTCGCGGTGCGGCTGGTCGATCCGCTCGAAACCGCGTTGCCGGACCTGGGCCTGGTGGTGCTGCAGGACGCGGAAACCGGCGAGCAGCTCTTCGTCGACACGCATGACCCGTCGTTCCGCAAACGCTTCGCCGCCGCTGCCGAGGCGCGCGAGGCGGAGCTGCGCCAGGCCTTCGCGCGCGCCGGGGTGGCGTGCCTGACGCTGTCGACCTATGCCCGGCTCGACCTGGCACTGCTCAGCTTCGCGCGCCAGCGCCGGCGCCAGCAAGGCAGCGCCAGGGCCGCGGGCATCGCCGGGGGCGCAACATGATCGATGCGATCAGCCGCCTGCCGGTGTTCAGCTTCCTGTGGCCAGGCATGCTGTGGCTGTTCGCGCTGGTAGCGGTGCTGGCAGCGGGTTATGTCTGGCTCGACCGGCGCGGGCGGCACGCGGCCGCGCATTACCCGGAGCTGAAGACGGCGGGCGTTGCCACCAGGCGCGGCGCCGGCTGGCGCCGCCACGTCGCGCCCGTTTTGATCTTGCTGGCACTGGCTGCGCTGGTCGCGGCCATCGCACGGCCCCAGGCTGTGATGATGCTGCCCTCGCGCATCGAGACAGTGTTGCTGGTGATGGACCTGTCCGGCAGCATGCGCGCCCAGGATGTCAAGCCCAGCCGGTTGCGCGCGGCCCAGCAGGCCGCCACCACCCTGCTGGAGGCGCAGCCCGCCGGCGTCAGCGTCGGCGTGGTGGCCATGGCCGGCACTGCCGCCGTGGCGCAGGCACCCACGCGCGCCAGGGAGGCCGTTGCCACCGCGATCGAGCGCCTGCAGCCGCAGGGCGGCACCGCGCTGGGCAACGGCATGCTGATTGCGCTGACCACACTGCTGCCGGAGCTCACGCCCGATGCCGAGCGGCTGATGAACGACGACACCCCGCCGCCGAGGAAACCCCGGGCCCTGGCCAATCCACCGGCCGACACCGAGCCGGTGAAGCCTGGCTCCTATACCTCCGGCGCGATCGTGCTGTTTTCCGATGGCGAAAGCAACGCCGGCCCGGCCGCGCTGCGGGCGGCGCAACTTGCCGCCGAGCACGGCGTGCGCATCTATACCGTGGGTGTGGGCACGCCCGAAGGCGTGGTGCTCTCGGTCGACGGATGGTCGGCGCGCGTCAGGCTGGACGAAAAAGTGCTGAAGGAAGTCGCCGACGCTACCAGTGCCGAGTACTTCCGCCTGGAAGACGCGGCCGAACTGAAACGCGTGTACCGCGCGCTCAATGCGCGGCTGGCATTCGACAAGCGCAGCCAGGTGGAAATCACCGGGCTGTTCGCCGCGCTGGGCGCCCTGCTGGCCGGCTGCGCGGGGCTGTTGTCGCTGTGGTGGTTCGGGCGCGTGATGTAAGCCCGCTAATCAGCGCGGCTTGCGTGGCGTCACCGAGATCGCAATGGCCTCGGTGTAGACCGCCTGCACCTGCTCGCCGGCGCGTACCGCCTTGAGCTGGTTCGGATCCGCGACATGCACGTCCACCGTCCGGCCGCGCGGGCCCTTCAGCGTGACCATGCCGGTCTTGGTGTCGACCGCCACCACGTCCGCGGTGACCGTGACCTCGCGGCCGACCATGCCGCCCGGCTTGGCGCCCGGCGCGGCGCGCTCGGCGATCTCGCGCTCGCTGCTGGAACGGATGCCGCTCTGCCGGTTCAGGCTGACGGACAAGGCCTGCGTGTACTCGGCGGTGACCGCATCACCCACGCGCAGTTGCCCGAAGTTACGCACGTCGTCGCCCACCTGCACGTCGGTGACCTTGCCCTGCTCGTCCTTGAGGGTAACGGTGCGGGTCGCGGCATCGATGGCCACCACCGTGGCCGTGGCCTTGACCGTGCCGGTCGTGCGCGACGCCCCCACGCCGGAGACCGAGTCAACGCGGGTCTCGGGTTGCGCCATCGCCGTACCGGACGTGGCGGACACGGCGGCAAGCGCCGCCGCCACGATTAACTTGCCGGGTTTCATGCGGTCCTCCCTGGTTCCGAGCTTGCCGTAGGCCGCCATGCGCGATGCCGGCAAGGGTCCGGCGCGCGTGACGGACAGGCCTGTTAACCATAGCAGAGGGAAAGGCAGTCTGTCGGCCGCCCCGGCGCCCGGCGATCCAGCCGCTGATCGTGTCCGCCATCACGTGTCCGCCATCACGCTCGCCGGGATGCCGTAGCTCGCTGAGCCGACGTGCGCGCCGCTACCGCGCCAGCAGCGTCCTGACCACGGCTCCGGCGTCACACATGAACGCCGCTGTCGCCGCGCCATGCAACACCGGATCGTCCGGCCCGCCCTTCAGATACGCCGCCCGCGCCGCTGCCATGAGAGGCCAATGCGCGGCCGGCAGGCGCTCCAGCGCCCAGGCCGCGGCCACGTCCTTCGGCGCGATCCGGCCGGTGGCGGCGCTGTACCAGATCCTGGCCATTGCCAGCACCACGTTGCGCTCGTCGCCGGCCCAGTCGCGTTCGGTTTGCCATTGGGCGACGGTATCGGCGAGCGCGGCGATGAAGTCCTGCCGGGGAACAGGTTCGAAGCACGTCGTGGCCGGCGGGCCTAGCAGCGCGATGCTGTGCTGACGTGCCTGGGTCAGCAGGATGGCAAGATCGTGGTCCGGCATCCGCCCTTCGAACACGCCGGCCCGGATGTCTTGGCGCAGCCATTCGCCGAACTGCAGTTCGCGCGTGGCCGGGTAGCGCCATGGCACCACTTCGCCGCGCGCCACTACGGTGACCTCCAGCGGCCGTAACGGCCCACCGCTGCCGGGCGGGGCCGAGACCTTCAGCAGCTCGCGCAGCAGCGCTTGCCGCACGCCATCGCCGGGCACATCGCGCGTGGTCACCAGCAGGTCGATATCGCTGTGCGGCCGCAGCCCGCCATCGAGTGCCGAGCCGAACAGGTGGACGCCCAGCAGCGTGCCGTCCAGATGGCGTGCAAGCACGGCATGGGCCAGGCGGACTTGCCGCGCGATTTCCGCGGGCAGGAAGACGGCCGCCATGATTACAGCGGCCCTGGCAGCGTCTTCAGGCCCAGCCACAGCACGCCGATGACAACATTGACCGGTACGCACAGCGCGCCCGGCACATAGAAGAACGCCGACAGCGCCGGCGCGGACAACATCAGTTCCACCGCGCTGCCCAGCCCATAGAAAAACACGCCGCACCAGAGCCAGCGCCGCATGTAGGTCAGCAGCCAGTGCGCGCGCGCCTGGTTGAAGTGCCAGGCGCGCGTGCGTTCGGCGCGGTTGCCGCGGCTGGCGTCCCGGAACAGCCAGCCGAAGAAAAAATAGCGGTACAGCAGGGCGCCAAAGGTCAGCTCTTGCATGATCACTCCTTTGGCCGCTGCCAGCCTGGGGAGTGCAGAAGTCATCCTCGCCAGGGGCGCATGCAGCGATGGCAGCGGCAGGTACACCACCAGCGTATCAAAGAAGCGGTGCCAATCGGAGCGGCGAATGCCTCGGCATGACTGGCCGCACTAAGACAGTGCAGCCCCATGCGCGGTGATCGCACGCTGATCACTGGAGGGTGATTTCGAGTTGCTGCACCACGCGCTTCTCGCGCTCGAACTGTTCCGCCGCGAACCGGGTGTAGTCCGCGCTGTTGAGGTGGACCGGCTCCAGGTCGATGGCCTCCAGCGAGCGCAGGTAGGCGGGATCCTGCGCGGCCCGGAAGAACGCATCGTGCAGCTTCCTGACCACCGCCGGGTCCATGCCCCGGGGACCGACGATGCCCACCAGCGAGCTGGCGGTGATGTCGTAGCCCCGCTCCTTCAGGGTCGGCACATCCTTGAAGCGCGCAAAGCGCGCGTCGCCGACGATGGCCAGCGGCCGCACCTTGCCGGCGACGGCATATTGTCCCCACCCCGGGTCCAGCACCGCGTCGATGTCGCCGCCCAGCAGCGCCATCATTTCCTCGGCGCCGCCCTTGTACGGCACGAAGGTGAACTTCGCCCCGGCGGCCCGGCCCAGCTTTTCCATCGAAATATGCCCCGAACTGCCGATGCCGACGGCACCGTAGGTCACTTTGCCCGGGTTCGCCCTGGCGTAGGCGAGGAATTCCTCCAGCGTCTTCCAGCGCGCGTCGGCGCGGACCACCAGGCCATAGCGGTAATTGGTCAGCCCGATGATGTAGGTGAAGTCCTTCATCGGGTCGTACGGCGTCTTTTGCAGGTGCGGCATGCGGAAGATGTTGGCGGCGACCATCGACAGCGTGTAGCCGTTCGGCGCCGCCGTCTGGGACATCACCTGGGCCGCCAGCGTGGCGCCCGCTCCCGGCTTGTTGATCGGCACCACGCGCTGGTCCAGCTCCTTGCCGGCGGCCGCCAGCAGCGTGCGCAGCGAGCCGTCGGTGGGACCGCCGGGCGGGAACGGAATCCAGAACTCGATGGGCTTGGCCGGGAAATCGCCCGCGGCCGTCGCGGCCGTCACGGTCGGCGCTGCCGCCGTGCAGATCGCCACTGCCGCCATGGCCCTGACCACGACCGATAGCAAACGCCCTCCCATTCCACGCCTTGTGATAGCCATGCGCTGTCTCCTGGTTGTCGTTCTGGTGTTGCCGCGGTGTGCCGGCCGCGGTCGTTTTCGACAGACGTTAGAGCGTTGCGCCAGGCGGGCCAATTGCCGTTCTGCTCAATGTCATTGGCAGAAACGCCCGGCATGCGGGGCCGGATGCACCGGCGGCTTCAGGCCATCGCGCCAAGCACCGTGCCGAGTACGCGCACGCCCTGCTCAATCTGCGCGGTGGACAGGCTGGCGTAGCCCAGCACCAGGCCGACCGCGCGGTGCCGGCCCGCCCCCTGCGGCCTGGCATACAGCGCCGACACCGGATAGACGCCCACGCCGCCGACGCGCGCGGCGGCCACCAGTGCCGGCTCGTCGCGCGGCCGCAGCGAGGGCAGCCACAGCACCACGTGCAGCCCGGCCGCCGTGCCGCTGACCTCGGCATCGGCGGGCAGGTGGCGCGCAATGCCGTCGAGCAGGGCCGCGCGGCGGCGCTCGTTCTCGCGGCGCATGCGGCGGACGTGGCGCTCATAGGCGCCGCTGTCGATCAGCGCGGCCAGCACGCGCTGCTCCAGCACGGGGGCGTGGCGGTCGGCCAGCCGCTTGGCCTGCCCGAACACCGGCACCAGTTCCGGCGGCAGCACCAGGTACCCCAGCCGCAGCTGCGGCGACAGCGCCTTGGAGAAGGTGCCGACATAGATCACGCGGCCATCGCCGTCGATCGCGCGCAGGGTATCGATCGGCCGCTGGCCATAGCGGAACTCGCCGTCATAGTCGTCCTCGACGATCCACGCATCGTGGCGCCGGGCCCATTGCAGCAGGGCCTGCCGGCGCCCGATCGGCAGTACGCCCCCCAGCGGGAACTGGTGCGACGGCGTCACATAGGCCAGCCGCACACGGCCATCCGACGGCAGGCCGGCGGTATCCAGGCCCTGCGCATCCACCGGGACGGACAGGCAGCGGGCGCCGGTGGCCTCGAAGCAGCGCCTGGCCATCAGGTAGCCGGGCTCTTCAAAGGCAAAGGTATCGCCCTCATCCAGCAACAGCCGCGCGCACAGGTCGATGGCCTGCTGCGAGCCATGCACCACCACGATCTGTCCGGCGTCGCAGGCCAGCCCGCGGGCACGGCGCAGATAGCCCTGCAGCGCGCGCCGCAGCGATGCCTCGCCTTCCGGCGCGGCGTACGACAGCCGGTCGTGCTGGCGCAGCAGCTCGGCCTGCCAGGCCCGACGCCACGCCAGCGCCGGGAAGTCGCGCCACGCCACCGCGCCATACAGGAAATCGAAGCGCACCGGCTCGGCCGGCGGCGGTGCCGGCAGCCCCAGTGCCGCCACGCGCCGGCCGAACCGCGACAGCGCCGGTTCCCTGGCGCGTCGCGCGGCATCCGGCCGTGCCGGGGCGGCAGCCGCCAGCGGGCTAGCAATGCGGGCGGCCCGCCCCCGCGCCGTGACCAGGAAACCCTCGGCCGCCAGCTGTTCATAGGCGGCGGTCACGGTGGTGCGCGATACCCCCAGCTCGGCCGCCAGGCCGCGCGTGGACGGCGCCGGCGCGCCCGGCGGCAGCGTGCCGTCGGCGATCTGCGCGCGCAGCAGGTCATAGATGCGGCGCCCCGCGCCCGTGGCGCCGGGCCGCCTGGCGGCTGACTGTTCAAACTGGCCCATTCAAATTTACCGGAACTGGACCTTCCGATTGTGCCAGTTGTCGGCGACAGTATCGAGCATCCGATCGCCCCGAGCCCCAACGATGTACGTCCCCGACCATTTCGCCGAGACCCGCCCCGACGCCCTTGCCCGCATCATCCATGCGCACCCGCTGGGCATGCTGGTCACGCACGGCCAGCACGGCCTGGATGCGGACCATCTCCCGTTCGAATTCGATGCCGGCGCCGGCGCCCACGGCGTGCTCAGCGCGCACGTGGCGCGGGCCAATCCGGTCTGGCAGCGGTGTCCGACCGGCACGCCGGTGATGGTGGTGTTCCGCGGCGCCGAGGCCTATGTCTCGCCGAACTGGTACCCGAGCAAGCATGAGGCACACCGCCAGGTGCCGACCTGGAACTATGAGGTGGTGCACGCCCACGGCACCCTTACCGTGCGCGACGACGAGCGCTTCGTGCGCGGCCTGGTCGCGCGCCTGACGCGGCGGCACGAGGCCGCCGAAGCCGCGCCGTGGAAGATGGGCGATGCACCGCCCGAATTCCTCGACGCGCTGCTGCGCGGCATCGTCGGCCTCGAGATCGCCGTGACGTCGCTGGTGGGCAAGCGCAAGCTCAGCCAGAACAAGGACACGCGGGACCGCCTCGGCGCGGCCGACACGCTGCAGGCGCGCGGCTGTGACGAGCTGGCGCAGTCGATGCGCAACGCGGTCTGAGCCGGTCTTGTCTGCATCCGCGCATGCGCTGGCCCGGTCCGGACGCTGCCGCGCCTTTCAACCCTGCCTCAACGTCAAGGAGCCCCGAACCATGTCGCTGATCCCCTTCCTGATCGCCGCCGTCGTGCTTGCGATTACCCCCGGCCCGGCCATTGCCTATGTCGTCGCGCGCACAGTGGCCGGCGGACGGTCGGAGGGCCTTGCCTCATGCCTGGGCACTGGCCTCGGCGGACTGCTCCATGTGCTTGCCGCTGCGGCGGGCGTGTCGCTGGTGATCGCCCAGTCGGCGCTGGCGTTCAGCCTGCTCAAGTACCTGGGCGCGGCGTACCTGGTGTATCTGGGCATTCGCCTGCTGCGGCGCAAGGCGCCGCCCGCCGCGGTCGCGGCCGTGCCGTCGCGGGGCGCGCGCCGCGCGCTGGTCGAGGGCGTGGTGGTCGAGGTGCTGAACGTCAAGACCGCGCTGTTCTTCCTTGCGTTCCTGCCGCAGTTCGTCGCGCCGGGACAGGCGGCCGTGTCGCAACTGGTGCTGCTGGGCTGCATCTGCGTCGCGCTCAACACGCTGGTGGACGTGGTCGTGGTCTTCGCCGCGCATCGCCTGCTCAGGTCGGGCGCCGCAAGCGCGGCGCGCGCGCGGCTGATGACCCGTGCGTCAGGCATCACGATGGTGGGACTGGGCGCCTTCCTGGCGCTGGCGCGGCGCCAGGCATGAGGGGCCGGGCCTGCTGCGGGCCCGGCTCCGGCATTACGCCTGGAACGGCCTGCCCATCGGCTTGAGCCGGATGCCCGGGGCCAGACGGGTCCACGGCAGGTCCCCGGGATCGGCCGTCATCGGGCCCGGCGCCTTGGCCACCAGCACGGCCTGCGCAATGCCCTGGAAATCGGCGCGGAAGTGCACCGAGCTCTTGTTGACGAGGATCTTCATCGCCTCGGGCTCTACGCCACCGGCGCGGAACAGGTTGCGGTCGAGCATCTGGGCCTTGCCGGCGCTGACCACCACCTGCACACCATCGATGCGCAGCAGTGCCACCGGGCCGATATCGGCCAGCATGCCGTGCATCATCGGCCCGCCATAGCGGCATACGCCATCCGACAGCCGCAGCACCTCGAAGCGCCCTTGCAGCGGCGCATCGCCGGGCACCCCCGATACGCCGCCGAGCGCGACCTCGATCGTCGCGCCCACCCCGGCACGGTGCGCCTCGGCGACCACGGCCGGATCCCAGATCAGCCCGATTGCCGCCTGCCGCGCGCCATGGCGCAGCAGGGCCCGCAGCATGCCCATGGTGTTCGAATCGCCGCCCGCGCCCGGGTTGTCCTGGGTGTCGGCGATGACCACCGGGCGCGCGGCCCCCGCGGCCAGGCGCATGGCTTCGAGCACGGCCTCGTCGGGCGAGAGGAACGGCACCTCCCAGGCCGGCTCGTCGGCCAGCATGCGGTCGTACAGCGCCTGCACCGCCGCTTCGGCCGCGCCGGCGTCCGCGCCATACCCCCAGATCGCCGGACCACATTCCGGGAAATCGGCCGCCGGAAAGCCCGGCGCGAACGACAGCGACACCACGTCGCCGCGTTCGGCCTGCTGCAACAGCGCGTACATGCCGCGCGCCGGCTCCAGCATGGTGCACATGCCGTTGATCGGGATCAGGAACGGCAGCCGTCGCACTGCGCGGTGCCACGGCCCCTTGCCCTCCAGCAGGCGCTGCAGCAGCGCCGCGGCGCGCGCGCCGGTCTCGGCCATGTCCACGTGCGGATAGGTACGGTAGGCGACCAGCACATCGGCGGCCTCCAGCATGGCGTGCGTGACGTTGGCGTGCAGGTCGAGCGACGCGACCACCGGCACGCCTGGCCCGACCACGGCCCGGATCCGCGCGAGCAGCGTGCCCTCGCCGTCATCGGTGTGCTCGGCCACCATGGCGCCGTGCAGATCGAGATAGACCGCGTCGAAGCCGCCCGCTTGCGCCGCGCCGACGATCTCGCCGGCGATGCGCTCGTACGCGTCCTCGGTCACGTGGGCCGAGGGGCTGGCGCCGGCCCAGATCACCGGCAGCAGGGTCCAGCCGTACCGCTCGGCGGCGGCCATGAAGCCGCCAGCGGGAATGTTGACGTCGCGCAGCGCGCGCATGGCGTCGCCGCGCACCATCGCCGGAAAGCCCTCGCCGCGCTCGAAGCTGGCGTAGGTCGCCTTTGACGGCGCAAAGGTATTGGTCTCGTGCTGGAAGCCGGCGACCAGGATCCGTGTTGCCAAGGTTCTTCTCCGTGAAACAAAAGTCCGGCGTCAGGCCGCCGACACCGCGCCCTGCGGCGCCGGCATCCGGTTGGCCACCAGCACCGCCGCGCCGGCCAGCAGCAGCGCCACCATCACCAGCAGGCCGGCCTGCATGCTGCCGGTGGCGGTGCGCACGGCGCCGATGATGGTGGGGCTGAGGAAGCCGCCGATCAGGCCGATGGTGTTGATCAGCGCGATGCCGCCCGCCGCGGCGTCGCCCTTCAGGTACTGCGACGGGATCGCCCAGAACACGGTGTAGGCGGCCCACATCATCGCCGTGGCAATAGTCATGCACAGCAGCGACACCGGCAGGTTGCCGCTGGACTGCGTGGCCACGGCCAGTGCCACCGCGCCGGTAAAGGCGGGCACCGCGCTATGCCAGCGGCGCTCGCCGCGGCGGTCCGAGCTGCGGCCGATCACAAGCATGGCAATCGCCGCGGCAATATAGGGAATCATCGAATACAGCCCGATCTGCATGGTGTCAGTGACGCCGTCTGCCTTCAGGATAGACGGCAGCCAGAAGCTCACCGCGTAGATGCCGCAGATCATGGTGAAGTAGGCAAAGGCCAGCAGGTACACGCGCGGATCGCGCGCCACCTCGCCGAACGAATGATGCCCGCCCGCCGGTGCCTGCAATTCGGCGGCCAGCATGCGTTTCTCCGCGTCGCTGAGCCAGGCTGCGTCGGCCGGCCGGTCGGCCAGCACGCGCAGCGCCAGCGCGCCAAGCAGCACGCATGGCAGCCCTTCGACCAGGAACATCCATTGCCAGCCGGCCAGGCCGTGCGCACCGGACAGTGCCGTCATCAGCCAGGTGGACAGCGGCGAGCCGAAAATGCCACCGATGGGCCCGGCCAGCATCACCACCGCCATCACGCGGGCCATGCGCTGCTGTCCGTACCAGTAGGTCAGGTAGAAGATCATCCCGGGCGCAAAGCCGGCCTCGAACACGCCGAGCAGGAAGCGCAGCACGTAAAACGTGGTTTCGTCCCGCACGAACATCATGCCCGCCGAGGTCAGGCCCCACAGCACCAGGATGCGGCTGATGGTCTTGCGCGCACCGATCCGGGGCAGCAACAGATTGCTCGGGATCTCGAACAGCACGTAGCCAAAGAAGAAGATGCCGGCACCCAGCCCGTACACCGCATCGGAAAAGCCCAGGTCGCTCTGCATCTGCAGCTTGGCGAAGCCGATGTTGACCCGATCCAGGTAGGCAAAGGTGTAGCAGAGCAGCAGGAACGGCAACAGGCGCCAGTTCAGCTTGCGGTACAGCGCCTGCTGCGCGGCGCTGCCGGTTTGCATGGTGCTGCGTGGGGGCAGGATTGCGGACATGTCGATCTCTCCCGTGGTGTCGGCTCTTGTGGACGCGATGTCTGTCGGTGGCAGGCGTTGATCGTCTGGCATCTGAAAAAACAGAGCAAGAGCAACTTAAGTCGGCTATCGTTGCCCCTTCGGCAACACCACGGCACGCCGCCCCTTCACGCCAGACAGCGAGATCCGACATGCGGGAACTGAACCAGCGCAGGCTGCGCTACTTTCACGAGGTACTGACGCACGGCTCGATCCGTGGCGCGGCCGACAGCATCAACACGTCGCCGTCGGTCATCACACGCCAGATCCGCCTGCTGGAAGAAGAGGTCGGCGCGCCGCTGTTCGACCGCCATGCGCGCGGCGTGCAGCCGACCGAAGCCGCGCAGCACCTGCTGGAGTACTGGCGCGGCTGCCGCGCCCAGCAGGAACTGTTCGAAGACCGCTTGCAGGCCTTGCGCGGGCTGCAGCATGGCCAGGTGCGCATCGCCACCAGCGAGGGCTATGTCGACGGCCTGATGGATGAAGTGCTGACCGACTTCTGCGCGCGTTATCCGCGGCTGGACGTGACCGTCGACATCCTGCCGGTCAACAACGTGCTGCAGGAGGTGGCCGAAAGCCGCGCCCATATCGGCCTGGCCTACAACCCGCCCGGCCATGCCGATATCGCCTGGGTGGCGACGTCATCGCAGCCGGTGGTGCTGCTGGTGCATGCCGGGCATCCGCTGGCCCGCCGCGGCGGCAAGGTCGGCGTGCAGGAGCTTGCCGACTATCCGCTGGCGATGATGCCGCCTGCATTCGGGCTGGGACAGGTGGTGCAGATGCTGGCCTACGCTGAGAACATCCAGATCCGCCCGACGCTGACTACCAATTCGCTGGCGGTGCTGCGCCACTTCGTGAAGCGCCATGACGGCATCACGCTGATCGGCGGCTTTGCGGCCTACCGTGAACTGCAGGCCGGCGAACTGGTAACGCTGCCGATCGCCCATCCGCTGTTCGAAGCCGCCAAGGCGCGCCTGCTGGTCAAGGCGGGCCGGCCGATGGGCGTGGCTGCCAATACGCTGCTCGACTGCATCCTGCGCGACATGTCGATGTTCGCCGGCGCGCGCCGGCGCCGGAAGCGATAGGCCGCTGCCCGCTACTCCGGCACGAAGCCGATCGAGCGCAGCAGTTCCGCCTGCCGCTCATACGCCGCGCGTGCTTCCTTTGACAGCGCTTCACTGCCGAGCGGCTGGCCGTTGTCCATGCCCATGTCTTCCACGTGCTTGCGGTAGCCTGGCTGCTGCACCACCGCCAGCGTGGCGTTGCGGATCTTCTCCTGCACCGCCGCCGGCACGTCCGGCGGCAGCCACAAGCCCATCCAGCCCGGCTCCGTCATCGCCGGGAAGCCGACCTCGGCGAACGTCGGCACGTCCGGCAGCGCGGGGATGCGCTTCGGGTAGGCCACGGCATAGGCCCTGAGCTTGCCGGCCTTGATCAGAGGCAATGAGGTCGCCAGGCCGTCGAACATCAGCGGCACGTGCCCGCCCATTACGTCCTGCAGCGCGGGCGGCGAGCCCTTGTAGCCGACGTGGCTCATGTTCACCCCCGCCAGCCGGTTGAACTGGACCCCGAGGGTCTGCCCGCGCATGCCGGCGGCATACGAGGCGTAGTCGATCTGCCCCGGCTTGCTCTTGATGTAGGCCAGCAGCTCGGTGAAGTTCTTCGCCGGCAGTTTCGGGTTGCCGACCAGGACCAGGCCGGTGCGCGCCACCTGGGCAATCGGCTTCAGGTCCTTGAACGGATCGAACGAGACCTTCAGCGCCAGCGGCGTTTCGGAAACGATGCCGCCCTGGATCAGCAGCAGCGTATGCCCGTCGTGCGGGGCCGACAGCAGCGTGCCGACCGCGATCGCTCCGGCACCGCCGGGCTTCTGTTCGACGATCACCGGCTTGCCGAGCGACTGCGTCAGCCCCTCGGCGAGCAGGCGCGCGAGGATGTCGGCGGTGCCGCCGGCGGGACCGCCGACCACGATCCTGACCACCTTGGTCGGCCACGCCTGGGCATGGACGACCGATGGGAACGCAGCCGGCAGCGCCAGGCCGAGCATGCATGACAGCAGCGCCCTGCGGCGCGCCGACGGTTGTGCTTGCTTCATGGTTGTCTCCGAATGTGCGAGGGCTCGGGGCAGCCAGCCGCCGCCCTGCCCTTCTGTGCGCCTCTGCGCGCCGCTTGCCCGTGGCAGCCGCCCCGGGTCAGGCCGCCTTGCGCAGGAAGCCCTGGTTGCCGCCGTTGCGGTTCGGCGCGAAGCCGTTGGCCGCCAGCGTCTCCTCGACCGTGTCGTAGAACACGCCGATCTTCTGGATCTCTCGCGCTTCCTGCGCGGTTGCCACCTTGCGGCCGAATTCGCCGGCGATGCGCACCAGCTGCTCGATCTGCTTCACCGTGCTCATCTTGGCCGTGCGCGACTGGTTCCACAGGCAGTCCTCGGTGCCGCAGCGCACATGCAGCCCCAGCGCGATGCCCATCATGTTCACCGGCAGCACGTTGCGCACCGAGCTTTCGACGGTCAGCACCGCCCCATCCGGCACCGCCCGGACGATGTTGGCCAGGTTGAATACGCTCGGCGCATCCATGCCGCCGCTGATGGCGACCCAGTTCATCACCAGCGGGCCCTTGTAGATGCCGCGCCGGATCAGCCGCTCGACCGATTCAAAGCTATTGATGTTGTAGCACTGGAATGCGCTCTGGATGCCGGCGGCGGACAGGCGGCGGATATGCTCCTCGACCCATCCGGGCTGCGCGGGCACCGTCATTTCCTTGTACGCATTGAAGATCGCGGGATTCTCGCGCGAGGTGCCCCGGAAATCCGCCAGTTCGGCATGCTCGGTGACGTTCATCTGCGAAGTGTTCACCGTCACGGTGACCTGGTCCGGCACCGGATCCAGTTCGGCCAGCATGTGGCGCGTGTCGTCGGACAGCCACTTCGCGGCATCGCCCTCGTTCTCCGGCGCGAAGCTGATCGATCCGCCCACCTGGATGACCATCTCCGGCACCGCCTTGCGCACCCCGGCGATCAGCTCGTTGAATTTGGACAGGCGCTTCGAGCCCTTGCCGTCGAGTTCGCGCACGTGCAGGTGCAGCACCGTCGCGCCGGCGTTGTAGCAGTCAACGGCCTTCTGGATCTGGTCCTCCATCGTCACCGGGATATCTTCCGGAAAGTCGGACGGCAGCCAGCCGGGCGCGTAAGGGGCCGCGGTGATGATCAGCGGCTGCTGGTTTTCAGGGAACAGGGACCCATCGAGGTAATTCACGGCATGTCTCCATTTATGGTGGCGCTGGCCAGGCCTGCGGCGCCGGTGCGGCTCAGAACGGCTTGTCGCCGATGATGGCGGCGCGCTCCATCTTGCGCGGCGCCGGCCAGTAGTCCTGCACCGCATAGTGCTGGGTGCAGCGGTTGTCCCAGATCGCCACGCTGTTGGGCTGCCAGCGGAAGCGCACCTGGTATTCGGGAATCGCCGCCTGGCTGATCAGGTAGTTCAGCAGATGGCTGGCGCCCGGGGTCTTGTCCTGCCCGTAGCGCACGTTCTCGGGCGTGTGGAAATTGACGAAGTGGGTCGAAAAGCCACAGACGTAAAGCACCTTCTCGCCGGTCTCCGGATGCGTGCGCACCACCGGGTGCTCGACCGCGGGGTATTGCGCCGCCAGCTTCGCGCGGTTCTCCGGGCTCATCGCCGCGCCGAAGGAATGCTCGATGCCGTGCTTGGCGCGCAGGCCGGCGATGCGCTGCTTGATTTCCTCGGGCAGGTGCTCGTACGCCGCGCCCATGTTGACCCAGATGGTGTCGCCGCCGACGGGCGGCGATTCGATGCAACGCAGCACGCAGCCCATCGGCGGGCATTCGCGCCAGCTGCCGTCGGTGTGGTAGCTGTTCTCGTAGTTCTCGCGCTTGTCGCTGCGATAGATCTGCACCAGCCCGGGATGATCCGGATCGCTGCCCGCCACCGGATGGTCTTCCAGTTCGCCAAAGCGCCGCGCGAACGCCACGTGGTCCGCGCGCGAGATCTCCTGGCCGCGCAGGAACAGCACCTTGTGCTCGAGCAGCAGCGACCTGATCTCGGCAAACAGCGCCGCATCGCGCGCGGCATCGGCCAGGCTGACGCCGCTCAGTTCGGCGCCGATGCTGCAGGTAAGTTGTTGGACTCGCATGAAGATGCTCCTTTACAGCACGAAGATCGATGAGCCGGTGGTCTTGCGCGACGCCAGGTCGCGGTGAGCCTGGACCGCGTCCTGCAGCGCGTAGCGCTGGTGGATGCCGATGCGGAGCCGCCCGGCGGCCACGTGGCCGAACACTTCCGCGGCCAGCTCGGCCTTCTCGGCGGGATCGGCAATGTAGTCGGCCAGCGCCGGACGGGTCAGGTAGAGCGAGCCCTTGCGCGCCAGCAGTTGCGGATCGAACGGGGGGATCGTGCCCGACGCCGTGCCGACGCAGACCATCAGCCCGCGCCGCCTGAGCGAATCCAGCGAGCCCTGGAAGGTGCTGCGGCCGACGCTGTCGAACACCACCGATACGCCGGTGCCGTCGGTCAGTTCGCGCACCCGCGTTGCCACGTCTTCGCGGCTGTAGTCGATGACGTGGTCGCAGCCATGCGCGCGCGCCAGCTCGGCCTTGGCTTCGGTCGAGACCGTGCCGATCACGGTCAGGCCGAGCAGCTTCGCCCACTGCGACACGATCAGCCCCACGCCGCCGGCGGCCGCATGCAGCAGGATGGTCTCGCCGCCGCGGAACGGATAGATGCGGCGCATCAGGTAGGCCGAGGTCAGGCCGCGCATGGTCATCGCCGCGGCGGTCTCGAAGGAAATCGCATCCGGCAGGCGGATCAGCGGCGCGGCCGGCACCAGGCGCTCGGTGCTGTAGGCGCCCAGCGTGTTGGTAAAGCCGGTGTATGTGACGCGGTCGCCTTCCGCGACGTGGCTCACGCCGGCCCCGACCGCCTGCACCACGCCGGCCGCCTCCACGCCGATGCCGCTGGGCAGCGGCACCGGGTAGGTGCCGTCGCGGAAGTAAGTGTCGGCATAGTTGAGGCCGATGGCGACGTGGCGGATCCGTACCTCGCCCGGGCCCGGATCGCCGACCTCGGCGTCCTCGTAGCGGAGGACTTCGGGGCCTCCGGTCTCATACATGCGAATGGCTTTGGCCAAGGCTGTCTCCTGATTGTGGTGTCCTGCCCGCGCCGCTATCATTGGCGCGGCGCAGTCGATTGTGAGACAGCCGGGCCGCAGGCCCCTTGACCGATCGCGCCAGGATTTGCCAATTGACGACGGACACGACCGACGCCCCCACCCACTCTCGCGGCAGCCCCATGACCGTCCTTGTTCGCAGCGCATCGCTGACCAAATACCTGGGCATTGCCCGGGGCGCGGGCCTGGATCCGGTGCGGATGGTGGCCCGGGCCGGCCTGGACCAGGCGTGCCTGTACACGCCCGACCTGCGCATCCCCGAACAGCGCCTGGCGGAAGTGCTGGAGGCCTCGGCGCGCGAGACGCGCTGCCATTCGCTTGGCCTGATGGTGGGGGAATCGTGGCGCCTGTCAGACTTCGGTCCGGTCAGCCTGCTGTTGCAGCACCAGCCCACGCTGCGCGATGCGCTGGCCGAGATCGAGCGCTACCGCCACTGGCTCAGCGACTCCGTCTCCATCCTGGTCGCCGAGCATCCCGGTGTCGCGGTGCTGCACGTGACGCTGCAGACCGGCCGGCAACAGCCCGGCAGGCAGGCCATGGAACTGACCGTGGCCGCCTTGCACAGCCTGATCCGCGCCATCCTGGGCGAGTCGTGGATGCCGCACAGCGTGCATTTCGCGCACGCGGCGCCGGCCGACCTGCGCATCCACCGGCGCCTGTTCGGCCCCCGCATCGAATTTGGTGCGGACTTCGACGGGCTGGTGCTTGCCAGCGCTGACCTGGACCGCGTCAATCCCCTGGCCGATGCCAGCCTGGCCGGCTACGCGCGGGGCTTCCTCGACCTGCAGCCCGGCGCCGGCAAGCCCATCGCAGCGGAGGTGCGGCGCACACTCAACCAGTTGCTGCCGCGCGGTCGCGGTGCGGTGGAACAGGTCGCGCAAAGCCTCGGCACCAGCCCGCGCACCCTGCAGCGCCAGCTGGAACAGGATGGCCAGACCTTCTCCGCGCTGGTCAATGACGTGCGCCGCGAGCTGGCGCAACGCCATCTGCAGGATCCGCGGCGGCCGCTGGCGCAGGTCGCCACGTTGCTGGGTTTTTCCGAACCGAGCGCATTCTCGCGCTGGTTCGCCACGCAGTTCGGCAAGTCGCCGACGCGCTGGCGCCAGGACGGCGCCTGAGGCAAGACACCTACTTTAGGTACTTCATCGTGGCAACGCCGGTTGCCACCAGCAGTTCGCCATCGAGCCACACCTCGGCGCGCGAAAAGAAGATCGAACGCCCGCGGCGATCAACCATGCCTTTCGCTGTCAGCAGCCCGCCGGTGCCGTTGCTGAGGAAGTTCGAGGTCAGCGACAGCGTGACCGCGTGCCGCGGGTCTTCGCCGGGCGCCGAGTAGAGG
Organism: Cupriavidus taiwanensis LMG 19424; assembly: GCF_000069785.1. Classification (NCBI taxonomy): domain Bacteria; kingdom Pseudomonadati; phylum Pseudomonadota; class Betaproteobacteria; order Burkholderiales; family Burkholderiaceae; genus Cupriavidus; species Cupriavidus taiwanensis. Next base: position 877,398 of record NC_010530.1, on the reverse strand, counting down.
CCGGCATAGCCGGTGGCCGCATCGAGCAGGGTGCAGATCGTGCCGCCGTGCACGACGCGGCTGCGGTTCAGCATATTGGCCGCCAGCGGCAATTCCAGCTCGACGTAGTCGTCGCGCCACCGGGTGATCCTGACCCCGATACTCTCCAGTGCCGGATTATCGAGGCTGTATGCCTCGCCCCTGCCTGCTGCCATTGCCGCGTCCATCGCCCGGATTTCCCTTTGCTTGATCAAGCCTCCTTTCTGCGCGATCCGCGTGTTTCCGACAATCTGTATTTCGCAAACCAGCCCTTCCGCCCGCGTGAATCCGCGTGAATCCACCGCATGCGCCGCGGCACGCGCGGCTTTGACTCGGCATGCAGAACGACCTAGGCTAAGTAGGCTTGCCGCGCACTCGGCCACGCGCCAGGTGACGTACCGGCGATGTCGCAAGGTCCGCCAGGACCAGGGAGGGGCTCACCATGAACATGCGGCCAGATCCGACGTTTCACGCCTCGCCGGAGCTAGCGATCCACGCGCCAGCGGAATCCTTCGCCTACACGGTGCTGCTGAGCCCCGACGGCACGCAGCCCGACGCGCTCGCGGTGATCGACGTCAAGCCCGGATCGCCGACCTACAGCCAGGTGGTGCATACCGTGCCGATGACGCACAAGGGCGATGAACTCCATCACTTCGGCTGGAACGCCTGTTCGTCGGCGCTGTCGCCGCTGACCGGCCATGCGTTCCTGGAGCGGCGCTACCTGATCATTCCGGGGATGCGCTCGTCGCGCCTGTATATCGTCGACACCAAGCCGCATCCGACCCAGGCGCGCATCCACAAGATCGTCGAGCCAGAGGAGATTTTCCGCAAGACCGGCTATTCGCGGCCGCATACGGTGCATTGCGGGCCGGAAGGCATCTATGTCAGCACGCTGGGCGGCGGCGGCGCGGACGGCACGGACGGCGCGCCCGGCATCTTCATCGTGGACTGCGAGACCTTCGAGGTGCTGGGCCGCTGGGAGATCGACCGCGGCGAACAGCAGAAGCACTACGACTTCTGGTGGAACCTGCCGCGCGACTACATGGTGTCGAGCGAATGGGCCCTGCCGCCGCAGTTCGAGAACGGCCTGGTGCCCGAGGACCTGCTCGGCAACCGCTACGGCCACAAGCTGCATTTCTGGGACCTGCGCGCGCGCCGCAACGTGCAGACCATCGACCTGGGCGCGAATCACCAGATGGCGCTGGAAGTGCGGCCCGCGCATGATCCGGTGCGCGAGTACGGCTTCGTCGGCGTGGTGGTCGACACCACCAACCTGGAAGGCTCGATCTGGACGTGGTGGCGCGAAGGCGGCAAGTTCCACGCCGAAAAGACGGCGACGATCCCCGCCGAAGCTGCCGACGCAAGCCAGCTTCCGCCGCTGCTGCAAGGCTTCGGCGCGGTGCCGCCGCTGGTGACCGACATCGATCTGTCGCTGGACGACAAGTTCCTCTATGTGTCGTGCTGGGGCACGGGCGAGATGCGCCAGTACGACGTCACCGATCCGCGCAAGCCCCGGCTCGCGGGCTCGGTGCATCTCGGCGGCATTGTCCGCCGCACCCCGCACCCGAACGGCAAGCCCTTCGCCGGCGGCCCGCAGATGGTGGAGATCAGCCGCGACGGCCAGCGCGTCTACTGGACCAACTCGCTGTACTCCACCTGGGACCAGCAGTTCTACCCCGACGGCATTCCCGGCGCGCAGGTGATGGCAAAGGCGGGACCGGACGGTGGCCTGACACTGGCCGACGATTACTGGGTCGAGTTTCCGGAAGGCTACCGCGCGCACCAGATCCGGCTGGAAGGCGGCGACTGCTCGACCGATTCGTTTTGCTATCCCTCGGCCAGGGCTTGACGGGTCACGCCTGGGAACAGCTGGGCCTGTGGTCGGCGGTGCTGGCCAGCGGGCTCTATCACGGCATCAACCCGGCGATGGGATGGCCGCTGGCGGTATCGAACGGGCTGCTCGCGCGCAGCAGCCGCGCGCTGGTGGCCGCGCTGGGTGTTCTGGCGGCGGGACATGCACTGGCGGTGCTGGCGGTGACGCTGCCGTTCGGCATGCTGGCGGCACTGGTCGCCTGGCAGGCGCAGATCCGCATCGGCGCAAGCGTGCTGCTTGTCGGATGCGGCATCGCGCTGCTGTTCCGGCGCGGGCACCCGCGGGCACTGGTACGCATCGCGCCATCGCGCCTGGCGCTATGGTCGTTCGCGGTGGCGATCGCGCATGGCGCCGGACTGATGCTGGTGCCGGTCTACCTCGGCCTGTGCCGGGCCGATGACGAGCCGGGGCACCTGGCGGCCGCCACGCTGGCTACTGCCAATCTTGGCATGGCGCTGGCCGTCGCCATGCTCCATACCATGGCCATGCTGGCCGCGGGCGGCGGCATGGCCTGGCTGGTCTACCGCCACCTCGGGCTGCACTTGGTCTCGCGTAGCTGGTTCAACCTGGAAGCGGTCTGGGCCCTCAGCCTCATGCTGGTGGGGCTGCTGGCGCTGGGCCTCGAGGCCTTCGGCTAGCGCTCGCGCTCAGCGGGCCAGGCGCGCCGCCAGCCGCCCGCGCGTGATGGCCGCGATCTGGGCCAGCGCCTCGTCCAGTTCCAGCTGCGTGCTGCGGCCGATGCGGCGCTCGAACGCGGCAAAGATGCCTTCGCGGGTGTAGTGGCGCACGCAGATGATGAACGGGAAGCCGTGCCGGGCCTGGTAATCCGCGTTGAGCTGGTCCAGCGCGTCCTCTTGCTGCCGCGACATCGCATCCAGGCCGGCGCTCTTCTGCTCGGCGTTGGAGTCGGCCGTCATCGTGCCCGCGCGGATATTGCGCGCCGACAGCTGCGGGTGCAGGTTGAGGAAATCGCGCTGGCGCGGCGCATCGAGCTTGCGCACCACATCCATCATCGCGCCATGCAATGCCGCCGCCGAGGCGAACGGCCGCTGCGCCCAGGCGCCTGCCGCGGCCTGCGGAAAGTGTTCGAACACGCTGCCGAAAGCCTCGGCAAAGGCCGCTTCGTCCAGGGCGTTGACCGACGCCAGGTCGAGGGGTTGAGACATGGATGCTTCTCCCGTAGGGATTCCCGCAGAGGGGCAATCGTTGGATACGGGGCCGAGTATAGGAACGCCCCGCCGCAGCGGCGAGAGCCCGCGCCCTATAGATCGCATAACAGAAACCGATACCGCTAGCGAGGCATGTCGCGCAGGTCGCGCAGTTCCTGCGAGGCCGCGGTCAGCATGCCGCGCAGCCACACGTGCGCGGCCGAGCGGTGGCGCGACGGATGCCACAGCTGGTAGAAGCGCATGAAGGGGAACTCGATGGGCGGCTCCAGCACCGCCAGCGGCACATACTGCGCATGGTAGTTGGCGAAGTGGCGTGCGGTGGTCAGGATCAGGTCGGTGCCAGGGATCAGGCTGGGCGCGAGGTTGAAGTAAGGACAGCTGACCCGGTTGTCGCGGTGCACGCGCATGGTGCTCAGGCCCGCGTCGACCAGGCCGCGCTGGTCTCGCGAATACGGCGTCGGCACGATATGCGACGCGCCCAGGTAGGCCTGCGCGGTGAACTTGCCGGGCTGCGCGTGCACGCTGTCCTGCGCCACCACGCATACTACCTCGTCTTCCAGCAGCACCGACAGGTGCAGGTGCTCGGGCGGATTGGGCCAGTTGCCGATCACGATATCGACCGCCCCGGCCGACAGCGCCTGCTCATAGTCAAAGGTGGCCCCGAGCGGCAGCGCCGACAGCCGCGCATGCGGCGCGGCACGGCGCATGGCGCGCACCACATGCGCAAAGAACGGCGGCGCCAGGTAGTCCGGCATCGCCACCACGAAGCTCTGCTCGGTGGTGGCCGGATCGAAGCGGTCGTCCGAGACCAGCAGGTTGTCCAGCGCGCTGAGCGCAGCCTGCGCATTGCGCGCCAGCTGCAGCGCCCGCTCGGTCGGCACCATCACGTTCTTCTCGCGCGTCAGCAGCGGGTCGTTGAAGATTGCGCGCAGGCGCTTGAGCGCGGCGCTGATGGCCGGCTGCGACTGGTTCAGCCGGATTGCCGTGCGCGACACGCTTTGCTCGGCGATCAGGATGCACAGCACGCGCAGCAGGTAGGTGTCGAACGGGTCGTCGGCGCGAATCATATCGGGTCCGTGGCAGCAATAGAGAGAGCATGAAGTGATGGCATGCCAGGTGCGGCGGCCGCCGCCCGCGGCGGACTGGCACGCCCGGCAATGCCGACTTTGTAGCGTGTCGCGCACCGCACGGCAACCGGTGGAACCCGCACAAGCGCCGGCGCGGGCATCCTCGCAACGCGCCGCTCAGGGTAATCCATAGGTCCGTCAGCGTCCGCCCCGGATGCCCGCAAACCCGCACCGTGCAAGGGATTGCGGCCCATATCGACGCTGCTATGGGGCCTATACCAGCCTCCTCGTTTCGCTTCGGCGGGCCATTCTTATACTTGCTCCCAACCCGGCGGACCGCATGGCACCGCCGCTAGGCCTGGCCTGGCAGAACACCACAAGACAGGAGACATCATGTCGATCACGAAACAAGGGGTCCCGGTATTCGCCGGCACCGCCGAAGACGCCGAGGACAGCGTCTACCGCAAGGTTACCTGGCGCCTGCTGCCCTTCCTGGGGGTGCTGTGGGTGCTGGCGTGGCTGGACCGCGTCAACATCGGCTTCGCCAAGCTGCAGATGCTGGACGCGCTGCGCTTCAGCGAAGCCGTGTACGGGCTGGGCGCGGGCATCTTCTTCCTCGGCTACTTCTTCTTCGAAGTGCCGTCGAACATGCTGCTGCAGAAGATCGGCGCCAAGAAGACGATCATGCGCATCACCATCTGCTGGGGGGTGATCTGCATGCTGCAGAGCTACGTCACCACGCCCACGCAGTTCTATATCCTGCGCTTCCTGCTGGGCGCGTTCGAGGCCGGCTTCTACCCCGGCGTGATCCTGTACCTGACGTACTGGTACCCGTCGCAGCGCCGCGCGCGCGCCTTCGGCACCTTCATGTCGGCGTCGGCCATCGCCGGCGTGCTGGGCGGCCCGCTGGCGGGCTGGATCATGACCGGCATGGCGGGTGTTAACGGCATGCACGGCTGGCAGTGGCTGTTCATCCTGGAAGGCATCCCCTCGGTGCTGGCCGGCATCTTTGCCTGGTTCTACATGACCGACAAGCCCGAGCAGGCGCGCTGGCTGTCCGACGCCGAGAAGCGCGTGGTGCACGACGCGCTCAAGCGCGACAACGCCGCCATGGGCGAGCGCGGCCACGACTGGCGCACGCTCTTCACCAACCCCAAGGTGTGGCTGCTGATCGCGATCTTCTTCTGCCTGCTGTGCGCCAACTCGACGCTGACCTTCTGGATCCCGACCATCATCAAGGACGTGGGCTTCACCACGCCGATGGCGGTGGGCTGGATTGCCGCGGTGGCCTACCTGTGCGGCGCCGCCGGCATGATCCTCAACGGCGCGCATTCCGACCGCCGCAATGAAGTGCGCTGGCACTTCAGCGGCGCGGCGCTGGTCGGCGGCGGCGCCATGGCCGTGCTGGCGGTGCTGCTGGGGGCGCAGGTGCTGTCGCCGGTGATCGCGCTGCTGGCGATGACTGCCGCGCTGGTCGGCACCATGAGCGCGATCCCGGTGTTCTGGCAGCTGCCCAACCGTTACCTGGCCGGCAGCGCCGCCGCGGTGGGCGTGGCCCTGATCAACTCGGTGGCCAACCTGGCCGGCTTTGGTGCCCCGTACGTGATGGGACTGGTCAAGAACGCCACCGGCAAGCTCACCTCCGGGCTGTACCTGGTGGCAGTGATCGAAGTGCTGGCCGCAGTGCTGGTGCTGGTGGGCATCCGCCAACTGCGCGGCAAGACCGCCCGTCAAGGAGCCTGAAATGGACGACCACACCCTCGATCCCGCGCGCCGGCGCTTCGCGCTGCAATCGATGATGCTGGGCGGCGGCGCGCTGCTGGCCGGCGCCAGCTGGGGCGCCACGCCGGCAGCGCCGGCGCCGAACCAGACCGCCGCGCCGGTGCAGCAAGGCGGCCTGAGCCCGCGCCTGACGCTGCATGCGCTGGACACCTACCATGGCACCCCGGCCGCCGGCATGCGCGTGGAAATGTTCCGCATCGACCATGAGCAGCGCGTGCCGCTGCAGACCGTCACGCTGGCGGCCAATGGCCGCAGCGAGCCGCCGCTGCTGATCGGCGACAGCTACCGCACCGGGACCTATGAGCTGATCCTGCACGCCGACGAATACTTCGCCGCGCGCAAGGCCAGCCTGCCGCAGCCTTCGTTCCTGTCGAAGATCCCGCTGCGCGTGCGCGTCACCGACGCCGGCCAGCGCATCCACCTGCCTGTGCTGTTCGGGCCGTGGAGCTACAACTACTACCGCGGCAGCTGAGCGCGCGGCCCAACCCGGAGAGATCGCATCATGGCAGGTATCAGCACCCACGTGCTCGACGTATCGCTGGGCCGCCCGGTGGCCGGCATGCAGGTCGAGCTGTTCGACGTCGCGGTGCAGCCGCCCCGGCTGCTTGCGCGCACCCGCACCAACCACGACGGCCGCACCGACGCGCCGATGCTGCCGCCGGCGCAGGCGCGCACCGGCGAGTTCGAGCTGCGCTTCTGGGTGGCGGACTACTTCCGCACCCCGGACGTGTTTGCCGACATCGTGCCGGTACGCTTTACCATCGCGGATGCCGCGCAGCACTACCACGTGCCGCTGCTGTGTTCGCCGTGGAGTTTTGGCACGTATCGGGGGAGCTGAAATTTTGATTGGTGTTTTGATGGGGTGTCGTGCTTGGCGGGCGTGGCTGTTTCGCCGGCGCAGCCGGCGACCTACTTATATGAACGCGCCCCGGTTTGCAAGGCAAGTTGAGCATGAGGCATCGAACGGTTGGTTGCAGACTTATATCCGGCCTTGTTTAGCAGGCCAAGCCTGCGGGCCCTGATGGTATTCGCCGGGAACGTCCCCTCACTTTTTGGCGTGCTCGTTGTGGCACCAGTAGGTCGTCGGGTTTCCGCTCCCGCGGTCCAACCTGTTTTGCCATCACCTCCACTTACCGTCGCAACCTGTGAACGGATTCCCTGCTTGCTAGCTCAGCCTGCCGTTAGGCAAGCTTGACCGAGACATAGTCGCGGTCATAGGTTCGGTTGTGGGCCAACAGAGCCCAGGCCGTGCGCGCCATCTTGTTGGCCATGGCGACGCCTACGACGTTAGCCGGACGGCGCTGGACCAGCGCCGTACTCCAATGGCTTTGCCCCTTGCGACGCAAGTGACTGAGCACGATCCGCGCACCGTGAATCAGCAAGGTGCGCAGATAGGTGTCGCCGCGTTTGCTGATGCCGCCGAGATTCACTTTGCCACCGGTACCGCGCTGTCTTGGCACTAAGCCAAGGAATGCCGCCAGTTGCCGGCCTGAGCGGAAGGCGTGCACGTCGCCAATGGTGGCCACCAGCGCTGTCGCGGTGAGCGGGCCAATCCCGGGAATGGCAGCGACGGTCTGGCAATCGTGATCTTCCTTGAGCCAGGTGTTCAAGCGGATTTCGATTTGCCCGATTTCCTCGTCCAGGCGTGCGATGTCTTGTAATTGCTCGCCCACGGAATCGAACAGCACGCGCGGCAACTGCTGTTCGAGTTCGGCCATATGTTGCTTGATCTCTTCCAATCCGGCACGGCGTCCGCGACGGAAGTGAATGCCGAACTCGAACAGCACGCCGCGCAACTGGTTGATCAACATGGTGCGCATCTTCACGCGCAGGGCGCGGAATCCATGCAGGGCAAGGATGGCCTGCTGTGTTTCGGTCTTGCGCGCGACTTGGCGCATGCCGGGCTGATGTACGGCGGTCCAGATGGCCTTGGCATCGGCCACGTCGGTCTTGTTGGTCTGCACAAAGGGACGTACAAAGGCGGCATGCAAGAGCACGGGCTTATGGCCAAGTGCGGCGAGCTGGCGTGCCCACCAGTGTGCGCTGCCACAAGCCTCCAGTGCGACACGACCAGGCGCGCGCTTAGCCAGGAAGTTGAGCAGGGCCTTACGCGTAAAGCGACGGTTGAAACACTCGCCTGAAGGCTCGACCCAATAGAGCTGGAAAACACCCTTTGCAATGTCCAGACCGTAAGTCGTAGTATTCATTTCGGGTTCCTCCATCCTGTGTGGATTGTGCGAACTTCCACTCTGGCACATCGATGCCGTTTCGTGATGGAGGGCCCACCTATCCTGTCACGTTCCCCAGAAGCACAACTGAACTACCAGCGCCTCTTTGATCGGGAGAGGCCGGGGGCGCGTTCATTCCATCTTCTTGGCCGAGCGCCAAGAAGTAGGCAAGAAGCGCGTCGCCTGAGCGGCTGGCTAAGGCGGTGTTGGTGGTTCGAACGGTGGTGACTTGCGGCACTGCGGTTGGTGGCTCCACCCTGCTGACGCTACCTGGATGTGCCTGGCGTTCGAGGGCAGATGGACGAACCCGACTTTAGGTCGGTGGCAGCCTTCTAACTGCGTTGTTGGTGGGACGCCTTCGGCTGCGCTGCGCGCGCGCCCTATCTCAGGTCTGCTGCTCTGGCACGGAGTGCGTCGCTGCGCTCGCACGCGTTGACGCGGGCGAGCCTTCTGGTTTTTATTGCCCGCTGGTTTGCTCCCCTCTTCCGCAGCGGCAGAGGGGCGGGGGGTGAGGGCCGGCCCTTCTACGAAAGTCCACTGCCTCAACTGCTGCGCACCGCATCCTTCGTCGAAGAACCCGAGCTGACGGGCACCTCGCCTCGCCGCTATCGCGGCTTGCGCACCTCCGCCTGGTCGTGCGACAGCACCTTGCCGTCGCCGGCGCGCGGCATCATCGGCGGCACCGGCTTGCCGGTGCGCTTTTCCACCAGTTGCGAGCGGCGCTCGCCGCGCGCGAACAGGTGGTGCTCTCCCCACTGGCGCAACGCCACCACGATGGGGAACAGGCTCTCCCCCATTTCCGTCAGCACGTACTCCTGGTAGGCACTGCCGTCCGAGGCGGGCCGCGTCGACAGGATGCCGGCTTCCACCAGACGGCGCAGGCGGTCGGACAAGATATTCCGCGCCACCGCCAGGCTGCGCTGGAAGTCGCTGAAGCGGTGCATGCCGTCGAAGGCATCGCGCACGATCATCAGCGACCAGCGGTCGCCGACCAGCGCCAGCGCGCGCGCCACGGGGCAGGTATCTTCGCTCGGGTCCTTGCGGATGACCATGTCTGGCTAGCCTTGGGCGCATCGCCCGCTGTTAAAGTGGTTGCATTTTAAAACTAGCCGGCTTACGCTTCAACTGGTTTTTATTTGCAACCACTTCGAAGCGATATGGAAACCTGCACGCGCGCGCCGGACACGGTATCGCCCCCACCCCGCCCCGCGGCCACGCCACTGCCGCGCAGTGCGGTGCTGCTGTTCGCCTGCGCCAGCGGGCTGAGCGTGGCCAACGTCTACTACGCGCAGCCGCTGCTGGACGCGCTGATGGCGGACTTCGGCATCGGCGCCGCCGCCATCGGCGGCGTGGTCACCGCCACCCAGGCCGGCTGCGCGCTGGCGCTGCTGTTGCTGGTGCCGCTCGGCGACCTGCTGCCGCGCCGCCGCCTGATGCTGGCGCAGGTGCTGGCGCTGGCCGGCGCGCTGGCCGTGGTGGCGCTGGCGCCATCGGTGACGATGCTGCTGGCGGGGATGCTGCTGACCGGCCTGCTCGGCACCGCCATGACGCAGGGACTGATCGCCTACGCGGCCGCCGCGGCGGCCCCGCGCGAACGCGGGCACGTGGTCGGCACCGCGCAGGGCGGCGTGTTTGCCGGCTTGCTGCTGGCGCGCGTGGTCGCCGGCGGCGTCAGCGACCTGGCCGGCTGGCGCAGCGTCTACGTCTGCGCCGCCGCGGCCATGCTGGTGCTGGCCCTGCTGCTGTGGCGCTCGCTGCCGGTGCTGCCCGGCCCCGCGCAGCGCATGCGCTATGCCAGCCTGGTGTGGTCGATGTTGGCGCTGCTGCGCAGCGACCGGGTCCTGCAGATCCGCGGCATGATCGCGCTGCTGATGTTCGCCGCGTTCAATATCTTCTGGAGCGCGCTGGTGCTGCCGCTCAGCGCCCCGCCCTACCAGCTGTCGCACACCGCCATCGGCGCCTTCGGCCTGGTCGGCGCGGCCGGGGCGCTGGCCGCGGCGCGCGCGGGGCGCTGGGCCGACCAGGGCCTCGGCCAGCGCACCACCTTCGCGGCCCTTGTGCTGCTGGTGGTGGCGTGGTTGCCGCTGTCATGGCTAGGCACCTCGCTGTGGCCGCTCGCGCTTGGCATCGTGCTGCTCGACCTGGGCGGCCAGGCCATCCACGTCACCAACCAGAGCATGATCTTCCGCGCCGAGGCCACCGCGCACAGCCGGCTGGTCGGTGCCTACATGCTGTTCTATGCGACCGGCAGCGGCCTGGGCGCGCTGGCCACCACCGTCACCTATGACGCTGCCGGCTGGCGCGGCGTTTGCTTGCTGGGCGCGGGGGTCAGCCTGCTGTCGCTGGGGTTCTGGGCCGGCACGCGGCGATGGATGGCGGCGCGCAGCTGACCAGTGCCAGCGGGGGTCGCAACACCGGGCCAGTTCACTCGGGCTCGATGCCCGCGGCCTTGATCACCTTCGCCCATTTCACGGTTTCGCTGCGGACGAAGGCGGCAAGTTCCTCGGGCGTTGACGGCGAGGGTTCGCCGCCGCTGCGGGCAAAGTACTCGGCGGCAGCCGGACCGGTCAGTCCGTTGCGCATCAGGCCGCTCATTCGATCCACCACAGGCTTTGGCGTCCCGGCCGGGAAGAAGGCTGCCGCCCACGCCACCATCTCATAGCCCGGCAGGCCGCTCTCGGCCATGGTCGGCACATCCTTCAGCACCGGATTGCGGCGCGCGGTGGTCACGGCGACAGCGCGCAGCTTGCCACCCTGGATCAACGGCATGGCTGGCGATACATCACTGATCATGAAGTCGACCTGGTGTCCCATCAGGTCGGTGAGCGCCAGCGGCACGCCCTTGTACGGCACATGCAGCGCCTGCACGCCGGCCAGCATCTTGTAGAGTTCGCTGGCGATACGGGTGGAGGAACTGCCGCTGGCAAACGTGAGCGCCCCTTGCCTGGCCTTGGCCAGCGCCGTCAGGTCCGCCAGCGTGCGTACCGGACTGTCGGCGGGCACCACCAGCACCAGCCCGCTCTTGACGATCAGCGATGCCGGCGCGAAATCCTTGACCGGATCATAAGGAAGCTTCTTGAACAAGGACGCGTTGGCGGCATGCGTGGTATTGGTCGTCACCAGCATGGTGTAGCCGTCGCCGGGTGCGCCGGCGACAGCCTTGGCGGCAATGAAACCATTGGCGCCCGGGCGGTTGTCGACCACGACGGGCTTGCCGGTCAGCGCGGTGATGCGCTCGCCGATGAAGCGGGCGCTGCTGTCGGTACCGCTGCCCGCGGGGAACGGCACGATGACGCGGATCGCCTTCTCAGGGTACTGGCCAGCGTCCGCGGCCTGCGCCGCCCCAATCGTTGCCGTCGCCGACGCCAGCGGCAGCAGCAGGCCTGCCGCCGCCTTGCGCATGCATGGATGAATCATGGTTGTCTCCTCGTGCCTTTGGCATCTGTCGATAGTTCGTGCGCTGGCTGCCGCCCGGGTCAACCCCAGGCATCGTGCGCGCGCACCAGGATGGCCTCGCACCCGCCAGCCAGCGCGGCGAAGCTGAAACGCCCGCCCTCCGGCACAAAGACCCAGTCGCCGGACTCCGCGGAGAAGCGTTGGCCGTTGATCTCGCCGCTGACCGACCCCGACTGCAGGTACAGCACCTGCTCGGTCCGCGGCACCGTATGGGCTTCGGCACCACCAGAGGCTTGCACCGCCATCATGCAGATATCGAGGTGACGCGCATTGACCGTCTCGCGCGTGATAACCGGACGGGCAGCCGCTCCGTGGTAGTGAGGCAGGCCCCGCGCTCCGGCATGCATGGGCACCTCTATCTCGGTGTCCGCGTGCGCGTGGCAGCGTGGGTCGTCCGCGCCATCGGCCACCCAGGCTGCCTCGGGGTTTTCGCTGTACGGCGGCGCGTAGACCACCATGACCTGCACCGGCGCTGCGCTGACCACCTCGAAGCGGTGGAATACCCCCATCGGGTTAAAGCTCCAGTCTCCCGCGCGCAGGATGCGCGACCTGCCGGCGACCTCTCCAATGCCCTCGCCGCTCAGCAAGTACGACGCCTGCTCAAGGTTCGGATGCGCATGCGGCAAGGCGCCGTGGCCGCGCGAGATCGTGCCCAGCAGCACTTCGACGCGCCGCGCGCCGACTGTCTCCTTGCCGATCACACGCTGGTTGGCGGTGCCGGTATGGTTGGCCGGGGAATAGACGGGCACATCGGCGGCACGCCGTACGAATTGCGATGTCATGGGTTGTATCCTGACTAGTCCTCTTCCCGGGGGGCAGCTTTTGGTATGGCCAGTTCGGGGTAGCGCTCGGTGAGCTGGGCGGGCATTTCCACATCCAGGATGAAGCGGTCGCCGCGATACCAGAAACGCCCTGCCGTCAGCACGTTGCCATCGACATCCAGCGTGGTTCGGACCATGCGCGCCACCGGTGCCGCGAAGGCATAGTCCAGCGCGCGCGCCAGCATGGCGTCGGCCGGTTCCACGGTCATGGTCTGGCGCATCATGCCAAGGCGGTCGCCCAGTTGCTGCCGCAGCAGGTGGGCAATCTTGTGGTGCTGCTCGGCGCCGCGAGGGAACCTGGCGAACACGGGTTCCGCGACATACAGGTCGATCAGGCAGAACGGCACCCCGTCATGCACATGCAGCTTGCGCAGCATCACATAGCGGTCCATCAGCACGCCGCAAGTGGCAAGCCCGGGAGGCAGGCTCACGCCCTTGCGCTTTTCCAGGATGCGGATTTCGAGATCGCTGGCGCCGACCGAGACATCATTGATGGCCGAGCGCATGCCCTCGCCCGGACCCGACGGCGCCATGATGACGTGCGTGCCGCGCCCGCGCTGGCTGCTGATCAGCCCCTCTTCGGTCAGCAGGGCATAGGCCTGCCTTACCGTAACCTTGGCAATGCCATAGGTCTGCGCAAGATGCTCCACCGTAGGCAGCTGGTGCCCGACCGGATATTCGCCCGAGACGATCTTGTGGCGAAGCACGCTGGCCAGCTGGCGGTAGCGGGTGACGCCACCGGCGTTGTCGTCGCTCAGCGCAATGCCGTCATTGGCGGCGGTATTTGCCGTGGCGCGCGTCATGGCAGCAGGCTCCGCGGTACACGCACGGGCATGGTCAACAGGATCTGTGCCATGCCCTTGCCCAGCGGGTCATTGCGCAGCGATGCCATGCCGCCGCCGTCAAGCGCGGATTCACAAACGAAGTTCATCGCGTCGAAGCCTGGCAAGTCGTAGCGTGTAACGCTTCCCTTCACCAGGTGGCTCAGCCAGTCGGCCACCTTGCCGGCGGTGACTTCGGCGCGCAGCACGGGCAGGTACTCCGGCCGGCGTGCCATCAGGCCGATATTGGAGATATCGCCCTTGTCGCCGCTGCGCCCGTAGGCCAGCCGGATCAGCGGCACCTCGATGCAGTCGCCGCGGGCCGGCTCGGCACAGGCGACGGGCTCGCGCGCCGCAGCAGGCGCGGCGTCCTCTTCCGCCTTGCGCCCGGCGGGAACGGGGACGGCGGTCCGCACGCCATCCATCACCACCGTGGGCGCCAACGCAGCCTTGTCCAGCAGGAATGCGTATTGCCGGATCGACGGCGACGGACTGGCCCGTCCCCCGCCCGACCCCGTGGTGCCCGGCGCCCAGCTGGTCCCGGCTGCCGCGATCTCGCGCGCGAACAGCTCCAGCGCCGCCTTCTCGGCATGCGTGACCGCCAGCCGCATGATGGCCTCGCGGGTATGGCGGGTGGCCGCGCGCGGCCCGAAGCAGGATTCTGCGCCCAGCACTTCGACCCGGGTGCGGGTGTAGTCGCCCCAGCCGTTTTCCGCGAACAGCCTGCGCGTGCGGGCAAGAATCGCCTCGGCCGTCCGCTCGGCCTTGGCCACGGCATCGAAACCGACGATGGTCAACTGGGCATTGCACCGGAACCCGTCCAGATAGGTGGCGCTGACCTTGTAGCAGTGCCCCGGCGCCCGCCCCCGCGCGCCGCGCACTTCGACCAGGTCCGGGCCGGCCTGGCGCAGCGCGACCTGCGTGAAATCGCAGGTCACATCCGGCAGCAGGTATGCCGCGGGATCGCCGATCTCATACAGTACCTGCTCGCCCACCGTGGCGGTACTGACCAGACCCCCGGTGGCCGGCGGCTTGCCCACCAGGAAGCTGCCGTCCGCGCGGCACTCGATCACCGGATAGCCGATGTCGGGCCAGTCGGGCACCTGCTCCCAGTCGGTATGCAAGCCGCCGGTCGCCTGGCAGCCGCATTCGATGATATGGCCGGCCAGGCTGCCCTGCGCGAGGCGGTCGTAATCGTCCGCCTGCCAGCCAAACTCGTGCATCAGCACGCCCAGGGTGACGGCGCTGTCCACGCAGCGCCCGGTAATGACGATCTGCGCGCCCTGGTCCAGCGCCTGCCGGACCGGCAGCGCGCCGAGATAGGCATTGGCGCTGACCAGCTTGTCCGGCAGCGGCAGCCCCTTCTGCAGGTCCGCAATGCCGGCCTGGCGCAGCGCTGGCACCATCGGCATGACATCGTCGCCCTCCACCACGGCGATGCGCACGTCGATGCCCTGCTCGGCGGCTATTGCCGCCAGCGCCTGCGCGCAGCCTTGCGGATTGATGCCGCCGGCGTTGCTGACGACCCGGATCTTGCGCGCGACGATCTCGCGCAGCAGGCTCTTCATCGTCACCGTGACGAAGTCGGTGGCATAGCCAAGCTCCGGCTTGCGCAGCCGCGCCGCGGCCAGCACCGACATGGTCAGCTCGGCCAGGTAGTCGAACACCAGGTAGTCGATCTCGCCATGGCGCACCAGTTGCGGCGCGCCCACGCTGCTGTCGCCCCAGAAGCCGGAAGCGCCGCCGATGCGCACGGTCTTGTCATGCATGGTTCATTCTCCTTGCCTACTTGCCAGTCCAGTTGGGCTTGCGCTTTTCGCGGAAGGCGAGCTGGCCCTCGCGCGCGTCCTCGGTCATGGCGAACAGCCCGATCTGGCTCTCGGTGAATGCCATCGACTGCTCGAACGGCATGGCGTCGATGTGCTTGAGCGTATATAGGCCGCGCCGGATCGCCGCGGGCGACTTGTCCAGCAGCCGGCCCAGCAGCCAGTCGAGCTTGCCGTCGAGGTCCGCGCTGACATGGTTGACCAGTCCGGCCGCCAGCGCTTCCTGCGCGGACAGCGGCTCGCCACACAGGCAGAGCTCATTGAGCACGCGCCTCGGCACCAGGTGTTGCAGCACGCTCAGCACCTGCGCCGGGAACACGCCCACCTTGACTTCAGGCAGGCCGAACACGGCCCGATCGCTGGCGACCGCCATGTCGCACATGGCCATCAGACCCATGCCGCCAGCCATGCACGCCCCATTGACACGCGCGACCAGGGGCACATTGGAGCGCCGCGCGCGGCGCAGCAGGTCGGCAAGCCGCTGGCCCGGCTGCGCGTAGTCGAACGCAAAGGACTTGCCACTCTGCAGGTCGGCGCCCGCGCAAAAGGCCTGCTCGCCCGCGCCGGTGATGACCACGGCGCGGATGCCGTCGTCATCATTGGCACGCTCGATTCCCGCGTGCAGCCCGTCCAGTACCGCGGGATTGATGGCGTTGCGGCGCTCGGGCCGGTTGATCGTCAGCCAGAGTACTTCCCCGCGGACTTCGCTCAGGAGTTCTTCATGCATGGTTCGCTCCGGATGGCGTCGATACCGGCGGCGCTTGCCGTGAGGCGCCGCACGCCATCAGGCCGTCGATCTCGGCTTCGCTGTAGCCGGCTTCGCGCAGCACCTCGCGGCTATGCTCGCCGAGGGACGGCGCATGGCGGCGCTGCGCCGGCGGCGTGCCGTGCCATTCGCTGGGCACGGCCATGGCGCGGATGCGGCCCACCGCCGGATGATCGTCCTCATGGAAGAAGCCAATGTCCTGCAAGTGCGGATCATCGAGCAGCGATGCGAAGGTATGCATGGGAAATACCGGGATATCCGCCTCCTTCAGCAGTTCCTGCCATTCCTGCGTGGATCGTTTGGCCAGTTCGTCGCTGACCATGCCATAGAGCTCGGTAATGTGGGCCGTGCGGGTGGTGATGTCGGCGAAGCGGGGGTCGCTGTCGTACAGCCCGGGCTTGCCGATGACCTTCAGGAAGGCACGCCAGTGGTGGTCGTGGTAGATCAGGCAGCAGACATGGCCGTCCAGCGTCCGGTAAGGCCGGCGCTCGGGTGACAGCAGCCGCGGATAGCCGAATCCGCCCCTGGCCGGCACGAAGGTTTCGCCATAGAGATGGTCGCCCATCACGTAGGGCACCATCGTTTCGAACATCGGCACGTCGACGCGCTGCCCGCGCCCGGTACGCTCGCGCGCATAGAGGGCGGCGCAGATCACGCCGAAGGCATAGAGCCCCACGGAGCGATCCGCGATGGTCAGCGGGAGATAGCGGGGCATGTCGCCGGTTCCGAGGGCGACTGCCTGCGGCAGGCCGGTCGCGGCCTGGATCAGGTCATCGAACGCCGCGTGGGCGGCATAGCGGCCGCGCTGCGAAAAACCGAACATGCCGACATAGAGCAGCCGCGGATTGATCTGCGCCAGCGTCTCGTAGTCCAGGCCCAGGCGCTGCATGGCCTGCGGTCGCACGTTGTAAGCCAGCACGTCAGCATCCTCGACCAGCCGCAGCAGCGCTGCGCGCCCCTGCGGCGATTTCAGGTCCAGCACGATGCTGCGCTTGTTCCGGTTCAGCCCCAGAAACAGCGGCCCCATCTTGTCCTCGCCACAGGGCCCGATGCCGCGGGTGCTGTCGCCCGCGGGCGGCTCCACCTTGATCACGTCCGCCCCCAGGTCGCCAAGCATCTGCGTGGCGGAGGGCCCCATGAATACCGCCGTGATGTCCACGACCCTGACGCCAGCCAGCGCCCCGGTACTTGTCTCCATCCTTGCTCCTATTTGTTTCTATAGTTCTATGTATAGAACTATATGGCAGTCGGCTCGGAGATGCAAGGCCCCGGTCAGCGCCTCGGTGAACGGCAGGCGACTGGAAGGCCTTAGAATTCCCCCTGACAACTCTTACCAAGACCTTGAAAGTCCTTTCCCGCCTTAACATGAAGCCGTTCATCCTGGCCTGTGCCGCACTGCTGGCGTCCGTCTCCACCCACGCAGCCTCTCCCGCCCAGCCCGAGGCCGCCGGCAACACCGCAGCGCCGCTGGGCCTGGAGCTGGGCAAGGCCCGGTGCTCGCGCCTGTCGCCGCCGCAGAACCATGCAAAAACCGGCACCTCCGAATGGGCCGGCGGCGATACGGTGGAACTGAAGCACCTGGAACGCTTCCATCTGCCTGGCCTGTCGCGCGTGGTGCTGAACTGCGATGCGCAGGATGCGGTGGCGTTGATCACCATGACGTTCGAGCGCCCCGCCATGGAAGAGGTGCGCAGGAAGCTCGACGAGCGCTACGCCGCCGTGCGCAAGACCGAGGGCGCGGCCGAGAACGGCTACGCCGAATGGAACGCCGCCAATGGCAGCCTGGAACTGCTCTACGGGCGCGACAGCAAGCACTTCACCGTGGCTTACTGGGCCAGGGGTGCCAAGGCCAGGTACTTCGCCTACAGCGGCGGCGGCAAGAAGCCCGCGGCGGCGGCCACCGCGGCCCCGCCCCAGCCTGCGCCGCTGTAGCGGCGTGCCGGCGCCGCGGACTACCGGGCCGTCTCGCCAGAGCCTTTGGGGCGCCGAGAGCATCACTGCCCGCCGTGGATGCGCCGGGCTGGCCATTGCGCAACGTTTCTCGATTCCTTTGGATCGAAGCCGCCGTGTCGCCTATGCTTGCCAATGCGGCGGCAAAAAATCCGCGCGGCATTTGCACGAACTGAACAACAAGAAGGGGCAAGTCCCCCAAGCGGGGGAGCGCGCCGCACGGCCGGCGCCTCCCGCGCATTGCCTTGGCCTGAGTCACGGGGTGAATCGATCGCACGCGAGCATGTGGGGGCTCGTGGGCGGGATGCGCCGTTGACGACAACATGACAGACCAATTCCTGTTTAGTAAGCCGTTCACGTTCCTCGCCTGCGCCGGCATGACCGAAGTCAGGGACGGCATCGAGGCACTGGAAGCGCTTCCGGGTCACCTGTTCTGGCTCGAGAACGAAGACTTCATCCGCCGGGTCTACGTGCCCGATTTCGTCGCGCAAAGCCGCACCGCCCTCGAGGCCGCTATGCCGGGCGGGCCGGAACTGATCGATGCCCTGGCGCCGGAGATTCGCCGCAGCCCGTGCGTGTTGCCGGCATTGCGCCAGCTGTCCGCCGACCAGGCGGCCCTGGCCCACTCGTACTGCTACTGGAGCTATTGCGCCGATGTGGTCGGACGCGCCCAGGGCATTCCACGCAGCGCCATCGCGCGCCAGTTCGAGCGTGCCGTGGCGCCGCGCGACGGCGCGCACAAGCTGCAATGGCTGTGCCCCTGCTGCGGCGGCCGGGCGAAGTATCAGGTCGATGGCTTGCTGGCTTCGCAGCGGCCCGTGCGCCAGGGCGGCTTTTCCCTCGAATGCCCGCATTGCGGGCACCAGGAGCGCCTATATGCCGGCTTCCTGCACGCCGGCCGGCTCGAATGCCGCTGCGCGCTTTGCACCGGTTTTGTCCAGTCGCTGGCTGGCCAGATGGCGCGCGCCGCGCGCAAGCTGTGCGCCAGCCTGGAAGACTATGCGTGGATGCACGCGGTGGACACCGCCGCGGAAATCGGCGAGCTCAAGGAAGCTTCATTACAGCGGATTGCACATGGGGACAGGCCTTCCGCCAACGCGATGGCCTTCGCGGCGGCGGTCCAGTCCGGCGAGGTGCGCACCATGCCGGAACTGCTCGGCCGCATCGACCCCACGCTGGAAAGCCGGCTCGACAAGAATCCGAGGGCCTGGGCGCTGCTGTGCGAGCTGCTGCGCGAAGGCGTGGTCGATGCCGAATGCACCATCTATGACCACGATGGCCGCAAGCACGTGGCGCTCGAGATCGCCGTGCTCGACGACGATCCGGCGCTCGGCGGCGGCACGGCGCAGGACTGCCTTGCAACCCTGCTGCGAGGCTACGAGCCCGCCGAGCCCGAGGCCTTCGCCGGCTGGCTGCAAGCCCTGAAGCGGCTGCATCTCTGCACCGGCAGGTTCAATGCCGCCGTCGACGTGTCGTGGAAGCCCAACCTCGAGCACTGCCGCATCCTGACCGCGCGCTGGCTGCAGGATACCGCGCCGCTGGCGTCATTGGCCGGGCCCGGCAACGCCCCATGGCCGCCGGCCGCGCAGCGCCCGCGCGGCCCGGAGCGCCCGGTGTATCTCGACGCCGAACTGGAAGCCGTGCACCTGCTCAAGTCGCTGGGCTATATCCTGCTCAGTCCGGAGGACATCCGTTCGCAACGGGATCCGGCGGAGTCCACCGGACTCGATTGAGCCCAGCGGCGGCGGCCCTTGCCTCCGCATGCCCTCCGCATGCCCTCATAACGAAGCGCGGATTTATTCGTTGGTGCGCGGGCGCGGTCCGCGTAGGTTTGGGGGTTCCGATATTGAATTCGCCGAACTCCCCGAACACCATGACCGCTTCCCGACGCCAGTTCCTGCGCCGCGGCGCCGCCACCACGGCCGCGCTTGCCTCCGGCCCCCTCCTCACCTTCACCACGTTCGCCGCCGGCCATGCGCACGCCCAGGGACGCCCGGTGCTGAAGGCCGGTGACCAGAAGGGCGGCCTGCGCGCCCTGCTCGAATCCGCCAACGCGCTCGAGGGACTGGCCTACGACATCCAATGGACCGAGTTTCCCGCCGCGGCTCCGTTGGCCGAGGCGCTGAACGCGGGCGCGGTCGACAGCGGCCCGATCGGAGATGCGCCGGCCATCTTCGCGCTGGCCGCCGGCACGCGCATCCGGCTGATCGGCGCGAACCGCTCGGACCCCTATGGCACGGCGGTGCTGGTGCGGCCCGACTCGCCGCTGCGGCAAGCGGCGGACCTGAAAGGCAAGAGCATCGGCACTAACCGCGGCTCGATCGGGCACCTGATCGCGCTCAAGGCGCTGGAATCCGCTGGGCTGAAGCCGGAGGACGCCAACCTGCGTTTCCTGCCACCCGCGGATGCCAAGCTGGCGCTGAGCAGCGGCTCGATCGATGCCTGGGCCACGTGGGAACCCTATACCGCGATGGCGGAAACCAGCCAGCACGCGCGCGTGCTGGTCAGCGGCCGCGGGCTGTGGTCCGGGCTTAGCTATCTGGCCGCGACCGACGCGGCGCTGGCGGCCAAGCGCCCGCTGCTGCAAGACTTCCTGCACCGCGTGGTGCGCGCGCAGCAGTGGTCCTACCAGCATGTGCCCGAGTTCTCGGCAACGCTGGCCCGCATCATCGGCATCTCGCCGCAGGCGGCACGGCTGCAGTTCGAGCGGCGTCGCACGCAGTGGCGCGGCATCGACGCGGAACTGATCGCCGAGCAGCAGCGCACGGCGGATTTCTACCTCAAATCCGGCCTGATCAGGCAACGGCTCGATGTGCGGCAGACCTTCGACTCCGGGTTCTCCCTGAGCGCCTGAGCGCCCCGGCCCCGGCGCGTCGACCCCGCAAGCGGCGCTGGCCAGACCCCGGCGCCGGCCGCGGCCGGCACAGGAATTCCATGATTGACACAGCCCCGCGCCACCGCTCCCCGCGGCCCGGCGCGGCCTGTGCGTGCGCGGCCGGTTCTGGCCCCACCGAATGGCGGCAACTGGTCCTATAGGACCGGAATCGGGCTCACCTATAAAGCCGTCACCCCCAAACCCATTTCTCATCCGAGGAGCACAACCATGCGGTGGATCAGGCAGATCGCGATGTATTTCGCCCTGGCGGCGGCGCTGGCACCGGCCGCACCGGCCGTGCAGGCCCAGAGCAAGAATGTAGTGATTGCTTACCAGGACATGGTCGTGCCCTGGCGCTATGCACAGGACATGAAGGAGCTGGAAAAGCAGACCGGCTATACGGTCTCGTTCCGGCAGTTCGGCGGCGGCGGCGACGTGATCCGCGCCATGGCTTCGGGCCAGATCGCCATCGGCGAAGCCGGCACCTCGCCGATCGCGTCGGCGCTGTCGCAAGGACTGGATGTCGAACTGTTCTGGATCCTGGACGACATCAACGCGGCCGAGGCCATGGTCGCGCGCAACGGCAGCAAGATCGCCAGCGTTGCCGACCTGAAGGGCAAGCGCATCGGCGTGCCGTTCGTATCGACCACGCACTACCACACGCTGGTCGCACTCGAGCGCGCCAAGATCAACCCGAAGGACGTGCGCATCGTCAATATGCGCCCGCCCGAGGTGGCCGCCGCCTGGGAGCGCGGCGATATCGACGCCACCTTCATCTGGGATCCGGTGCTGGCCAAGCTCAAGCAGTCGGGCACGGTGCTGACCACCTCGGGACAGATCGCCGCCGACACCGGCAAGGCTACCTTCGACGGCATGATCGCCAACAAGAAGTTTGCGCGCGAGAACCCCGAGTTCATGGTCAAGCTGGTGCGCGTACTGGCCGCGGCGGATGAAAACTACCGCAAGAACAAGGCATCGTGGACCGCGGACTCGCCCATGGTGAAGGCCGTGGCCAAGGTCTCCGGCGCCAAGCCCGAAACCGTGCCCGCCAGCATGGCGCTGTACAGCTTCCCCACGCTGCAGGAACAGGTCTCCGAGCGCTGGCTTGGCGGCGGCGCGGCGCGCGCGCTGCAGTCGGCGGCGCAGTTCCTCAAGGAGCAGGGCACCATCCAGACCGTGCTGCCGGACTACGGCCCGGGCGTCAACGCGGAATGGGCAAAGCGGGCGCTGCGCTGAGCACGCACGCCTGTCGCTGAAGCTGGCCGCCGCGCGCCCCTTTTTGTGCGGCGGTCCCGGAGATCCTGTTGCGGAAGCCCACCATGTACCAACTCGAAATCGATAATGTCAGTGTCAACTATGGCACGGCCGGCGGCGCGAAGACGCTGGCCCTGTCGCAGGTCAACCTCACCATGGAGCGCGGCGATTTCGTGGTCGCGCTGGGTGCCTCGGGCTGCGGCAAGACCACCTTGCTGTCTTGCATCGCGGGCTTCATGGAGCCGTCGGAAGGCGAGATCCGGCTGAGCGGCAAGCCCGTGCACGGCCCCGGCGCCGAACGCGGCGTGGTGTTCCAGAAGCATGCGCTGATGCCATGGCTCAGTGTCGAGGACAACGTCGCGCTGGGCCTGCGCCTGCGCGGCGTGGCACGCGCCGAGCGGCTGCGCATCGCCCATGAAAAGCTGGCCGCGGTCGGGCTGGAAAGCGTTGCCGCCAAGCCGGTCTACCAGTTGTCGGGCGGCATGCAGCAGCGCGTGGGGATCGCGCGCGCGCTTGCCTGCGATCCGGCGGTGATGCTGATGGACGAGCCGCTGGGCGCGCTCGACGCGCTCACGCGCGAGTCGATCCAGGCGCTGATCCTGAAGCTGTGGGCGCGCGAGCAGAAGATCGTCTTCTTCATCACGCACAGCGTGGAAGAGGCGCTGTTCCTGGCCACGCGGCTGATCGTGATGACGCCCTCGCCCGGACGCATTGCGCACACCTATGAACTGCCGTTCGCGCGCCGCTTCATCGAATGCGGCGACGCACGCGCGGTCAAGTCCGACCCGGAGTTCATCCGCTACCGCGAAGAGATCGTCGACCTGATCCATGCCACCGCCTGAGGAGACCCAGATGCCCGCTACCGTCCAACGCATCGAGCCGCCGCCGCATGCCCCTGCGGCCTCCGCGGCCGCGCCAAGCCGCCCCATGAAGACCGTGTCGGGCTACCGCCTGCCTGGAGAAGGGTCCAGCTCGCGCATTTCCACCATCACCGTGGTGCTGCTGCTGGCGCTATGGTGGCTGGCCAGCCACCTGCGCTGGCTGCCGCCGCTGTTCCTGCCCACGCCCGAGTCCATCTTCACTGCGTTCATCGACGCCTGGCAGGGCAACCTGCAGGGCGGCCAGCCGCTGACCGAGCATTTCGCGGCGAGCATGCTGCGCGTGTTCGGGGCTTTCGCGCTGGCGGTCGCCACCGCGGTGCCGATCGGCGTGATGATGGGCGTGTCGCGCATCGCCCGCGGCATCTTCGATCCGCCGATCGAGTTCTACCGCCCGCTGCCGCCGCTGGCTTACCTGCCGCTGATCGTAATCTGGTTCGGCATCGACGAGACTTCGAAGGTGCTGCTGATCTTCCTGGCCTGTTTTGCGCCGCTGGCGATGTCGGCGCAGGCGGGCGTGCGCTCGGTCACCATCGAGCAGATCAACGCGGCGTACTCGATGGGCGCGACCCCGTGGCAGGTGGTGCGCCACGTGGTGATCCCCGCGGCGCTGCCCGATATCCTGACCGGCATGCGCATTGCCATCGGCTTCGGCTGGACCACGCTGGTCGCCGCCGAGATGGTGGCGGCCACGGCGGGGCTGGGACAGATGGTGCTCAACGCCTCCAACTTCCTGCGTACCGACGTGGTGATCATGGGCATCGTGCTGATCGGCCTGATCGCCTATGTGTTCGACCTGCTGATGCGCAAGCTCGCCCGGTGGCTGGTCCCCTGGAAGGGCAGGATGTGAGCCGGGCGGCATGGCCCATGCCTGGCCATGCCCTCCCTCGTGTGCTGCGCCCCGGCATCGGGGCGCTTCCTGCGTCAGGCAGCGCGCTAGCTGGCGCGCAGTTCATCGATGGCGTTGATCAGCGCATCGAGCGATACCGGCTTGGTCAGATGGGCGTCGAAGCCCGCATGCATCGACCGCCGGATATCGTCGGGCCGGCCGTACCCGCTCAGCGCGAACGCGGTCAGCGTGCTCAGCCGCTCGTTGTTTCGAATGGCCTTGATAAACTCCAGGCCGTCCATGTCCGGCATGCCGATGTCGGACAACAGCAGGTCCGGCCGCATCGTCTCAAGCTGGCGCAGGGCGTCTTGCGCACTGGTGGCCACGCTGACGCGTGCGCCCTCCATTTCAAGCAGCAGCTTGAAGGTCTCCACCGTGCCCGAATCGTCGTCGACCAGCAGGATGGTCGTGTCCTGCAGCGGCCGTGCCGACGTCTGCGTGGCGTCGGCATTCAGCAGGACATTGGCGCAAACCGGGAAGGACACCGTGAACAACGCCCCCTTGCCCTGCCCTTCCGACTCGGCCCGTACGGTCCCGCCCTGGATGGTGACCAGTTCCCGCACCAGCGACAGGCCGATGCCCAGCCCGCCCTTGCGCGCGGTCGGCGCGGCGCCCTGGCGGAACATGTCGAAGATATGCGGCAAGCTCTGCGCGTCGATGCCGGCGCCGGTGTCTCGCACCGCCAGCACCGCCGTGCCATCGGTGCGCGTCAGCGACACGTTGATGAGCCCTCCGGCACTGGTGTACTTGATGGCGTTGCTCACCAGGTTCCACACGATCTGCTCGATGCGCGTGAGGTCCGCGTCGATCATCACCGGACCATCCGGCAGCGAGCGCTCCAGCACGATCTGCTTGCGTGCGACCTCTTCCTCGATCGCGCTGCAGACGCGGTCGACCACCTCCGCCCAGTCCAGCGGCGCATGGGCGATGGACAGCTTGCCGGTACGCAGCCGCGACATGTCGAGCAGGTCGTCGATGATATGCGCCTGGCCCATCACCGTGCGCCGGATGGTCGCCGCGGCGCGCTGGATCACGTCGCTGGCGCGCGCGTCGGGCGCGCGGCTGATCAGTTCCGCGCTGGCGCTGATCAGGTTGAGCGGATGTTTCAGCTCATGCGACACCACAGCGAGGAATTCATCGCGCAGCCGTTCGGCACGCCCTTCCAGCGATTCGTTGCCCGGGCCCCGGGTGCCGGCCACCTCGCTGCCTGACGCGGGGCGGGTGGCGATGCGCGTCAGCGCCAGCTCGTCCAGGTCGCGCAGGATCTTGGCGAAGCCGCTGACGCCGCCCTTGTCCAGGCGGGACAGCACGCCGGTGCTACGGAAGCGGCTGCCGTCCCTGCGCACGTGCCAGCGGTCTTCCTCGATGCGGCCATACATGCGCGCTTGCGCCAGTTCCTCCTTCGGCACGCCCGCGGCGCGGTCTTCCGGCGTGTACAGCGTCTCCGCCGGCTGGCCCAGCATATCGGCTTCGCCGACACCAAAGATGCGCTCGGCGCCGGTGTTCCAGCTGGTGACGCGGCCCTGGTCGTCGAAGGTGATGATGGCGTAGTCGCGCGTGCTCTCGGCGACGATGTTCATGCGCTTCTCGCCTTCGCGCAGGCGCTCCTCGGCGGCGCGCCGCGAGGTGATGTCGATAAAGGACAGCACCGCGCCATCGATGCGGTCTTCGGTGGTGCGATAAGGCAGGAAGCGCGCCAGGTACCAGCGGCCATCGTTGCTGCGCACCTCGCGTTCGATCAGGCGCAGCGAGTCGAAGGCCTCGGCGGCGTCGTCGGCGAGCTTGTCGTATTCGAGCCGGTGCGTGATGTCGAGCAACGAGCGGCCAATGTCGGACGGAATGATGCTGAACACATCGATCGCGCGTGGGGTATACCGCTTGATGCACATGCTGCGATCGACGAACACGGTGCCGATATCGTTGGCGGTAATCAGGTTCTGCAGGTCATCGTTGATCTTGCCGGTTTCCTCGACCTTCGACTTCAGTTCGGCATTGACGGTGGTGAGCTCCTCGTTGATCGATTGCAGCTCTTCCTTGCTGGTTTCCAGTTCCTCGGTGGCCGAGCGCAGCTCTTCGTTGATCGCCTGCAACTCTTCGTTGGAGGCCTTCAGCTCTTCCGTCGACGTCTCGGACTGTTCGATCGTGGCCTGCAGCTGTTCCTTGGTACGTTGCAGCTCCCGCTCCAGCTGCGCAATCATCGGATCGCGCTCTTCTCCTGGCTGGCCGGTCGGCGCGGCGCTCATGCTGTCTTCCACTTCGTCGAAGAGCACCAGCACGAAATCGCCATTGGCTTCGACGTCGTGCACCGGGCGCGCCGTCATGTTGACGAAGAAGTGCTTGCCGTCCCGCTCGAGCAGCACGCGCCGGGCTTCGACACTGTGGTTGGTCTGCAGGGCCTGGTAGATGGCGGTGCGCAGCTCCAGCCGCAGTTCGGGCCGCACCACCGCAATGATGTTGTGCGACGGTTCGCCGCCAACGTACTGCAGGAACCGTCCGGCGCGATCCGACAGATGCACGATCTCGGATTCCCGGCTGACCAGCACGCTCGGCGGCGCATGCTGCTCGATCAGCCGCTGGTGCAGGTCGCCAAAGGAAAACTTGCGCTTGCCTGGCGCAGGCAGCACCGAGACCGGATTGCGCGCCGCGGCCATGCCGGCGATGGCCATCGGCATGGGGGTGTCGGAGCGCACCGCGACGTTGGCACGGTAGATGCGCGCCTTCTTGTCCACCACGGAAAAGAGATTGCTGACGCTGTCGGCCGCTTCGGAGTTGCCGAGGAACAGATAGCCGCCGGGCCGCAAGGCGAAATGGAAGGTGCGCAGGATATCAGCCTGGGCGTCTCGGTCGACGTAGATCAGCAGGTTGCGGCAGCAGATCAGGTCCAGGCGCGAGAACGGCGGATCGCTCAGCACGTTGTGCAGCGCGAACAGTACACGCTCACGCAATTCCTTGCGCACCCGCAGGTGCGCAGCTTCCTTCGTAAAGAACTGGCGGATCCGGGCCGGGTCGACGTCAGCCACGATCGGCTCCGGGTACAGGCCGTTGCGGGCGATGGCCACGGCGCGCTCGTCGATATCCGTGGCGAAGACCTGGAAGCGCACCTGCTCCGCGGTCTGCGCCGATGCCTCATGCAGCAGCATGGCGAGCGAATACGCTTCTTCGCCGGTTGCGCAGCCAGGGGTCCAGGCGCGAATCACTTCGCCCTCGGTGCGGTTCTCGAACAGCTGCGGCAGCACCTGCGCACGCAGCGCGTCGAACGCTTCCTTGTCGCGGAAGAAGTTGGTCACGCTGATCAGCATGTCCTGCAGCAGCGCGGGCGTTTCCTCGGGATGCAGGTGCAGGTAGTCGCGATATTGCTGCAGGTCGGTCAGTCCGTTGACCTGCAGCCGGCGCTCGATACGGCGCAGTACCGTGGCGCGCTTGTAATGCCGGAAATCGTGCGAGGTACGCGTGCGCAGGATGACCATGATCTCGCGCAGCGCCCGCTCGTTGCTTTCGGACTGCGGCGCGGCTTCGGCCGGGGTACCACCGTCTTCGTCGAGCGCCTCAGGCAGCCGGATGTGGCTGCTGGCATTCCACAGGTCCAGCAGGCGCTGCGGAATGTCGCTGGCGCGCACGATAAAGTCGACCACGCCGGTGCTGATCGCCGAACGCGGCATGCTCGAATACTCGGCGTCCTCGGGCTCCTGCGCGATCGCGATGCCGCCCAGCTCCTTCACGCGGGTCAGCCCGACCGAGCCGTCTGAACCGGCGCCGGACAGCACCACCGACACGGCACGCTCCCGGTGTGCCTCCGCCAGCGAGCGGAAGAACAGGTCGATGTTTGCCGTGCTGCGTTTTGGGCCTGGTTCCTGCGGGGTCACGCGCAGATAGCCGTCCACCATGGTGAGGTTGTGGTTCGGCGCGATGATATAGACCTGGTTCGCCTCGATCGGCATCGGAGCACTGACCTGCTGGACCCGCATGCCGGTTCGCGACTGCAGGACTTCGGCAAGGTGGCTGGCATGGTCGGGGGCCAGGTGCAACACCAGCACGAAGGCTGCGCCGGTCGTGCTTGGCAAGCCTTCAAAGATCTGGATCAGGGCTTCGATGCCTCCAGCCGAAGCGCCAATCCCCACCACGGGGAAGGCGAGCTGGCTCGGCAAGGAACGTTCGTGTTTACTGGCCATTGCTGCAGGATGAAATGGAATGCGCCGGCCAGACAGCGCGCTAGCTCTCGCGAAGCCAGCCTTCTATGCGCTTCGCGGACGCTGCTGCGCGGCCAGCTGCGTCGGTGTACTGACGGGCAACGTCAACGTCCCCCGTTTGCATATAATACGCCGCAATACGTGTATAAAGTTCATTCTGCTCGTGCAGGGCACGCAAGGCATCGTAAAGCGTGTGCTCCAGCGCGTTCTTGCACGCATCGCGCAGCGTGGAAAGCCCGAAAGTGTGGCCAGTGTGGCAGCGGAAGCGGGGCGGCACCACGCCGCGCATCTCCCACAGCGTGCCGCCACACTCCGGGCAGGTGAGCGCCGAAGGCAGCGCAATCTGCTTCACCGCCTCGACCGAGGTCGGGCCCACCGACATGGCATATTCCAGCAGCAGCGACGGTGGCGGCTCGGGCGCCGGATGGGCCGTTGTTCCCGCCAGCTGAGCGAGCTGCGGGGCAATGGCAGCCAGCGGCAGTACGAAATCGGGAGAAACGGCGCTCAGCGCATTGCGCGGCATGTCCGGCGCATAGGCACTGTCGGGGTCCTGGACGATGGTGATCCCGCCGCACTGGTGCACCGCCTGCAAGCCCGCGGTGCCATCGTCGAGCTGACCGGTCAGGATTGCTCCCACTACACGGCTGCGCCGGGTCACCGCGGCGCTGCGGAACAACGGGTCGATGGCGGGACGTGCGAAGTTCTCCTTCGGGCCCCGCCGCAGCACGGTGCGTTCGCCGTCGATCATCAGATGATGGTCGGGCGGCGCGACATAGATGACCCCCGGTAGTACCGCTTCGCCATTGCGCGCGTGGTGCGCCGGCAAGGGCCCGGCCCGGGCCAGCATCTGCGGCAGCATGCTGGGATTCGCGCCGATGTGCAGCACCACCAGGATGGCGGCGTCGAAGCCGGCCGGCAGACCGGCCGCGAGTTCGCGCAAGGCGTCGACGCCCCCGGAGGAGGTACCGACCACAACGGTGTCGCGCATCATAAGACCTCCGCCATCCGCGAGTGAATATCTCGCTTCACGCAAGTCTCGTTCCAAGCGCAATACCGGCCGTACCGAGGGCGGCTTGCGGAGGGTGGCGCGCGCCGCTGCGCCGGTTCAGGCCTTGGCGGCTTCGGCTGTCGGCGGAGTGGCGCCGGCGCTGGCGCGAATCCGCATTACCGTCTGGCGCGTGGTGTCGAATCGCCTGGCGGCGGCGCTGACCGATTCCCCGGCGTTCAGGGCGCGAAGGATGGCATCGCGCTGTTCCGGCGTGTGTTTCGGCGGGCGGCCGACGGGGTGCCCGACCGCCTTGGCCGCTGCCAGGCTCTCGCGGATGCGTGCGCTGCGCGTGGCGCCGTCCAGCGATGCCGCGGCACGCAGGACTTTCACCGCTTCGGGCGGCGTGGCGCTTGCCAGGTCGTCAGGGCCAAGCTGCAGGCAATGCAACGCTGCGCCCAGCCGCCGCACTTTGCCGATGGTTTCCAGCGTCTCGGCCACGGTGGACCCGAGGCAGCGCAATGCCATCACCACCACCACGTCGCCCCGGCGGACCTGCCGCATCATCGCCTGCAGCCTGGGCCGGTCAGCAACCAGCACCGAGGGCGGCTCGTGCTCCCAGAAGGCCCGGTGCAGGTCCACGGTATATCCCGCGCGATCGGCAATGTGCAGTTCGGCCTCCATTGCCTCGGGATTGCGGGCGCGATTCGAATAGATGAATGTCGATGGCATGACAGGGCCGGTACAGGGCTGTGGCGAGGAGGTCCGATCACCGCATTGCCACGGACGTGCCTGACGCACGCGCGCAGCCAATGCAGGCAATGTACATCAAGCCAACGCTGTGCCGGCGGCTATGGGCAAGGAGTCAAGGCCATTTTTCGAGTACGAAAGCCATGATTCCGTACAGCCCGCCCATTCCCCGTCGGGGATTCGGGTTCGCTAGCATTGCAGGGAAGACGATGCAGGCGACCCGCCTGGCCTCGATGCAACAGGATGCCCCCGGCGTGAGGCCGAACAAGGACGGGTAGACAAGGAGAGCAGCGATGGCCACACAGCACTATTTTGGCTATGTCGTGCGCGGCAATGCCCGCCCGCTGGCCGATGCCTTGTTCGAGGCATCCGTATCCGTCGAGCGCGATGGCGAGACCGTGATTCAGTCAGGGCCGCTCGGCTGCCACCGGACCCTGGAACGCGCCATGGCGGAAGGCATTGCCTGGGGCAAGGTCTGGATCGATATGCGGGAGCAGGGCTACACCGACATCCGCGGCGCCCAGCGCAAGGCGGCCCGGCCGACCCCAATGACCAGCCGGTAGCCCCAATACCGTTCAGTTAAGGCATCAAACACTACCGTCATTCCCGCGCAGGCGGGAATCCAGCGTCTTTTAAAGTCACTGGGTTCCGCCTTCGCGGGAACGACGGTGGTTAACTGAACTTCCGGAAAGTGGAGCCTACAAGGCAGGCATGGTGCCTCTAAACCAGGAGCGGATGTGCCCAATATCGTCAAGTTCATCCTGCAGGGGCCGTTGTGCGGCAGATGGTATGCGACGCCGGTCTTTGACGACGGATCCAAAGGCGGCGTGACCGGCTTTGACTCTTTCGCCAGCATGGAGGCCCATACTGCGCGATTCCCGGCCGCGGCCCTCGTTTACATGGGTCCGCATGCTGCCAGTTGCCGGGTTTCCCGATACGGCGCCCGCGCAAACCTGCCGGCATGACCGCCATGCAAGGCATCGGCCGCGACCGGACGGTCCACCGGCGCTAGCGTCGCCCTCCCCTGCCCTGTTCCGCGCTGGCCGGCCATCGCGGGGGGGAGCGCCCCGTGAGGGCCGGCGCCTGGCTGCCCGGCCTTGATACAATCCCGGTTCACACAACGGCAGACATCATGGGCTTCGAACAACTGGCAGCACTCAGGGACCAACTCGCCAAGAAGGCGGCCGCCGAATCACAGAAGGGCCAGCGCAAGGGCCCGCGCAAGGGCGCGGCCAGCGGCGCCACCACCGGCGCGTCCAAGGGCGCCTCGAAGGGCGCACCGAACCGTCCGCGCGACGGCGAGCGTGCCGGGGCGGGTACCGACGTACCCGCGGACGCCAGGGGCCGCCGTGCGGCGCCGGCCGCCGCACCGGGCAAACAGGTCGATCCGGTAGTGCATTCCATTGCCCGGCTGCAGAAGCATTTCCCCAAGGCCTTCCCCAAGAACCCGGCCCCGAAAGTGCCGCTGAAGATCGGTACCTTCGAAGACCTGACCCAGCATGCTGGAAAGCTTGGCCTGAACGAGGCGGAACTGCGCGAGGCGATCCGCACCTGGTGCAGCGGCGCCCGTTACTGGTCGTGTATGGTGGAAGGCGCCAAGCGGCTGGATCTGGACGGCAACGAGGCCGGCGTGGTCACGCTGGCGGATGCCAAGCGCGCCCAGCAACTGAAGGCGCGCCGCGCCGGCGCCGCACGCCAGAAGGCCAAGGCTGCCGCGCCTGCTGCAACGGCGGCGCCCGCCGCTCCGGCCGCGGCGGAAGCAGTCGCGGCGCCTGCCGAGGCACCGGCACCGGCTACGCCTGACACCCCCGAAACGCACTGACCCGCGCCGCCGGCCTTCCGGCGGCGCCTATCCCAGCACCGCGCGCGCGATCACCGTCCGCTGGATTTCCGACGAGCCTTCGTAGATGCGCAGGATGCGCGCGTCGCGCACCAGCCGCTCCAGCGGCATTTCACGCGTGAAGCCGTAGCCGCCGTGAATCTGCAGCGCGGCATCGGTGACGAACCCCACCATCTCCGACGCATAGAGCTTGGCCATCGACGCCTGCTCGGTAAAGGGCTCGCCGTCGCGGCGCCGCGCCGCGGCCTGCAGCGTCAGCAGCCAGGCCGCCTCCAGCCGCGTGCGCATGTCCGCGAACATCCATTGCAGGCCCTGCTTGCGCGCCAGCGGCTCGCCGCCAACCTGGCGCTGCCGGGCCCAGTCCACCGCGCAGGCCAGCGCCGCCTCGGCAATGCCCAGGCTGGTGGCGGCGACGTCGAGCCGGCTGTTGTCCAGCACTTTCATCGCGGTGCGGAAACCCGTGCCTTCGGGCCCCAGGCGGTTGGCGGCAGGCACGAAGCAGTCCAGCGCCACCTCATGCGCCGGGGCACCGTGGATGCCCATCAGCTTCTCCGCCGGCGCCACCTGCACGCCGTCGCTGTGGCGCTCCACCACGAAGGCGCTGATGCCGCGCGTGCCCGCCGCCGGGTCGGTCTTGGCATAGACCACGATAAAGTCCGCCGCCTCGGCATTGGAGATAAAGTGCTTGACCCCACGCAGCCGGTAGCCATCGCCTTCCGGCGTGGCGCGCGTGGCCATGTCGGCCGGGTTGGACCCGGCGCGCGGCTCGGTGAGCGCAAACGCGCCCAGCCGCGTCCCGGCCGCCGCGTCGGGCAGGTAGCGTGCGCGCTGGCTGTCGTCCCCGCCGATCAGGATGGAATCGGTGGCCAGGTAGTGCGCGCCGAGCATCGACGATGTCGAAGCGCAGGCCTTGGCAACTTCCGCCAGCGACAGGATCAACGCCACCGGCGACGTCTCCGTGCCGCCCCAGCGTTCCGGCAAGTTCATCCCCATCAGGCCCAATTCGGCCAGTTGCGGCACATAGCGCGTGGTGGACAGCTCCGCTCGGTCCACTTCTGCCGCCTTCGGCGCCAGTTCGCTTTGCGCAAAGCGGCCGATGGCATCGGCGATTTCCAGGTCGGCCGGCTCGACGCCCAGTCGTTTAAGCATGCTGTGTCTCCTTGCTGTTTTCCTGCGCGGCCAGGATGGCCTCGGTGTGCTGTCCCAGCTCGGGTGCGGGGGTGACGCGGTTGGGGCCATACCCCGAGAACTTCACCGGCTGCGACGGCAGCCGCATGGTGCTGCCATCCGGCCCGGCCACTTCGGTCAGCAGGCCCCGATGAACCGCATGCGCGCTCTCCAGCGCCTGCCTGACATTGCGGATCGGCGCGACTGGAATACCCGCCGCACCCAGCAGGCGGTTCACCTCGGCGACGGTGCGACCGGACGACCACGCTTCCAGGCCGGCGCGCAGTGCGGGCTCGAAGCGGCAACGCGACTCGTCATCGGCAAAGCGCGGGTCGTGCGCCATCTCCGGGCAGCCGATGGTCTCGGCCAGCGTGTGGAACAGCTTGTTGTTGAGCACCGCCACCACGTAGAACCCATCCGCGGCGCGGTACACGCCAAACGGCGCGGAAGAGGGATGCCGGTTGCCCACCCGTTGCGGCGCCCGCCCGGTGGCGGCGTAGCGCGCGACCAGCGTCGCGCTCAGGCTCAGCGTGGCGTCGAACATCGACACATCGACATGCGTGCCGCGCCCGTTCTTCTCGCGCGCCAGCAGCGCCGCCAGCACCCCCCACGAGGCAAAGAGCCCGCTGACCGCATCCGACACCGCCTCGCCAAGCATGGTCGGCGCACCGTCCGGCGCGCCGGTGGCGTCCATCAGCCCGCACATCGCCTGCAGGATGATGTCGTAGGCCGGCCGGTGCGACTCCGGCCCGGTCTGGCCGAAGCCCGACACGCTGGCGTAGACCAGCGATGGATTCAGCGCCCGCAGCGCCTCGTAGCCGATGCCCAGCTTGTCCGCCACGCCAGGGCGGAAGTTCTCCACCACCACGTCGGCACGCGTGCACAGCGTGCGGGCCAGTTCCAGCCCCGCTACGGTCTTCAGGTCGATGACGATGCTCTGCTTGTTGCGGTTCATCGCCGAGAACAACCCGCTCCTGCCGTCCACGAAGGGCCCGACGGCGCGGTAGTCGTCGCCGCCCGGCGGCTCGATCTTGATCACCTCGGCGCCGAGGTCGCCCAGCAGCGCCGTGCAATAGGGGCCGGCGAGCACCCGCGAAAAGTCGATCACGCGGATGCCGGCCAGCGGCAGGTTGGAATGGCTGGAAGGGTCCAAGGCTTGCTCCTCGATGGCTTGCAAGCGCATGGGCTTGCGTTTCAGTGGCTCGATTCTGCGCACCGCAGCCTATCAAGTAAAATATGGAATTCGACTA